>CAYYDS010000090.1:0-8914 GCA_964470665.1 uncultured Lentimicrobiaceae bacterium
AGGCTGGTCGGGTTGTAGCTGTATTGCTGGGCAACAAAATCGAAGGTGCGGCGCGCGCTAATGAGGTCTTTTTTATAAAAGTGTGCTTTGCCCATCATCAGGTAGCTGTCGTCAATCCAATTTACCTGCTCTTTGCCGCCAAAAACCATCGAGTGTTTTTGAACTCCGATAGCGCCTTTTTCGATGGCGCGCTCCATGGCACCGTTAATTTTGGCCGCCTCGCTCTTTTGCCCGTAGTTGTAAAGCCTGATGACCTTTGAATAATCGTCGGCCACGGCTTTGCGCAGATCGGAAACCCCGGTTTTCATGCTTTCGTTGCCATTCCAATATACATTGTAGTGGCTGGTAAGGTTGTGGTATGCCCGCCTGCTCCAGGTGTTCTTTTTGGTGGAACAACCAAAGGCCAGCGCCAAAATAGAAATAAGGACAATAGGTCTTAGAAAATGTTTTCTTTGCAAAAGCACGCGCATTCGTTTAGATCATTAACTCCCTTTCAGGCAAAATATTTTATGTGATTTGCTTATAAATACCCAGCTTGCAAAAGTAAACATTCCGATTGAAAATCGGCCAACATATGCAAAATGGCATTGCCTATTTTGATTTTAGAGGCTGTGCCCTCTTTTTCAAAATCCGGGAAACGATTGTTAAGAGATGCTAATTGTGCCAAAAGGGTAAAAAACTTGGGCGCGGATAGATTGGGTTTTCTTATTTTTGTAGCGGTGCTTTTTCAAAGAGCCAGCAAATGAAAGCAAAAGAAGAAAAGTGGTATCACAAACTGCGGCATAAATACCGGCTTGTAATTTTTCATGACGAAACTTTTGAAGAAAAACTCAGTTTCAAGCTAAGCCGTATGAATGTATTTGTGCTGGTTACAAGCCTGAGCGTTTTTCTTATTTTTGTTACCAGCTACCTCATTGCCTTTACCTCGCTGCGCGAATACATACCCGGATATACCGACCTCAATCTGAAACGCGATGTGTATGAACTAAAGCAAGCTGCCGACTCGATTGAAATGACGCTTCGGCAAAAGGATCTGTTTTTAAACAATTTGCGCCTGATCATCAGCGAGGGCGATTTTCCTGACGATAGCGCGTCGTTGGCCAAAAGCGGGATGCCTCATGCTTCGGGGGCATACGACACCATTACACTCAGGCATTCTGAAAAAGAGCTGAAGTTGCGGTCAGAATTTGAAGAAGCCGAGAAATATTCGCTGCAAACCGATCCGGCCATGATACCCGAAGCCTATAAACGAGCTTATACTGTATCGAATTTTTTTACACCGCTTAAAGGCATCATTACCAATAAGTTTAGCCCTTCGCAACGCCATTATGGCGTGGATGTGGTGGCCAAAAGCAACGAAGCCATCAAAGCAGCCCTCGAAGGAACGGTGCTGTTTGCCAATTGGACGGTTGATATGGGTTATGTAATTGGAATTCAGCATAATGGAGGTTTTGTAACGGTTTACAAACACAATTCGGTTTTGCTGAAAGGCGAGGGCGATTTTGTGCGCTCGGGCGAACCGGTTGCCATCATCGGCGAAACGGGCGAACTCTCGAGCGGCCCGCATCTGCACTTCGAGTTGTGGCTCAACTCATCGCCTGTGAATCCGGAAGATTATGTGACCTTTTAAAACAGTTTCGACCAAAGGACCAACCATTCTTATTTGAATGTCTTCCTGTCTGTTACATTAAATTTGAAGATACACCAGATAGCCCTGAAGCCGTCTTTCCAGTTTATTTTTTTGCCTTCGGCATAAGTGCGTCCGTAATACGAAATTCCCACTTCGTAAATGCGGATATTTTTTACGCGTGCTATCTTGGCCGTTACTTCGGGTTCAAAGCCAAATCTATTCTCTTTCAGATAGATAGATTGTATAATTTCGCGTTTAAACAGCTTATAACCCGACTCCATATCGGTGAGATTGAGGTTGGTAAAGGCATTGGAGAGCGAAGTAAGAAACTTATTGCCAATGGAGTGCCAGAAAAACAGAATGCGATGCGGATTGCCGCCGATGAAGCGCGAACCATAAACCACATCGGCCATGCCGTCGAGCACCGGGCCAAGCAGGCGGGGATATTCCCGCGGATCGTATTCGTGGTCGGCATCCTGAACCAACACATACTGCCCCGTAGCCGCCATGATACCTTGACGGATCACAAAACCTTTGCCCTTGTTTGGATTGGATGTGATAATGCGCAACGGAAAACGGGTATCGGCCTGCCCAAAGGCCTCTGCCCTGGCAATGGTTTGGTCTTTCGAAGCATCGTCAACAACAATGATTTCGGCATCTATTTTATTGTTATCTAAGCTGTTAAAAACATTTTTGAGCACTTGCTCTATGCTTCGTTCTTCGTTGTAGGCCGGTATGATGACACTAAGAACAACTTCTTTCATTAAAAGCAAATTTTAAAAATGCAAAAATAGGCTTATTAAGTGGGGGATGCAATATTTTTGTACGCGCCCGCCCTGTGAGGCGCTCCTGGCCGCGCGGCACTGCGGAAGCAGCGCGGCCAAGGGCAGCTTTTATGCTGGCATTTATGGCTTTGGCCACAAAAATAAATTTTGTGTGCATTAGCTATAACTCGGCTGCAAAGAGCTCTGCAACAGCTTTTTGGTAGTCGCGCTTTGCTTCAAACAGCTGATTGATGAGATTGTAGTAAGCGCTTTGTTCCGCAAAATAATCCACAACGGATATTTCGCCAAGCATCAAGGCTTTTTTTAAGAGCGCCAGATTGCTGAAATTTTTTAACGCATTGGAATAGGTGTCGGCTATTGTTTTAAGTCTTAGGGCTTTGTCATATTGAATTTGCGTTTGCAAATAATCCTGAAGGCTTATGTCGGTTTGCCATGCCTGCGCGGCAAGAGCGCCGGCTTTGGCGCGAGCCAACCGGTTTTTATTTTCCCAAAGCGGTATCGAAACTCCCATCACAAGCCCTTGAAAATGTTCGCTGCCCACTTTTTCGCTCATATATCCGGCCGAAATAGCGGGTAGGTTTCTTAGCCGATTTAGTTTTACCACATCCTTGCTTATTTCGCTCTGTTGCAGCGCTAAGGTTAATTCCGGTTTTTTTTGCGCAATGTGTGCATACCATAAATCAAAAGTGTCGGGCAGTGCAACTTCATTGTAAACGGTATCATTAAGGCTAATTTCGGTGCCTCCGTTTAAAAGTTTGAGTTGGGCTATTCGATCAAAACGATCGGTTTTGACACGCTCCAACTCGCCTTGAACAGCAATGCGATTGAGCAGAATATTGTTGTATTCCAGCAGGTTGGCATCGCCGGCCTGAAGTCGTCTTTGAAAGGCTTTTTCCATTTCACCGGCATATTCAAGGCGTTTGTTCAGCTCATTGATGGAGGTGTTGAGGTAAACCATATCAATGCAATAGCGTTTTGCCTGAAGCAAAATTTCTTTGCGATCGGCTTCGTATTGCCAGTCGAGGGCAAGGTTTTCTTTGCCGGCCAAACGATTTTTAAAACCCGTAAGTGTCGCTATGTCAAACGATTGCGTTATGTTAACATCGGTTCGATTGCTGCCAATTGCCGGATTTCCCCATAAATAGGCAAAGCCCAATTCGGGCCCCGAAAGATATATTTCGCTTTTATTTTCAAGTTTCTGTGCAGCCGCGCTCTGCCTGAGCGCCTTCAGGCTGGTATTGTTCGTTTCGATCGCCTTAAGCACGGCATCGAATCCGGTTTGAGCAAAAGATGCAAAGCCTGCAATTGCAAAAAGAAATAGTATGATGGTCTTTTTCATGATTTTTTAGCTGCTTAGGGTTTTATTCTGAATTGGTTTCGGATAACGCATGGCTTTCTCTTGCCTCAATTTTGTGGGTGAGCAGGTAAACCACCGGCACAATAAAACCGTTGAGAAGGGTAGATGTAAGGAGCCCGCCCAGGATTACTTTTGCCATTGGGCTTTGAATTTCGTTGCCGGGCAGGCTTCCGCCCAAGGCCAGCGGAATAAGCGCCAAAGCAGTAGTGAGCGCCGTCATAAGGATGGGGTTTAAACGATCGAGCGAGCCCTGAAGTATGCTTTGCTCGGTTGAAAATCCCTCGGCAATAAGGTCGTTGTAGCGCGAAATCAATAACATGCCATTTCGTGTTGCAATTCCGAAAAGCGAAATAAAACCAATAATAGCCGGAATGCTTATCAGGCCGCCTGAGAAATAGAGGGTAAACACTCCGCCGATGAGCGCCAAGGGCAGGTTGAGCAGGATTACCAGCGATTGTGTTGTGCTGCGAAACTGGTTATAAAGCAGGAGAAAGATGGCCAAAATAGAAAAAATGGAGGCGATGAGCAAGGTGCGCGACGCTGCCTGCTCGCTCTCAAACTGCCCTCCATATTCAATATGATAGCCTTCGGGAAGCTGAATGTTGCTGTTTATTCTCTTTTGGATTTCATTAATGGCTCCTCTGAGATCGCCGCCGCTAACGTTGGCCGAAACAACGATTTTGCGTGCCACATTTTCGCGGTTTATGGTATTAGGACCTGTAGTTGAACTGATGGTGGCAATGTTTTCCAACGGAACTTTTTGCCCTCCGGCATCCACCATCAGGTTTCGGATGTGTGCAATGCCATCGCGGCTGGCGTTGTCCACCTTGAGTGTGAGGTCGAAAATACGGTTGCCTTCCACCACTTCCGAAACCGTTTCGCCGGCCAGCATTACGCGGATCATTTCGGAAAACTCGGGCAGCGAAATACCATATTTGGCAAGAAGCTCGCGTTTTGGGGCGATGCTTAGCTGCGGGCGTTCTACCTGTTGTTCAACGTTGAGGTCGGCAATGCCCTCAACTTCCGAAATCAAGCTTTTTATCTGATTTCCGAGGTTAAACATATGGTTGAGGTCGGTTCCAAAAAGTTTTATGGCAATATTGGCTTGTGTTCCCGAAAGCATGGCATCAATGCGGTGCGAGATGGGTTGCCCTATTTCGAGGTTGATGCCGGGCAGCACCTTCATCTTTTCCCTTATTTCATCCATGATCGCTTCTTTCGAACGTTTGGCCAGCACAATGGGGGCTTCTATTTCCGACACGTTTACCCCCAGCGCATGCTCATCCAATTCGGCGCGTCCGGTTTTGCGGCCCACCGTTTGCACTTCGGGAATGCTCAATAAGATTTCTTCAGCCTTTCGGCCAATTTCGTCCGATCCTTCTAACGAAATACCGGGCAAAGTGCTTACGTTTATCGTAAACGATCCTTCGTTGAACGAGGGCAAAAAGCTTCGGCCAAGCATAAAGAAAAAGATGAGCGAAGCTGCAAAAGCAGCTAAAGTGCTGCCAAGCACCCACTTTTTATGCCTTAGCGCCCATAAAAGCGACTTTTGATAGAGCGTTTTAAGCCCTAAAACAATTGAAGGCTCGCGCTCGGCCTTCCCGTTTTTCTTTTCTTTACCCAAAAGATAGCTGCACAATACGGGCGTCAGGGTGAGGGCAACTACGGTTGAGGCAAACAATGCCACAATAAAAGCAATGCCAAGAGGAGCAAGCATTCTGCCTTCCATTCCCGACAGGAAAAAGAGCGGCACAAAACTCACCACGATGATGAGCGTTGAGTTGAGTATGGGCATGCGCACCTCTTTGGAAGCATGAAAAACGACATGGATCACGCTCTCTCGTTCCTCTTGAGACTTGTGCCTGTTTTCGCGCAGATGCTTAAATACGTTTTCCACGTCAACAATGGCATCGTCAACCAGCGATCCGATGGCTATGGCCATGCCGCCCAAACTCATAGTGTTGATTGTGAGGCCAATAAATTTAAGTGCAAGGATAGAAGACACCAACGAAAGCGGAATGGCAACCAACGAAATGAGGGTAGTCCTTGCGTTCATCAGAAAGATAGCCAGCACGATAACCACAAAGATTCCGCCCTCGATGAGCGATTTCCGGATGTTGCCGATCGAGCTTTCGATGAATCGCGCCTGGCGAAAAATATCGGATGAAATTTTCACATCGGAAGGCATAAGCTGCCGAAGCTCGGCCACAGCCTGATCCAGTTTTTCGGTAAGCTGCAATGTGCTGGTGGCCGATTGTTTGGTAACGGTAATCAAAACGGCGGGCTTGCCGCGTTCGGAAGCGGTGCCCAATTTTGGTGTTTTAGCGCCAACCTTCACATCGGCAATATTTTCGAGCAGAATGGGCAGGTTGTTTTGTGTTTTAATAAGCGATTTGCCCAATAAATTGATGTCGGTAGTCGAAAGCAGGCCGCGAATGATGTATTCGTTGCCATATTCATAAAGCACGCCCCCCGAGGCATTTCGGTTCATGCCATCAACCGCGCCGATTACTTCGTCGAGCGCTACCTTGTAATGCTTCATCTTTTCGGGCTTGAGCAATATTTGGTATTCTTTGATGTCGCCGCCCAAAATAGCTACCTGTGCCACGCCTCCGGTTGCCAATAGCCGCGGGCGTATCGTCCAGTCGGCCAAGGTGCGTAAATCTTGCAGCGAAGTAGAATCGGCCGTTAGGCCTATAATCATCAGTTCGCCCAATATGGACGATTGTGGCCCCAAGCTTGGCATGCCCACATTGGATGGGAGAGCATCTTTTACCACCACTAATTTTTCCGAAACGATCTGCCTGGCGCGATAAATGTCGGTTCCCCAGTCAAACTCAATCCATACAATCGAAAAGCCGGTGGTGGATGAGGAGCGCACGCGCCTTACTCCTGTAGCGCCATTGAGCGCCGTTTCAACCGGAAAAGTAACCAGGCGCTCAACCTCTTCGGGGGCCATGCCGGCGGCCTCGGTCATCACCACAACGGTAGGCGCATTCAGATCGGGAAAAACGTCCACCTCCATATGCGAGGCCGTGTAGGTGCCGATAAGCATGAGCAAAACAGCCGAAATCAGCACCACAATGCGGTTGTTCAGCGAAAATTTGATAATTTTATTCAGCATTTTATTTGCGCATTGGGGGTTAATGACTATGGCTGTGCCCTTCGGGAATGACCGACGATAAAGCAGCCAATTTCACCTGATAAGCTCCCCGGCTTACTACCTTATCGCCTTTTTTGATGCCCGAAATCACCTCTACACGGTCGCCATCGCTTTGGCCAATCAGCACCTCCTGTTTTTTAAATTCTTCCGGGCTAAGCTGCAGATACACAAAATACAAGCCTTGCTCTTCGGTAAGTGCCGACACCGGAACAGAAATAAGCTGATCGGAAAGAGCCGACAGCAAAAAGATTTCTGCAAAAGCTCCGGGGATGAAATCGGCCGTATTGTCTAACTCAAAAATGACCGGGATATAGGGCGAACTGCCATCGGTGCTTTTTGCTGCCGAAAGAAAACGCCCGTTAAGCTCGGAAAGCTTATAAAGATGGGGGTCGTAGGAAAGCTTAAAATGAGCGCTGCTGAAGTTTTTAATGTTTCGAAACTGATTTTCAGGAACGTCGGCCTTAAGCTGCAGTTTCTGGTTTTGTGCTATAACTGCAACGGTTTGTCCAACCGAAACATAGTCGCCCTGCTTTACCAGCAAGCTTTTTACGAAACCGCCAATGGGCGAACTCAGCCTAAGCCCGTTTTTGCCCGATTCGGGCGCCTGTGCCTGATAAACTGTGCGTGCATTTTCGTAGGCCAAACGCGTCTGTTCGAAGTCTTTTACCGAAATTATTTGGTCTTTCACCAATTCTTCGGCACGCCGAAAATCTTTTTCTGCAATTTCGAGGGCAATACGCGCTTTGGCAATGGGATCGCCTTCGGGCAGGCGCTGTGCCGAAATAACAGCTAAGGTTTCGCCCGGCCGAACGGCTTTGCCTATTGTAAGGCCACTTTGCGCAAACGTTATCATGCCATTTGCAGTGGCAGCCAAACTTACTTCGTCGCCAGGCGAGGATAAAAGCTGGCCGCTGGTTTTTATCACCTGATTGAAAGCAGCAGGCTCGATAATCTCTATTTGAAGGCCGGCAGCTTCGGCCTGAGCCTTGCTAAAAGCAATTTCGTTGGTGTGATCATGGTCGTGGTCATGATCGTGATCGTGATCGTGCTCATGATCGTGGTCGTGATCGTGCTCATGATCGTGGTCGTGATCGTGCGTTTTGCCTGCAGCGTGGGTATGCGTTTCGCCGGAAACCGTATTGCCTGCCCAATTGCAGCGAACCATCAAAAAAGCCGATAAAACGAATAAGGATAATAGAATTGATCTCATTTTTCTTAAAATAAATTTGACGAATTAAGCCGAAGCCCCGTTTTGAGGCGTTATTTTTCCGGAAACGGAATAAAAAGGCTACAAATGGCCGGATTTCTCACTTCCGGAGAGAAAAATTGCGCTTTTTTTAAAAAAACAACAACTTAAGAAAAATGAGCAGGAGGAGCGCGCAGGCCGTTGAAAAGTGGTGTAAAAGGCGAGGAATAACAGAACGTAAAATTCCAGAAGCCCGACTTGACAAGAGATTCTGTTTTTGCCAGTTGCCAATAATGCGGAATTACGGCAGCAAAGAAAGCAAAAAATTCGGCTTTAAAGGTAACGGGCGCGGTATATTTGATGTGCTGTTGGGCGCGATCGAGGCCAAAAATGCCATGCACAACGCAGGTTTCGGTGTTGTTGCTCTCGCCCTGATTGTCATTTGCCCGCGACGAATTGCTCTCGCAAGGGTGATGCGGGTTGTCTTTGCCCAAAAAATGAATCCATCCATCGTGGTGATGGTGCGGCACCACCGAAACGGCGAGCATGAGCAAAGCCGATAGCGTGATAAAAAAGATGGATATACGTTTTCTCAAACCGCAAAATTACATTCAGACCGCAAATGTACGAAATAATAGTTTGAAAAAATATTTAAAAAAAGTGAAATGACAGAGGCTCAATATAGGCTTTCGAGGGATTTAGAGTTTTACCGCTTTCTTCACAATCCGGGTTCTTCCATCCGAGATTTTCAAAAGATAAATGCCCTGCCCGGCCGGCGCGAGGGGCACGCGGC
>CAYYDS010000090.1:8924-9966 GCA_964470665.1 uncultured Lentimicrobiaceae bacterium
GTGCCTCCAGACGCGTGCCTCCAGACGCGCGATTCCATGATTCCAGCGCGGCCGGTGCGCTGGGCACGCGTCTGGAGACGCGCGCCAGCCGCGTGCCAGCCGGTGCGCATGTAAGAAAAAATGTTGATTATCAACCATATAACTTTTTATATCTTTTGAAATCATTCAGCAAATTATAAGGGTGATAAATCCATTTTCGTGCAGCTTAATATTTCACCAACTTAGTTGTTTCGCTGGTGCCATCGGCAAAGCGCGTTAGCATCAGATAAATGCCGGGGGGTTGACTGGCTAAGTCGTACACTAACAATTGCTCGTGGGCAAAGGCGCTCAAATGGCTGATGAGCATGCCGTTTTGGTTGTAGAGGCTTATGCTGCTCAGCGTTTGGAAGGCTGGCCAAACAACCTTAAAGCTTTGTCCAAAGGGATTGGGGCTAACCTGCACCCTTGCGCTTACTGTGGGGTTTTGGGGCAAGCCAACCACCATCTGGTTTTCGATGGCGCCCATGTCAACACGTATGCCATAAATACGCGGGTTTCCCATGATGTCGGTCTGTGGCAGGTTTAGGCCTGTGGTGTCGGGTGCGCCGGTATTTACACAGGGTGAGCTGTCCATAAGCGACCAGTCGGCAGCCAGACCGTCGTATTCGGGGCCTGCGCCGGCAGTGGGATTCACAAATTGCGGATTGTCGTGAATGATGCCTACCCCCTGATAATATATCGCTTCGTCGGGATTGCAGGAGTAGGAAAAATTGGCCATAATAGGATCAGGTGTATAAACCTGAATAGGATCCCAGTATTTGTCTTCGTCACTTCTATTTCCAAAAACAATCATGTTTCGCATTTTGATATTTTTGCTAATAAACATTATCCCTGTCGTATTATGAGAAAACCCTTTGTTATTCGCTATTGTATTGTTGCTATATGCAGATATAGAAAAGCTATGGCCATTTACTATTCCCGGGCCTCTGTTGTTTACTATGATATTATTGAATACCGAACACTTATAACTGGTTTCATATAATGCGGCATTCGGGGAGGTATT
>CAYYDS010000090.1:9976-10405 GCA_964470665.1 uncultured Lentimicrobiaceae bacterium
ATTTCCCGAAATAATTGAATTGATCGTATTAGCGCCTAAATATATTGCACCACCTACTCCATGTATTGCAGTCCCCCAGGCATTTTCATGAAATCTGATTGCTTTATTAGCGGTGAAAGTATTATTTGATATTACAATTTTGGGCACAAGGTTTACCCAAAGTCCGCCCCCATACATTAAAACACGGTTTTTATAAAAAAAGCTATTCCTTATGGTGAGGGATTGCAGGTTGTTTGCCCATATCGCTCCTCCCGCATTATAAGCCATATTTTTCGTAAAAAAAGAATTCTCAATCAAAATATTTCCATATCCATTTGCATAAATAGCGCCACCTTCAATTCTTTCGGTGATGGGATTAGCTGATTGATCGGGTACTTCACAAGCTTTTCCAAAGTAAAAGCGACAAAAAGAGAAGTGAGAAGTATCAGA
>CAYYDS010000091.1:0-2257 GCA_964470665.1 uncultured Lentimicrobiaceae bacterium
CGAAGGCAAAACTTGCCGGTATGGCTTCTTTTCCAAGTCCAAAATTATAGACAGTGGCCTTGTTTTCAAGATTATTTATTAAAATATTGACATTTAATGCTTTAAAGTTGGAATATATTGGCTCAAAAGCATAAGTGCGCAAGCCTTTTCCGGCCAGCATAATGGTATAGGTTCCAATATTGGCGCCGATATCGAAAAACACATTATAGGATTTGTAATGTTTCAACATTACTTGTTTTACGCTCCATTCGTAGGCGTAATTTCCAAATTGAAAATCGAGTGTTCCTTTGCGATGAAGGAAATATCCAAGTTTTCCTCTGAAAAGGCGGGTTCTGACAAAAGATTTGCCGGTAAGAATATAAACAGCGGAAGCAACAACTAAACGTATTTGACCATATTGAAGAAAGTCGGCGAAATAACGAAAATAGGTAAAGATTTTTTTCATAAAGATTTAATTGTTTTCTGGGAAATTGTGTGGTTGATTGATAGGTCGTTCCCATTTTGAAGAAGAAAAATTATAACTTTTAAGAATTTTGGCCGGATTTCCGGCTACTATGCTATATGGAGGAACATCTTTGGTTACAACGCTTCCGGCAGCCACAATGCTTTGTTTTCCAACTGTAACACCTGCTGTAATTACCGAGTTGGCGCCAATCCAAACATTATCTTCAATTGTAATTTGCTTTGTTTCAACGGCTTGCAAGCTTGGCGGGATGTTTATATCCTCATATCCATGATTTAACCCCGAAATCACAATGTTTTGCGCAAGCATGATGTCATTTCCAATTTTTACGGGTCCAATGAGGGTGCATCCCAAACCGATACGTGTGCGTTCGCCAATTACTACATCGCCAACCCCATTGTTTACGGTAGAAAAATCTTCGATGGTTGATTTTTTCCCTATAGTGAAATTATTAAAGGGCATCACATCCATTCGTGTTCGCCGCCTAATGAGCGCACCTTTGCCTTTATGGTGTTTTAAAGGATTTAGAAACCATTTTACCCATAGCCGCGGTCTTGCCTGATTTGAAGGCATCAACAGCCAGAGTATCAGCTTTTTAAGGCTAGGGTTTCTTTTAATTTTTTCGGCGAGTGACATACTTATTGAGGTTGCTGCAAATGTGCGATAATTCGCTCGTAAATATTGGCTACATTGTTTTCCCAGGTATGACTGCGGGCAAAAACTTCTCTGCCTTTTGCTTTATTTTCGCTGTTTTCGCTTAGCGCAAGCTCAACCATGTCAACATATTGTTCTTTGCTTTCGGCCAAATAAGTATAATCTTCAAACACTTCCATTGCTTTGGTGCGGGTGGCTACGGTTGGTTTTCCCATGGCAAGATATTCGTCAATTTTTCTTGGATAATTGCCAATGGTAACCTCGTTTAGTTTCTGCGGGTTGATGGCTACATCAAAAGCCATGAGGTATTGAGGCAATTCTTCCATTTTTTTCGGGCCTAAAAACCAAACGTTTTCTTGCCCGTGGAGCGCACTGTTTTTAAATGCTTCGTCTTCGGGGCCAACCAAAACAAGCTGCCAGTCGGCACGTGTTTTCGAAATATGAAGCAGAATCTCAATATCTAAACGCAACTCATACAGAACGCCGATATATCCGATGATGGGTTTCGGGATGTCGGCAATGTCATCCGGAAGCTTGTCAATCAGCCGTTTATCAAACATGCTCACATCGCAACCTTGCCCCACATAGTAGGAGTGGGGATTGAAACGCCTTGCCTGATCGGCTAAATAGGTTGAGTTAGCAACTACAATATCCGATTTTTTCATCAGTGCAGCCTCAATGCGAATGCCTTGGCGTTTCCAAAAATCAACGGCTACCAGATTGTCGCGGGTATAATAGATGTAAAGCTCAGGTTTCAGGATTTCTTTTAGATAAAAACCCCTAAACATATCGCTGTCATTGAATATGAAATAATTGGAAAAGCCCAATTTGTCAATGGCTTTTTTAATTTCTGCAGCAAAACGTTTGTTGTTTACTTTGTTCAGTAAGTCGAAAATATTATCGAATGGCAATTGACTAATGGATTCCAAAATGGTTTGCGGATAAAGGTTCCACATGTTTTCGCCCACTTGGATAAGCGCCGGCTCTTGATTTTTGAGAATTCTTTTTCGTTTTTGAATCAGAGGGTCGTGCTTTTCGCGCCACATTGTAAGCCTGTCGAGCGGATAATTTACATACAATACGCGGTTGTGTCGCGAAATTTCCTGTGCCAGATTGATGCAATTACTGCCAATCCGACTG
>CAYYDS010000091.1:2267-10385 GCA_964470665.1 uncultured Lentimicrobiaceae bacterium
ACAATGAAATCACGGTTTTTTATCATGTTTCTTATCTGTTTTGGGAATTCAAAAATAACTCAGTCATTTAGGTTTTCATACAATTTAAGCACTTCTATGGCCATATTTTTCCAGCTAAAGTGGGCTGATTGTTCTAATCCCTTGTTAATGAGGTTGCTACGATATAACTTATCGCTCATCAAGCGTTGCACGGCTGCTGTAATTTCTTCGGGTTTAAAGGGGTCAACGATGGCTGCTGCTCCGCCTGATACTTCGGGCATACTCGATGTGTTGGAGGTGATCACCGGCACCCCACAACGCATGGCTTCGAGCATGGGGATGCCAAAACTTTCGCGCAAGGAGGGGTAGAGAAAAAGCTCGGCTTGCGAATAGATTGCAGGCAGATCGGTATTTTTCACATAACCCGTAAGGTGGATGTGCTCGCTGAGGTAGGGCGCTTCAATTTCGTCAAGCAAGGTTTTGAGCGCGTTTTTCTCGTAATCGAGCATCACTAATTTTATTGGTTCGGCAGCGTTTTTCAGGTATTGATCATAAGCTTGCAAGGTGCCCTTGGTATTTTTCTTCGGATCGGTATTTCCCAGAAAGAAAAAGTAACGATCGGGCAAATGGTATTTGTTTTTAACCTCTTCGAGGGTTTGAGTTTGGGTTATTGGCTTAAAATGTTCACTAACGCCGTTGTAAATTGCCACCAAACGCTGGTCTTCTTCAGGAAATCCAAAGAAGTCGCGGATGCGGTTTTTTTCGAAATGGGATACGGTGATGATTTTTTTGCTTCGCTCCACCACACGAGGCACCACATAGCGCCGATACATATTGCCGGTTTTTTGATACCAAGTGCCGCCTTTTTTAAAGAGGCTTATGCTTTCGAGGTAAATAATATCGTGAAGGGTAACCACTAACGGGATCGAGCTAAACACCGGAGCCGTATTGCTGGTGCAATGCAAGATTTGGCATCCGTGGCGCGATGCGGCTTTTGGCAAAGCTATTTGTTCCCAACTTGGATAGGGGCCGCCGCCTAATTCAACAATGTGAAAATTTGGCGTTTCTTGCAAACATCCACGGTCTTCATCGGGTTTAACAAAGATAAAGTACTCATTTACAGTGTCAATCTGCTGCAAATTCCGAATCAATTCAAGGGCTACCATGTCCATGCCATGCTTTTTTAGCCTGAAAAGCCGTTGTCCTTCAATTCCAATTTTCATAGCTCATTTTTTTTGATAGAACTGCTGCTTACGTTTTATTTGAAATGCGTTGTAGGTGTGTTTGGTGTGGATAAAATTTTTATTTGCACCTTTTATTTTTACCAAAGATAAGAACATAAAGACAAAGCCGACCGGTAAATAGAGGAGTGCTTTCAAAGTTTCCGGAATATAAAAACGCCGGGGCACAGCCAGTAGCAGCGCAAGCGATGCGATTAGCCAGAAGATCAGCCACCATAGGCTAAGTTTGGGAAAACCAATCACTAGCGAAGCAAAAGCAAATAGACCCAATATGCCGAATAATAAAATGCGCGGCAGCTGCACATATTGTATGGCTTTATTGAAAAATTCAATGTTTCCTTTGCATATCAAGGCCCGGCAGGCCGGAAAAAAGCTGGTGCCAAAATAATGTATCTGAGCTGAAAGCCACCGACGGCGCTGGCGACTGAATACTTTGGCATTTTGCACTTTTTCGTCGTAAACGATCGCGTCGTCAACATATTCAATGGGATGGCCGTTGCGCAAAAGGCGTATTTCCAGCTCTTTATCAAAGCCGCCCACAACTTCCACCTCCTGCATCATTTTTTTAAAGAAATCGTAACGAAAAGCCATTGCCGAGCCAATAAGCGCTGACGATAAACCTACAACGCGCTGGCCTTTGCGAAATACGCGGTTGTTTATTTCTTCGCTTATCGCGTCTAAAAGCGCAAAATCAGTGTTGATATTTTTGGCTATCCTATGCCCCTGAACTGCCACAAATCCATGGCTTAGCGCCGAATTCATCTTCTTTAGGAAATCGGGCTCCATAATGTTGTCGGCATCCAAAATGCAAACCGCATCATACGCATTGTCAGGCAAATTTCGCAAAGCGTAATTGATAGCCCGTGTTTTGGTGCTTATTTCGAATTTTACATTCATAACCGTGATCGGTAGCTTTTCCAATTCTTCGATGGTGCTTTTTTCGAAATTGTCTGCAATAATGATGATGTCGTATTTATCAGCGGGATATTGCTGGTTAAGCGCTTCGCGGGCTACGTCTATGATCACCTCATCTTCCTGATAGCAGGGTATTAAAACGGCAATGCGGCTATGGTTATCTGTTTCGGGGTATTTTCTTTTATAGGGAAATAAGGACGCTGCCGAAAAGAATAAAAGATAAACGGCCGTAGATCCCATATAGGTTAACAGTGCGATTTCTATCCAAAAGGCGATCTCGATAATTATTTTCAGCATCATTACAAGCTTGGGTTTTCGTAAATAATGGGATCGAACAGATGGAGCAAATGCCATCCAATGGCTTTGTAATAGGATTTGAAAGAAGCAAAATTTCCTTTACGCAAAAAATTAAAGGTATTTTTCGGAATGGCAACAAACAATTGATAGGCTAAACCTTTGTAAAAGAGGCTCCCGTTTACGTTGCGACGCATGAAAATAAGCCGGTTTCGGTTGAGGTAGTATATTTTCAGCTTGCTCATCTTTCCGGTGCTAACCGATTCTTTATGAAGTACAAAACTGTTGTGAACGTAAAAGATTTTGTAGCCTGCTTTTTTAATGCGTTCGCACCAATCGGCCTCTTCATAATAAAGGAAAAAGATATACGACATCAGCCCCACTTTCTTTACCACTTCGATAGGCACGAGCATGGCCGCACCGTGGGCATAAAAGGTTTCGCGATCTTCGTCGTATTGCCCCCGGTCCTTTTCGCCATGACCAATTGCAAAGTTCCTCATGGTCAGATAGTTCATGGGCGTATAACCGGCATATTGAATGGTGTCGGGTTGATAATAATATTTAATTTTTGGGCTTACAGCGCCTATTTCCGGGTTGTTTTGCAGTTTTTCGACCAAGGGTTCCAAAAAGTTGCGGGGAACTTCAATATCGTTGTTTATCAGCAAAACATATTCGCCCCTGGCACGCATCAAGCCGTAGTTGTTGCCGGCAGCAAAGCCATAGTTTATGGGGTTTTCAACAAGAATAACATTCGGAAATCGTTCTTTGATGATCTTTGGGCTATCGGTTGGCGAAGCATTGTCAATTACGATGATTTCAAAATTTGGATAACTAATCTGATGTAGCGAAGCAATAAGCGCACAAGTAACAGCGGGCTGGTTGTAGTTTACCGTTATGATTGAAACAAAGGGATATTTATTGCTTTGCCGCATCGTTTCTTCATTTTGATTTCGGGCACTCATCGCCGTGATGCCCGTGCGGGGTGTGAATAAATCGTTTCGATGCCCCTTTTATGCGCAGCAAACTCTTTGCCATCAGAACAAAACCGGTAGGTAGCGAAAATAGGGCTCTTAGGGTTTTTAAGTTGTAAAACTTCAAAGGCAGGGCTATCAACAAGGCAAATAAGGTGAGCGCAAAGGTAAGCAGCCAAAACGAAGCGGGCACAAAAGGCAAATACAGTTTGGGCTGTAAGTAGGTGATAATCAGCCGTGTGATGCTAAAAATAAACAATAAACCTACCAATAAAATTCGTGGAGGCAATAACATTTGGATTACTTTATCAAAATAATCAATATTTCCGTGTCGAAGCAGATTCCAAAGGCCGTTGAAAAAATATTTTTTAAAAAATTCAATTTGTGCAGCGAGCCAGCGCCGACGTTGATTGATGAAGATGTCTTTTTTCGAAGTTTTTTCATCATATATCCATGCATCTTCAAGATATTCAATTTTATAGCCTTCTTTCAACAGCTTAATTTCCACTTCTTTGTCTTCGCCAACCGAGTCAACCGTAGCCATGGTTTTCTTAAACAGGGCATAATCAATACCCATGCCCGAACCGATTAAAGCCGATGAAAGCCCTATCACCCGATGGCCTTTACGGAAAAGGTTGTTGTTGATTTCTTCACTAATGGCGTCTAATACGGCAATGCTGGTGTTGTGGTTTTTGGCCATTCGATGCCCCTGAACAGCTAAAAAACCCCGGTTGAATGCATCATTAATCCTTGCTAACACATTGCTATCCATTATGTTGTCGGCATCCAAAATCATCGCTATGTCGTAATCATCGCCAATTATGCTCATGCATTTATTTAGGGCTTTAGATTTTTTACTGATTTCAAAAACCACTTCAACCACACGAACAGGAAGCTCCCTCAACTTTGCTAAAGTTTCTGGCCGAAAGGAGTCGGCTATTACGATAACCTCAAAAAGTTCTTTCGGATAATTCTGATGAACCGCATCGCCGGCGGCGCCAACAATCACATTGTCTTCTTTATAGCCGGGGATGAGAACTGCAAATTTTCGTTGTTTATCGCTAATTTTCTTCTTTTTCGGAATTGGAAACAGCGAGGCCAGGCCAAATACAACAACATATATCGTTGCCAATGCAAGATAAATAAACGCTAAAAGCTCCAACAACTCAATGGCAAAAAGGATATATCTCATTCTTATTTAAGGTTAACGAATGTGTGTTTTTTTAAAGGGTTAATTCTTTTTGTGAAGTGCGGATATTCCACAGCATCACTTTCCAAACGGCTTTAGCAAGGTCTTTTTGCCCTTTTAAAAGGTAAACAAGTATGCTTTTGGGCATAGCAAATCCCATCATATAGGTTAGCGAAAGAGCTTGTGTAAGGCCAAATCTGTTTCGTCTGGCAAAAATTAGCCTGCCGCGGTTGAGGTAAAAAATTTGAAACGGGCTTTCTTTTACCGTCGAGATGGATTCTTTGTGCCTTACCAAAGATGCGCCGCAATAATAAATCTTGTAGCCGGCCCTTTTTATATGTTCTGCCCAGTCGTGCTCTTCGTAATACAAAAAAAACACTTCCGACATTGGTCCAACTTCTTCAATAATCCTGCGCGGAACCAACATTGCCGCACCGAAAATCGAGGCCGTTTCGGCTGTATAATCGTATTGCCCGATGTCTTTTTCGCCAAAACCGATTGCTTTGTTGCGTATGGTAAGCCTACTTATTGGACTAAAGCCGGCAAATTGAAAAATTTTCGGATGATGAAAAAAGTGGATTTTTGGGCTTACCATTCCAATCGTGGGCTCGTTTTCGAGCAGCTGTACCAAAGGTTCTAAAAATCCGGTTTCGACTTCGGTATCGTTGTTGATAAAAAGCAGGTATTTGCCCGCTGCTTTCGATAAAGCTACGTTATTGCCGCCGGCAAACCCCAAATTTTTATGCGTAAGGCATAGGTGTACCTCCGGATACAGCTCTTTGATGATCATAGGGTTGTCGCCGGGAGAGCCATTGTCAACCACAAATATTTCTAAATTTGGATAGCTGCAATGGCGCAACGATTCTAAAAATTCTAAAGTTACGGTGCTTTGGTTATAATTAACGGTAATTACCGATACCAAAGGCCATTCGTTGGCTTGAGGGCTAGTGTGATTATTCTTACTGCGATCAGGCTCAAACCACTCCATTTTTAAGTCTTATTATGAATGGACCATGGGTCTGAATTAGTATCGGATAGGTAGATGTATTCCCTGTCGAGTTGTTGAGCCATAAAAATAAATGCCCAGCTAAGATAAATGAGAATACCGGTTGGCATCTGTCCCAATACGCCGTTGCCATAGCTGGCGCCCATAATTCCGGTAAAACCCGCCATGAGCGCTGCTAACATCCCGCGAAGTTCGGGCGATCGCACCCTAAACATGAGAATATAACCACCTTTCAAAACAATATAGCTTAAAATGAAAAGGTGAATAATCAGTCCTATAATTCCTTGTTCGGCCCAAATTTGCACATACCATGAGTCGGTAGCTACCTGTGAAAGAAATCCTTGTGGCGAAAAGCGTTTCCCCCAGTCGCCGGCACTCCCGATTCCGCCCCCAAAAGGCCGTGTTGACAGATAGACACTAAGTATTCTGCGGTTTTCGAGACGCACGATATACGACTCATCTTCTTCGGGCACAAAAGCCGTACGCATACGTCGTATTTGAGCATTGCTTTGCCCGATAAAGGTGTGAGCAAAAAAGCCGTATGCCAGCGCCAAAACAGCAGCGCCTATAAAGAATGCCTTGAAATTTTTTCGTAGCAAGATATACGTTGCACCGCCTATCATGGGCACAATCATGGCGCCGCGCGTACCGGAAATCATCATCCCCCATAGGCCAAAAAAACTCATTATGCTAAAGAAGATTTTATGTCGTTTTCCTTTGATATTGGTAGCAACGAGCAAACCCACCACACCTGCTGCGCCCTGTGCGGCTCCAAATTGTCCGGCATCAGAGAAAAAAGAAAAAACCCTGAGTTCGCCAAAAAGGATGTGGGTTACAGCACCAACGGTATCGAGCCAGAACTGCTCGGCCGAGTCGGGGCCAATATACAGTTGCTGAAGGCCTTTAAGTGTGCCAAGAATGGAAAAAATACCCCAGAGATAGAGGAAGATGATTAAAAAACGCAAGCGATTGAAAATGAGGAAGGCCAGCGGGATAAGCAGCATCATATAAAGCGAAATGCCACGCATGGCATAGAACCATGCCGTACGGCTCAACGCATCGGGGTTAAAGAGTTGCAATATGCTAAAAGTAAACCAGGCTAGCGAAAGAAATACTAAATCGCGATTGATTTGATTCCACTCAACTTTTTCATAGAAATACCTGAAAAAGAGTGCTATATAGGTTAAAACAAGGATTCCGTCAACCGTAAGCCCAAAAGGAACGTTGCGTACATAGCGTGTGAGGCCGATAGCAATGAAACCTAAAATAATTACCGAGTAAATGCCGATGCGCGGATTGTTGAGAAAACGGTTGAAGTATATAATAGCGGGGAAAAGAATCAGCAAGGCCATCGCTACCAAAAAACCACCTTTTGCAATGATCAATCCCAATGCTATCGTAATAAGTACAAGCAGCAACAGCATCATTGGATGATGCAATTTTTCGGAGCCGATCTTATTTTTTAACGATGAAAACATTGCTTCGGATGGTTTAACTTTGTTTTTTAATCAACATGGCAAAAAATTGCCTGATAAACTTAAATCCCTCAACAAATATAGCTCTTTTACTTAATTGCAATTCTTTATTGAGATAAAAATAACCTAATCCAATACCTACAAGGGTAAGAATGATTGTTACGATAGCTACCATTTCGAGTGTGCGCAGCAGTGTAAAGCCGTGAGCGAGGCTAAAAGCATTGTCGGGTGCAAGGCCAATTGTTAAAAGTACGCCCCACGAAAATCCTTTTAACAAAAAGGAGATTCCAAAAACGGCAATAGAGTCGCCTATTATATTGGTAAGTGCCATCACAAATACTTTGTAAAAGTTTTTTTGCGGCAGGTTTACGCTGTCAAGACCCACTCCGATAAATCTGTCAATGGGCAAAATTAAGCCATAAATGCAAAACATTCTGAAAATGTTGGCCGCAACGCGGTAATCGTGGCCGCCTAAAAGTGTAACAAGTTCTTCGGCAAAAATGAATGAAATCAGCATCAGAGGTATCATAAGCAAGGTTAAGCCCCCGGCATTGCTGTAAAAAATTCTTTTTACCTCTTCGCGGTCGTTCTGTATGCTGGCTTTCGACATTTCGGGAAATGCTGTAGCCGAGAAGCTCCTCAACGGTATTTCGATGATCTCGGTGAGCCTCAGCGGGATGGAGTATAAGGCAACTCCGAGTGTTCCAAGAAACGGACTTAAACCTATTATAAAGGTATCGGAACTTCGCAAAAGGTTACTGCCAATAAGAGTTCCGGTGGTGTATTTGCCAAAATTGAGTACCGTGCGTATTGTTGAACGATCAAAAGTGAAAGTGTGCCGAAAACCATCCCATCCGAAAAAAGTTGCCGTGAGCGAGCTGATCAGGCTAATGATGAGGTAAGCCCATAGAATAACTTGAATATCAGCCTTGAAGATGAGATTAGCAAAAAGAAAAAGCATAAAAAAGCCAACATTAATCAGGCGCGACCAGAGCATTTTCTCAAACTTCATCTCGGCCTGAAGGATAGATTGGGCATTGTTGAATGT
>CAYYDS010000092.1:0-5004 GCA_964470665.1 uncultured Lentimicrobiaceae bacterium
CAAATTGTGCCATGCCGGAAAGTAAGTACGGCATCGGGGGTTTCGATGTAGTTTGGGTTTTCACCATATTGATTTTCAAGCATTTGAAGCGATGCGTGCAAAAGGCTGTCGTTGCGCATTGTAACTCGTATTTCGGAGTGAAAGCCCTCGATCTCACAAGGCAAAACAAGGGTTCGGAGCAAGGTGCCATCGAGCCGGCAGGGTGCCGCAATTCGTTCGGGCCACTCCACTTTACGGGCTTCTAAGGCCATCAATCCCGAATGTTGCATAAGGCCAAACAAAATACTATCGGCAAGCCGGGCATCAGTCGTGAGCTGAATACAGCACGAAGCACGGCTATTGGGCATTTGCAAATAACTAAGCAAATTGGTGCGCAGCCGAAAAACCGTCAGGCTATCCCCCATCCTAAGGGTATCGGCATTGCCGGGCAAACTGCCGCAATGCTTGAGGGGATACAGGTTGAAACGAAACAATTGATTGCTGCCACCCGAAAAAAGAGCTTCAAAATTGTCTTCGCGTTCGTTTACCAAAATCAATTTTGCATTCAATTGGCTTTGATTTTGCCTTATGAGGCTGTCAAAGCTCGAAAAAGGCACAAAAAGCTGCGCCGCCGATTGGAGAGGCAAAGCAGCAAAAAGCATCAACAAAGCGCGAAACAACATTCCCTTCACATTCAAAAAAATCGGCCAATTGCATTTATATTACAACTGCAAAAGTACAATTTCTGAAAGTTTTGGCCTTAGCGAAAAAGCCATAAATCGCATTTATCTGCTTTCATAGTCCTGAAGCAGGCCTTCTGTTTTTCGGCTTTTATGTACTTTTGTAAAAAAAAATCACATCTGCTAAAGAATGTCAGAAAACTACACCGAAGATAATATTCGCACGCTCGACTGGAAAGAGCACATCCGCCTACGTCCGGGCATGTATATTGGCAAATTGGGCGACGGCACTTCGCACGACGATGGCATTTATGTGCTGTTGAAAGAAATTATTGACAACAGCATCGACGAGTTTATCATGGGCAATGGCCGCAATATTGAGATTTCAATACAGGAAAACACGGTAACGGTGCGCGACTACGGGCGCGGCATTCCGCTCAACAAGGTGATTGATTGCGTGAGCCGCATCAACACCGGGGCAAAATACGAATCGAAGGCGTTTAAAAAATCGGTGGGACTCAACGGGGTGGGCACCAAAGCGGTAAATGCCCTGTCGGAATATTTTAAAACCCAGTCGTTTCGCGATAATAAAGTGAAATTGGTGGAATACCGCAAAGGAGATCTGGTGCTTGATGCACAAATTGCCGAAAGCAATGATAAACAAGGAGTGCTTACTACCTTTATTCCCGATGAGGAAATTTTTGGAAAATCGCGCTATCTGCCTGAATATGTTGAAGAAATGATGTGGAACTACGCCTTTCTCAACAACGGACTGACGATGCATTACAACGGCCAAAAGTTTATAGCCAAAAATGGACTCCTCGATTTGCTCGAGCGCAACATCTCCAATCCGGAAAACAGGGTTTACCCAATCATTCACATCCACGATGAAGACTTTGAATGCGCTTTTACGCACACCAACAACAGCTACAACGAGGAATATTACAGCTTTGTAAACGGGCAGCACACCTCGCAGGGCGGCACCCATCAAAATGCTTTTCGCGAGGCTATCGTAAAGACAATCAGGGAGTTTTACAATAAAGATTACGACACCTCAGATATCCGAAACTCGTTGATAGCCGCCATCAGCATCAAAGTTGAAGAGCCTGTGTTTGAGTCGCAGACTAAGACCAAATTAGGTTCGCAAATTATGGAGCACGACGGCCGGAGCATCCGCACCTATATTGGCGAAATCATTAAAAAACATGTGGATAACTACCTTCACATGAACCCCGAAACTGCTGATGCGCTGCACCGAAAAATCCTGCAAAGCGAACGCGAACGCAGAGATATGGCCAACATCAAAAAACTTGCCCGCGAAAGTGTAAAAAAAGTGAGCCTTCACAACAAGAAACTACGCGACTGCCGCATTCACTTCAACTCGAACCACGAAAAGCGCTTGGAAACAACGCTGTTCATCACCGAGGGCGACTCGGCTTCGGGCAGCATCACCAAAAGCCGCGATGTGCAAACGCAGGCTGTTTTCAGCCTGAAAGGCAAGCCTTTGAACAGCTTTGGCCTTACAAAAAAAATAGTTTACGAAAATGAAGAATTCAACCTGCTGCAGGCCGCAATAAATATTGATGAAAATATCGAAAGCCTTCGGTACAACAATATTGTGATTGCCACCGACGCCGATGTTGACGGAAGCCACATCCGCCTGCTTTTGCTCACCTTCTTCTTGCAGTTTTACCCCGATTTAGTGCGAAGCGGTCATGTTTATATCCTTCAAACTCCGCTCTTTAGGATAAGAAACAAAAAAGAAACCCTTTATTGCTATACCGAAGAAGAACGCTTAGCCGCATTGAAAAAATTAGGTGCTAATCCTGAAATCACCCGTTTCAAAGGCTTAGGTGAAATATCGCCCGATGAGTTTAGGCATTTTATCGGCCCGGCCATGCGATTAGACCCGGTAATTTTGCGCCGCGACCTTTCGATAAACGAAATGCTTGAATATTATATGGGAAAAAACACACCCGAACGACAGAAATTCATAATCAGCAACTTACGCCTGGAAGAAGATCTGATTGAGACGCAAAAACCTTAATTTTTAAGCTAATTCTCGCGCATTGAACGCCACAAAAGTTTTAAGAAAACGACTAAAAAAAGCGCAATTCTAAAAGCGCTGAATTTTTTTTAGATAACATTGCGTTGTTTTCAATAACTTCGCAAAAAAATAGGTTTTTGCGCCAACAGGGGGCGTTATTGCCTTATTTCCAGTTCAATCAGCACATTATGAAGCAGCTCCTTTACCGCCTGATTTATCATCCATGGCTCAATTTCTTCATCAGGTGGTGCAATAAATTTGTGAGTTCACTGTTTCCGTGCGCGCTAAAAATTCCTCCTTCGGGCATGATCCGCATGTGCGATGGATCCGGCCGCCGCATAAAACTTCACACAAATCAAACCAATTATCTTACCCATCTTCTTTTTTGGGAAGGCGGAGCCATGAAATTCGAATACAGCGCTATTTTCGTGAAGCTCATCCGAAAAATCGAGGGTTTTTACGATATAGGCGCCAACATAGGTTACTACTCGCTGCTGGCCTCGTCCGAAAATCCGAAAGCCGTAATCGTAGGCTTCGAGCCTGCTTCCGGACCTTTGTTTTATTTTCGTAAAAATGTGAGTATCAACAACTTTCATAACATTAGAATAGAAGACATCGCTTTGGCTAATAAAAAAGGCAATCTCACTTTTTACGAAATCAAAAACAAAAAATACCGCTACCTGAAACACAATCTGGCCGGCGAAAGCAATGCCGCCGGAGGCTATGGCAATAAAAACTTTGTTGAAGTAAAAGTGAAATCAAGCACATTGGATGAATACGCTACGACCTATCGCGACAAGGTTGATCTCATAAAAATGGATACCGAGGGCACCGAACACCTTATTTTGCAGCAAGCTGCGAATACAATTGAAACACAAAAGCCGGTAATAATCTGCGAAACACTCTTTAACAGCATTGAAACCGAGCTGGAGCAGTTGATGAAATCACACGGATACCTTTTTTTCAATCATGTTGAAAACGGATTAAAACCGGTTGAAACAATCATTCGCAGCAGCGACGACGGAGTGCGCAACTGTTTTTTTGTTCACCCCGAAAAACTACACCTCATCAAGGAATTCATTTTACCAAATTGAAATAAAACCGACTTATTTTTAATTAAATCATTATTCAGATGAAAAGATTCTTACTATTAACCGGAATTGGGCTATTATTTGTTTTCCAATTGTTTTCGCAGGGCACACTCGACCGCCCTATTCCACTCGATCCTAACGTAAAAATTGGCAAGCTCGACAACGGCATGACCTATTATTTGCGTCACAACGCCATGCCGGCCAATCGCCTCGAACTCCGCCTGGTTGTAAACGCCGGATCGATCTTAGAAGACAGCGATCAGCAAGGTTTGGCTCACTTTACCGAACATATGGCCTTTAACGGCACCAAACATTTCTCGAAAAACGCATTGATCGACTTTTTGGAAAAAGCCGGTGTTCGTTTTGGAGCCGATTTAAATGCCTACACCAGTTTCGATGAAACTGTATATATGCTTCAGCTTCCGACCGATCGAGCCGGATTGGTTGATTCGGCCTTTTTAGTAATGGAAGACTGGGCGCAGCATCTTACGATGGAAGGCGAAGAGATTGACAAAGAGCGTGGCGTTATTCGCGAAGAATGGCGGCAGGGCCTGGGCGCCGACGACAGGATGAGAAAAAAATATTATCCCACCATATTCAACGGATCGAAATATGCCGAAAGACTCCCTATCGGATTAATCGAAATCATTGACAACTTTGAACACGAAACCATACGTCGGTTCTATCGCGATTGGTACAGGCCAAACCTTCAGGCCATTGTGGTGGTGGGCGACTTAGACCTCAAACAGATGGAAGAGCAGGTTATCCGTCATTTTGCCGACCTTAAAAACCCTGAAAACGAACGCATACGCGAAAACTTTACCATCCCCGGAAACAAAGAAACACTCGTGGCTATCGAAAGCGATCCCGAAGCTACAGGTAGCTCGGTCATGATTTTGTATAAACACCCTCGCACGGAAACCAACAGCCTGTCAGACTATAAAACCTCGCTGATGCAAAACATTTATTCGGGCATGATCATTGCCCGCCTCAACGAGCTCAACCGTAAGCCCGAATCGCCATTTCTATATGCATATTCCTATTACGGCGGCTTCATTGGGCGCGCAATTGATGCCTATACATCAGCGGCCGGCGTGAAAGAAAACCAAATACCCGCTGCGATTAAAACCTTAATCATTGAAAATGAGCGCGTGAAACAGCACGGATTTACTGCTACCGAACTCGAAAGGCAAAAGAAAATGCTGCT
>CAYYDS010000092.1:5014-10251 GCA_964470665.1 uncultured Lentimicrobiaceae bacterium
CCCCATCGTCAAGTTTTGTTAGAGAATATACAAATCACTTTCTAAGCAACGAGCCCATGCCGGGCATTGACAACGAGCTGGAAATAACCCGTGAATTATTGCCCCTGATCAATCTCGACGAGATGAACCAATTAGCCGCCAAATGGGTTACCGATGACAATATGGTGGTTGTGGTTACGGCGCCTCAAAAAGAAGGCATTATCATTCCCGAAAAGGCTGATGTGCTCAAACTTATTGACGAAGCCAAGCAAAGCAAAACAGAAGCTTATGTTGACAGCTTTACAGAAGCTCCTCTTTTAGATAAAGTTTTAAAACCTACAAAGCTGAAAGATAGCAAGATAGACAAAAACTTAGGCATCGAAACCTTAACTTTAGCCAATGGCGTGAAAGTGGTTATCAAAACCACCGATTTTAAAAACGACGAGATCCTTTTCAGCGCATTTGGTGCAGGCGGCCATTCACTCATCGAAAACAACCAGATTTATGCCGCACAAAACACCATTAGCCTTGTTGAACAAAGCGGCATTGGCAAGTTTAGCAGCACCGATCTTCAGAAAAAGCTTAGCGGGCAGAACCTTAATGTTAGGCCATATATTGATGAGCTGAGCCAAGGGCTGCGTGGAAGCGCCAGCCCTAAAGACCTTGAAACCCTCTTGCAACTTATCTACCTATACTTTGAACCTGCCCGCCGCGACCAGACTGCTTTCGAAGCATTCAACTCGCAGCTTGTCAACCGTTTCCGCTTTATGCGTTCCAATCCGCAAGCTGTTTTTTATGATACCTTAAGTAAAATGGCAAGCTGCAACAGCCCGCGCACAATCGTCATTCCGGGCGAAAAAGAAATGGAACAGCTAAAAGCCGAAACCATGTACGGCATTTATGACAAACTTTTTGCCGATGCAAGCAATTTCACTTTTGTATTTACGGGAAACATCAGTTTGGCCGAACATTTAGATTTGCTGACAAAATATTTAGGCAATCTGCCAACGGGCAAGCCCTTGCAGTGGAAAAAACGCGAAAGCTGTTTCCCCGAAGGCAAAACAATCACCCATATTCAGGCCGGAACAGAATATAAAAGCTTGGTAGCCGTCCGTTTCCAGGAAGACTACGACTATAAAGCTGATAATAACCTGCTGATGGGGCTGCTCAACAAAGCTTACAGCATAAAACTCCGCGAAAATATGCGCGAAGAAATCGGCGGTGTTTATGGCGTTCAGGCCGGCCTGAACCTGGTGCGCCTTCCCGAGCCCAAATACAGACTCAATATTAACTGGAGCACCAATCCGGCTTTGGTGGACACCCTAACAGCCATTGTTTTCGACCAGATGAACCACTTGATTCAGTTTGGCCCCTCTGCTGACGACCTTACCAAAGTAAAAGAAACTTCCATAAGGGAAAGAGAAAGCAACGACAAGCTCAACCGCTTTTGGCTCAATGCAATCGAAAACTCCATCCAAAACATCGAGCCGCTGCTCAGCTTCGAAGAGTATAAAAAGAAAGTTGAAGCTGTTACAGGCGATCAGCTAAAACAAATTGCCAAAACCTTTTTGCGGCCCGATCATTTCTTGCAAGTCGTTCAATACCCCGAAAAAACGGAATAAAACGGCTGACTAAGCTCCTAAAGCCCGTAGTAAATCATTTTAGCCTACGGGCTTTTTAATTTTATGAATCGAAAATTCAAAAACTTTTACTTTTGCATAAAAACAGTAGATGAAACACTTTTCTCGTTTAATGCTGCGCCTATTGGGCTGGAAAATTATCGGAAACATACCGCCCGACATAAAAAAATGTGTCATTCTTGCAGCACCACATACCAGCAACTGGGATTTTGTAATCGGAAGACTAACCTATTGGTCATCAGGTGTCCCCGTAAAGTTTTTAATCAAAACAGAAGCTTTTCAGCATCCACTTGGCTTTTTAGTTCGTAAAATGGGTGGCATTGCGGTTGACCGCGGAAAAAGCACCAACTTAGTAGAGCAAGTGGCCGAATTGTTTCCGCATTACGATGTGCTAAATGTAGTTATTGCCCCCGAAGGCACACGAAAACTTGTAAAGGAATGGAAACGCGGGTTTTATTATATCGCGCTCCGCGCAAAAGTTCCTATTGTGATGGGATTTCTCAATTATGATCACAAAACCGGAGGCTTTGGGCCGGTGCTTCACCCCTCGGGCGATTACAAAGCAGACCTAAAAATCCTCGAAGATTTTTACATCCATCACACCTCGGCCCGCTATCCCGAGAAATTTAATTTGAGCAAGCAAAATCTTAAAATGTAAGCGTAACACATTCAGCTAAATGCAAAGTTAATCCGTTTACTTTGCGATGGCTAACTTTACAAAGCTTTTTTGTGTTCCGGCCTGTATAACAAGCGAATAAATTCCGTTTGGCAAGGCGGAAACATCCACCAAATTGGCCAGGTTAATGCGGTTTACACCCGTTTGGAACACCATATTCGATCTTCCCAAAATGCGACCTGCTTTGTCGAAAATTTGAAGCTGCGCCCGACTGCTTTTTCCCGATTCAAAATGTAATACGCTTTGTATTGTTGCGGGGTTTGGTTCTACCCGAAGCTTACTTATCGAGCTGTTTTCGGTGATGCCGCCAAGGATGAAAACAAACACCATTTCGAAATGCTCGCTATCCAAAACGGCTGTAGCTTCAGCATTCTGATCAAAACCAAAGGTAGCAGTGCCATGATACACTCCATAGGGGACATTAAACAAGGTGTCAGTGCCAAAGTTCATATGGCCGGAATAGGTGTTTTCGGGGCCAACAACCGAATAGCTTACTTCATACACCGGGCCTTGAAACTGGTCTATGGCTCTGATTTGCAGATTGCCTCTGAGCCACAACAGATTGGCTATAAGATTTGTTGTATTATTTTCGACGATCTGCACGTTTTCGAATGTCAAAGGCTGTGCATAAGGAAGCATAACCCCAACCGTATAAACGCCCTCGGGCAGTTGAATAAGCGCTAAACCCAAAGGATCTGGATGGATTATCTGACTGTCAATCTGAATGTTAGCCTGCTCTGGGCTCACCAAATTGCCCTCGATATTTACTTGCACGCTAAGCGTTCCCATTGGCCCGCCGGCTCCAAGGCTGCCATCGGGGCGCAGGTTTTGGCCAAAAAGATCAACATCGCTATTGCGGTCGTCTTCCCAAACAATAACCCATTGATTGTTAGCAAATTTCGAAAAATCAGGGTGTACCTTTGCCGATACTGTCGAGGCGATGGTTACTTCTTCGGGACTCCAGACAGCCTCTCCGGCAGCATTGTATCGCCTGGCATGAAGCGTGGTTTGTATTGCGCCTATAAACAGTTCGTATCCCAGAATCACATCATCGCCGGTCGCAAACAAGAAAGATGGCTCAACCACTTGGCTGCTTACCGGCATGATCGCCTTGCCCGAATCGCCCCAAAGCCGCTCGCCGGAGGCATTAAATCTTTGCGCAAAAATGCCATAAAAATTCTGATCGTCGGTTACTTCGCTCCAAAACACATAAGTATTGCCGGTATTGGGCAAAAATACGGCTTGCAGATAAAATTTGTTGAAATTATCGGTTTCCGAAATTTTAGTGCCATTTACGGGAAACATTGCCTGGCCGCTGCTATTGATGTGTTGCACCCAGCCCGAAGCAATGTTGCCATTTAGGCGATAATCGTGCCAGGCTATTATGCAGCCATCATTGCCATCGCTTTCGAAAGGTAAAATTTGCGTCCATGCGGTGATGCTGCCCGAATTGCATACTACGGTGGCATTAGCCCAGGCCGGCTGCCCGTTTGCATCAAACCGCTGAAGCATGAGGTTTCGGGTTGGCGCCCAGGATGGGCCGCTGTCTTCGTAATATTTCATCAGCACCTCGTCGTTGCCAACAGGCATCATTTGCGGCCAGGTATAGCGGGCAGTTCCACTCATGGCAATGCCATTTTCGCCCCAAAGCTTTTGCCCGGCCGCATTTAGCTTTTGCCTAATCATAACGTCGTCGGCCATCCACGCGATTACTGCATTGTTGGCAGCTGTAATGGTAATGGTAGGCGCAACGTTAAAAGCGCTGCTGTTTGATAGCATGATGCCATCGGGGCCCCAAACAAAATCGCCGTTTGGAGCAATACGGTATGCAACAATGTTGTTGTTTTCGTTTGCGCGAATGTCTTGCCAAGTGAGAACCGCATGGTTTTCGTGGTCAACGGCCATATCCCAGTCGGTGAGCCAGGACATCGAGGGGTGGCTGCTTACCAAAATGCCGTCGTTTGCCCAGAGTTTATTTCCATTAGCATCAAAACGCTGAAGGCGAACATTGTAATTTCCGTTTTCAAGAGAAAAATAGCCCAAATAATAGTCGCCATTGGGAGCCTTGCGAATTTTTGGAATCACCTGCTCGCCGGGCATATCGGTTAGGCGAAGGTTTTCGGCCGGATTATTGCTCCACTGTGCCAAAAGGGCAAAACGAAAACCAATTAAAGCGAAAAGGATTAAAAAGAGTTTTTTCATGATTAAAGCATTGTTTTGTTGTTGATATGTATATACATTTCTCCACCAAAAGTAAAATAAAATGAATAAAATATGTTATCACAACAATATTCTTTTCAACCTAAGGACAGAAAAAAGTTATTTGTTAATAAAGAGGGAAAATGCTAAGGAAAGCGTAATTTTGTAAAAAGCCCAACGTCATGAAAAAAATCACTTGTTTTCTTTCCACCCTACTGATGATTTGTGCCTTGATCACATCATGCAATCATGGCAAAACTCCAGATCAGGCTGAGTTTGCTGCATATGTGGCAAGTTACAGCCAGGGTCAGCTTCATGGCTATTCGCCCATCATCATTTCGCTCACTTCCGAAAGCCGTATAGCTGCCGAACCCGGCACTGAAGCAAAAGATAAACTCATAAGCCTTTCGCCCGAAATACCCGGGAAAACTTATTGGCTCGATGAACGCAGCATTCAGTTTATCCCCGACAAAAAGTGGCCATTCAACACGCGCATACACCTCAGTGTTTTTTTGAACAAAATGATGGATGTTCCCGCTGATTTTCATATATTTCGCTTTGATTTACTGGCGCTTCCTCTCTCTTTTGAACTCAAAAATGTGGCCCTCGAAATGAGTTCCACCTCGCCGGACAGCTATGTGTTAAAAGGTGAAATTCACTTGTCTGACGAGCTCGACCTCAATAAGGCCGACGATTTGCTCAAGCTCGAAGGCAAAGGCAAGCGATATCCGTTGCAGGTAACT
>CAYYDS010000093.1:0-6018 GCA_964470665.1 uncultured Lentimicrobiaceae bacterium
ATATTTAGGGCAAAACTCTCTTTTTCATACTGCCGTTCTTTTACCCAGCGCGCGATTGGCGCATTAAAATTTCGCAGATGCGCATAAACAGAGGTGTGGCCGGTTGAAGGATGATCAATGTAAATGGCTTTGCCAAAACCAACAGGCGAAACGGCAACACGGCTCACAAAGCCATCGGCTATGGCATAAACCGGATGGCCCTCTGCACCTCCGGTGCGCAAATCAATGCCCGAATGAAAATGGTCGGCCCGAAGCTCGGCAAAAGTAGCTGAAAGATAGAGCGGCAAATCAATGGGGTTGCGGTAAGGCAATTTGTCAATTCCTTTCTGCGCATGACCCAAAACAGCCAAAAAAAACAGTAAAACAAACAACAACAAACGTTTCATAGCATAAAAAACTAAGCGAAAATATTTGACCCCGGGAAAGATGACACACTGCCATTGCAAAGGGTTTGAACCTCGATTTTTCCGAAGCCGGTGAAAGGCAAAAATACAAAAAAGCCTGAAAAACTTGCTGCTCCTGATGTTTTAAACCTCCTATGCTCCTACTCTGCCCGCAGAAACGGCTTTCGCTTTTTTCTTGAATTGCAATTGTGTCCGATCGCCTGCAAAAAAACAATTGAATTGATCAAAGGGTATGTAATGCAGAAAATAAATGAATGCAAAACTCGGCCACGCGCTGTTAAAAAAAACTTAAAGGTTGAAAAAGAAGGATCGAGCACATTTTTGTTCAAGCTGATGAAACCTCGCATTTTTGAGCGTTAACTTCGTTTTTGGGCAAATTTTGGTTTGATCCTCATGTAACGTATTGCGTTTCGCACATTTTTTTTTACTTACATTTGCCCTGATTGTCAAAAGAATATGGATGATGAAGCTTTGCTGCATACGGTGGTTTTTATGCGCATTTATTGTTGCGGGCAGCACTTTATTGCAAGCGCAACATTCGTTTGACGATTATGAATTGCTGCTGACCGAAGACGGCCTGAGCAGCAATAATATTAACGATTTTACGCAAGACAATAATGGTTTTTTATGGATTGCAACCACAAACGGGCTAAATCAGTTTGATGGCACCGATGTTGAAAAGTATTTTGCCGGAACCGATGATAATTCCTTGCCCGACAATACTATTTACCGGCTCATTTGCATTGATACTTTCCAAATTGTTATAGCTACCCGCAAAGGCCTTTGTGTGCTAAACACGAACGATTTCAGTTTCAAAAGGTTGGAATTTCCACTGAAAAGAGAAAATCCTGCCTGGCAAACTTACGACAACCACATTCTTTATTTAGAACAAGATTTTGAAGGTAATCTGTGGGCCGGAACACCATCGAGTGTGTATTGTTTTGATAAAAACTTCAGGATCAGAGAAGAGTTTTTGGCAGAGCGCCAAATCGAACAAATGGAGAATGCACAATATAGGTTTGTTACCAAAATTCTGCCGCTTGCATCAGGCGAAGTTCTTTTTTCGTTGAATTCGAAATTATACATTTGGAGCAAAAATGACGGAATGCGCGATGTAATGCAGCTTTCGAAATGGAATTTCTTAAAAAACCAAAATGTCGGCACTCTTTTTCAAGTTTTTGATCGCTTTTTTGCGTATATTGATTATCAGGATAATATGCTTCATGTGATTGACGAATTTAGCGATAAAAAAGCCTCAATAAGTTTGCCGCACAGCACCGACAGGTTTTCGAGCTTCATTCGGAGTATCCACAGTTTGAAAGATGGATGGATGGCGCTCATTTATGAAAATAATGGTTTTTTTTGGGTAAAATTAAATCAACAAGGAGATAAGCTTTCTCTTGTTTCGGATTACAAACTCATTTTGCCGGAGTTCACACTCAATGGTATCAAGCAAGATAACGAAAAGAATTTCTGGGCTTTAACTTTTTCAAAAGGAATTTTGAAGTCGTCGGGGAATAATCAACTGTTTGTAATAAAAGAGCCGAAACAAAAACCAAACGACCCGGTTTCGGCTTACGAAATAACAAATTTTCTAAAAATTGACAACCAAATGTTTATCGCAACGCATGGCGAAGGCTTTTACATATGGGATCAAACAGCAGATGAATACAGCCATTTTAAGTTTGCCACAACTGCATTATTTGAAAATATAGTGTGGAATTTCAGGCAAGATTTGGGCGATACCGTTTGGGTAGGAACGCAAAGCGGATTGTTTTGGTTTAATAAGCAAGACAAGAAATACGGAAGGCTAAAACAAGCGCATATACCCGAATTGGATGCCTTTGCAATTACGATGCAATATACTGACAGTGAGGGATTTGTATGGATTGGCTTAGGCTATGCCGGAGGAATACTCAGGTTTGATATGCAAAACCGGAAATTTGACAAACATTTTCTTGTAAGTGATTCTAAAGTAAGTCCTTATACTTTTTCGGCAATCGAAGACAAGGATAAAAACATCTGGTTTTCGAATAGCGGGTCGGTTAACCTAACAAAATGGAACAGGAATGATCAATCTTTTGAGAGAAAAAACCTCCTGCAATTTCAGGATTACGACAATGTACCTTTAAGTAATCTGCTGTATATCGCCGAAAAAAATTTGATCTGGTACGGAATTCAGTCGGTTGGCCTGGTTTGTTTCAACACACAGGATTATCGGGTGAAAAGTTTTGGGCTGGCAAAGGGTTTAAACACAAGCTCTATTTTCAGTTTAGCAATTGATAATCAGGGGTTATTGTGGCTCTCAACCACAAATGGAATATCATCGTTTAACCCCGAAACCGAGCAATTTGTAAATCACTATCCGATGGGAAAAACGCCATATGTTTTCTCTGCCAATATGTTTTACGATACGGATAAAGATATCATTTATGCCGGAACAGTAGGCAAATTGATGTATTTTTCTCCTTCGGCCCTTTCAACAACAAAAAAACCAATAAAAGCCCGATTTACAAAACTTGTTGTAAATGGAGAAACCATACGTTTGCCTGAAAAGAGATTCATCACCTTTTCTTCAAAAACGAACTCCATATCTTTGTCATTTACAGGCATTAATCTAACCAATGGCGGCGAAAACAGGTATGCATACCGGCTGGGCGGTGAAGATACAGCCTGGATTGATCTTGGGAAACAACGCCAGCTAAACTTTGTAAAATTAGGCTATGGCCGATACACCCTTAGCGTAAGAATTGCGATGGGCGAAGAAGGCTGGAGCCCTTATACCGATACGCTTGAATTTGTGATCCATAAACCCTTTTATTTAACAACGTGGTTCTTTTTATTAAGTTCGTTTTTTGTTTTTGGAGCCATTTACGGATGGTATTGGTTTAGATTGCAGCAGTTGAAAAAACTCGAAGCTTTGCGAATGCACATATCGCACGAGCTGCATGACGAAGTTGGGTCGAGCCTCACAAATATTGGGCTTATGTGTCAGATAATCAATCAGGAGCAATCAAATTTGGATCAAAGCAACCTCTGGATCGAGCGAATTCAGAACGAAAGCGAATCAACACTTCAAAGCATTCGCGAAATTGTTTGGAATATTAACCCCGACAACGATTCGCTGGAGGAAGCAATGCCGCGTATGCTGCATTTTGCAACCAGTCCTTTGGATGCAAAAAACATAAAAGTAAAGGCATCCATTGCCGAACTGCACAACGTGAAATTTAATATGGAAGAACGCCGCGATCTTTTTGCCATTTTTAAAGAAACAGTGCATAATATTGTCAATCATTCGGAGGCAAAAAGTGTGAGCATAAGCGTTAGCGTGCACAAAAATATTTTTTCATTAATTGTTGAGGACGACGGAAAAGGTTTTAATTATGAATCGCTTTCGCATTATAACGGATTGAAATACATGCAGATACGGGCAAACAAGCAGCATTGGCACTTAATCATTCAAAGCGCTCCCGGCCAAGGAACAAAAATAAGTTTAGATGCAAAAATCCCATAATTATGCTATAGACAAAACGCAATTATCTGATCACATTTACACTTTCATAATATCGGATTTTGCCTTTCATGAGAGCTAAAAAACACAAAGTTGAATACAACAATGGTTAAACGCATTGCAATTTTTGATGACAACCCCGCTTTGAGAAATTCATTGAAGGTATTACTCAGTGGCACAGATGAATACACAGTGGTTGGCGACTTTGAGAATTGTGAAAATGCCGCCGAAATCGTAAATCGGTTGGTGCCGGATATTATAATTATGGATATTGATATGCCAAAGGTAAATGGCATTGAAGGATTACGCATTATTAAAGAAAGCAGGCCCGAAACGATCATAATCATGTTTACGGTTTTCGAAGACGATAAGCGTCTTTTCGATAGTCTTTGCGCCGGCGCAAATGGCTATTTGCTTAAAACCACCTCTTATTTGCAATTGCTCAAAGCCTTAAACGAGGCCATACATGGCGGAGCGCCATTATCACCATCCATTGCACGCAAAGTACTCTTATCATTTCGGCCAAAAAACAAATACGAATTATCGGCACGCGAGCAAGATGTATTGCATCTTTTAGTGAAGGGATACAGCTATAAAATGATTGCTGAAGCCCTGTTTATCAGCCTATCAACCGTTCAGGCTCACATCAAAAACATTTACACAAAATTGCATGTAAATTGCGGCAGAGAGGCCGTAGTTATCGCTTTGCGCGATAAAATTGTCTGAACTTCTTTTGCTTGTTTCTCAAGCTAAGTTTTACAAGAAATTAAAAATCACATATTTATACAATTGCAGCCTGTTTTTTAACATGCTTATTTTACAATTTTATTGTGCCGGTTTCAAAGCCAAAATAAAACTCAATAACTCTTTTTTTACGCATTAAAAACGATTCAAATGAAAACAGCTACATTTAAAAATGAAAAGGATTCTTTCTTTTTCTTCAATTCGAAGCCCTCTTTCTTAAACTGGAAAGGCGCTCAGCCATTTTCCAAATCTAAAAACAACTTTGGGAATGGATTTTTCGGGAAATTATTTCTTCTCATTTTTTTTTCAGCCTTTTTCGCAACAGGCCATTCTCAAATCCCGCAAAATTATCTTGTAAAACGTGGCGAACGTCCGGCGATCAACTTACTTAATGTACCAACCGATGCTTATGAAACCAATCTTTTAATCCTAAAATTTAAAGCCGATCAATCGGAAGCAATCGAGCAGTTTATCCAAAACAGTCAAAAAGGCCACACCTCCACCATTGGCATTGCAGCGGTTGATGAGCTTAACAGCAAATATCGGGTTAGGTCAGCCCGCTCCTACTTTTTATCGCCCGCGTTAAAATCAATTTTTACCGACCGACATAAGGCATGGGGGCTGCATTTATGGGTAAAGCTCGAACTCGAAGAGGATGCAGATATTGTTGAAATGGCAGGTACATATCAAAAATTGGCCGAAATTGAGCTTGCCGAGCCTGTTTACAAAAAATATCGGATTAATAATGTTCAAGGTATAAATGATGATAAGGGGAAAACAGCAATTTTTTTAGCCTGGACCCCAAATGATCCCCGCTTTTACGAACAGTGGCATTTTAACAATACGGGTCAGTATAACGGAACGGAAAATTGCGATATTGACCTGCCCGAAGCATGGGCAATAGAAGCCGGAAACAGCAATGTAATCGTTGCCGTTATTGATGAAGGAATCCAATATACGCATCCTGATTTGGCAGCAAATATGTGGAGCGAGATCGGATACAATTTTGTTGACAATAACAGTACGGTTATACCCGGCGATCACGCCACTCACGTGGCCGGAACAATTGCAGCAACAAATAACAACGGCATCGGAGTTTCGGGCATAGCCGGCGGAACCGGCTCCGGCGATGGCGTACGCCTGATGAGCTGTCAGGTTTTTAATGATGAGGATCAGGATGGATTTCATTTAGCACCTATTTATGCAGCTGACAATGGCGCCGCCATTTCGCAAAACAGCTGGGGGTATTATGAAGCTGATGTGTATGACCAGGCTATACTTGATGCCATAGATTATTTTAACGTAAATGGTGGCGGCGCTGCTTTAAACGGTGGTATAACCATTTTTGCTGCTGGTAAT
>CAYYDS010000093.1:6028-10084 GCA_964470665.1 uncultured Lentimicrobiaceae bacterium
GGTAATGACAACTCTTCCGGGCAATGGTATCCGGCTTGCTACACGGGGGCATTTGCCGTGGCCGCAACCAACAACAAAGACGAAAAATCGTGGTATTCCAACTACGACACCTGGGTAGATATTTCAGCTCCCGGAGGAGAAACCAATTCAATAAACTCCAGAGGAGTTTTGAGCACCATCACTTCAAATAATTACGCTTTTTATCAAGGCACCTCTATGGCCTGCCCGCACGTTTCCGGCACAGCCGCACTTATCCTGTCTTATGCCTACGGGCAATTGACCAACTTTGAGCTTGCAGAATTATTAAAAATCAGCGCGGATGATCACTATGAATTCAATCCCTTCTATTATACCGGCAGGCTCGGAAGCGGGCGATTAAATGCACATAACGCCATAGTTGAAACTGAAAATTACCTGTTTCACGAAGTTCTCAACCCGGGTTCATTTGCTGCGCAAGCTCTTTCTGCATCCGAAATAGCATTAAGTTGGGACACAAGCTTAGCCGAAAACAATGTGCTATTGGTTTATGCAAATGAGGGCATTTTTGGAGAGCCTAAGGATGGCCAGAACTACACAATTGGCCAAACCATAACAGGAGGCGGCACAGTGATTTATCAAGGAGATGACACCGGATTTATACACACAGGTTTGGCAGAAAGCACACATTATTACTACAAAGCGTTTTCATATAACGATGAATACAAATACTCGAGCGGCCGCCAAAGACAGGCACATACACAATGTTCGACCTTTTCGAGCCTGCCTTACGCGCAAGATTTTAATGATGAATCGTCGCTACCGGAATGTTGGTTTATGCAAGATAATACCGGCAAGATACAGTTTTGGGAATTTGGAACAGCGCCCGGATTGCTGAAAGGAACAACCGGTAATTATGCCTTCATAAACAGCGATAAACTGGGTGCAAATAATAGCCAGGACGCTGATCTTATTTCGCCTGCATTCGACTTTAGCAACTATATAGATGTTTACATCAGTTTCAATCACTATTTTAGGGCCTATGATGGCAGCTCGGCAAACTTTTATTATTCGATTGATGGGGGTCAGAGCTGGATATTAGTGAATAGTTGGACTGCTACTACTCCCAATCCTTCACGATTGAGCCAAAAAATTGAGTCGCTTGCCGGGAAAAATAATGTGCGGTTTAAGTGGAATTATACCGGTTCGTGGGGCTATTATTGGTGCATTGATGATGTTTTTATTTCAAATTTGCCCATTAACAACAACCCAAACATTGCTGTAAATCCGGATAGCTTTGTAAGTTTAGTTGAGACCAATGGCACTGACGAACGGCAATTAACAATCGAAAACAACGGAGAATCAGCACTTTATTGGAGCTCTATTATACAATATGGAAACGCGGGCGCCTATAGCCATGCTCCCGTTCCAGAGGGCAAAAAAACCCTTCCCGATCATCGAACCCGGCTCATAATGGCCGATAAAAGTCCGAACGAAAGCTTAGAAATACTCAAAAATCAAAATGATACCGTATTGAAAAATGACGGAAACAAGGGTTTAACAATGGATTTTTTGGGCAGCACAAAATCCACAACAGCAAATCGCGAGGAAGTTATCCTTCATTACGATGGCAATAACAAGAGCTCAGTAGGACTTGCTTTAGGCGGAGGCATTTCCGCTGCGGCCCGCTTTTCGGCCGAAATAACAACAATTTATGCGGGTTATAAATTAGAAAGTGTGGACTTATACATCAAAGAACCAATGAATGCAACACTTCTAAGAATATGGGGTGCCGGCACAACCACTTCGCCCGGCGCATTACTGGTAAAGCAGGCCTTCAATCCAATTATCAAAAGCTGGAATCATATCGTATTGGACAATCCGATTGAATTAGACGGCAATGATATTTGGGTGGGCTTTTTTGGCATTCATGAAGAAGGCAAGTATCCGATAGGCGTAGATGCCGGGCCAAAACATCCTGATGGCGACTGGCTCAGTTTTGATGGAGAAATTAGCTGGGTGCATATAAGCGACTATGGATTGAATTGCAATTGGAACATACGTGCACATATCCGCAATGATCTTGGATACAACTGGTTGACAATCAGCCAGAGGGAAGCTGTGGTCGAGCCTGGAAACACGCAGACTGTTTTGGTTAAATTTGACGCAAAAGAACTGGATCCGGGCACTTATAACGCCAACATCCTCCTTTTAAATAATGATCCGCAGAATCACCTTCACACTGTTCCGGTTTTATTCAACGTTACAACAGTTGGAATTGAGGAGCAAAACACATCTCTGCTGAAAGCCTTTCCCATACCGGCAACAAATGCAATAAATGTTGAACTTAATCAGGAAATCAACCAACTACGCATCCTCGATTCAAAAGGCCAGCTCATTTTCGAGCAATCTGTTGCCGGCAAAACAATGGAAACCATAGATATATCGGCCTTCAAATCAGCTGTGTATATTTTGCAATACATAAATAATAATGGCTTGAGATTCAACAAAAAAATTGTGATTAACCCATAACTATCAACCACAAAACCTGGCACAACCGGCACGCGCGGAGGTACGCGTCTGAAAACGCGCGGAGGCACGCGACTGAAAACGCGCGGGGCACGCGTCTAGGAGACGCGCGGGGCACGCGTCTGGAGACGCGCGCCAGCCGCGCGATACAAATGTATCTCAAACAGATTTCCTTGCTGATAATACCTTCCCGAAAAAAAGCTACCTTTGCATACCTTCTCTATAAGGAAGGCCGTTTTATCGAAGGCAAAGCCGGTAAATAAAATAATTTGCCGATTTTCTGAATAGCAGGTAACACTTTATCAGCAGTTTAGCTTACGCATGAAAATAATCAACAGCCAAAAGAAATCGTACCCGCAATACGGCAGCATTCAAAGTATTTCATCGTTTCCATCGCAGTTTGTAAACGCCCGACGGATTGACATTTGGCTTCCTGAACAATACAATCCTTTGCAAGCCTACAGAGTGCTTTATATGCACGATGGTCAAAACCTGTTCAACCCCGCGATGGGTTTCAACCGGCAAAGCTGGGCAGTTGACATGGCCCTGCAACCCCTCATTTTTCGAAAACGTATAAAACCTACAATAGTTATAGGCATCTGGAATACGCCTTTGCGCTATCAGGAATACCTTCCAATGCCGGCATTTATGCTTTTGCCCGGGCATTTGAAATCGCAACTGTATAAAGAACACGAGCAAAATGATTTTCAGCCATTAAGCGACAATTACCTGAAATTTATTGTAAGCGAGCTGAAGCCTTATATTGATTCACACTACCACACCCTTTCGGGCAAATCGGATACGGCCATCATGGGATCGAGCATGGGTGGCTTGATTTCGGCCTATGCCATAGCTGCCTATCCTGCTGTTTTTGGCATGGCCGGCTGTATGAGCACCCATTGGCCGCTTTCGTTGCGCGATGAAAACCCGGCTTTCTCCAAAGCCTTTATTGGCTGGCTCGAGCAACATCTTCCGGATCCCGACAGCCATCGCCTTTATTTCGATTTTGGCACCAAAACCATTGACGAGCCTTATGAGGTTCATCAAATTGAAATGGACAAAATAATGCAAAAAGGTGGCTATACCGAAGGTCAAAACTGGCTAACCGTGAAGGATATAGGCGCTGATCACAGCGAAAGAGCCTGGGCCGGAAGGCTGCATATTCCGTTAGAATTTTTACTTCGTTGAAAACAAAATTTTAACCGCAATTTGAACTTTCAATTAGCTCAAAATCACTACTTAAAACCATATAAAATGAATAAAAAACTGATTATCATTCTTCTTTTGATTGCAGCATTTAGCAGCTGTAAAAAAGAGGAAAAGCCAAAAGAAGCCCCATCAATCAGCGAGCTGAGCATTCAGCCCGAAACGCCTTTAGCCGGAGAGACCGTGAGTGTTTTGGCTAAGGTAGTTGCGCCTGACGGCCTAGCCAGCGTGAAGCTCCATTATGCAACAGATGGAGGCGCTTATGTGGAAGTAAATATGACAAACTTATACGGGCCCGAGATGTATAGCGCTCAAATTCCGGGGCAAAGTCATGGCACTTTGGTA
>CAYYDS010000094.1:0-3829 GCA_964470665.1 uncultured Lentimicrobiaceae bacterium
GGAGCCGATCACAGCAAGATGGAAGCCTTGCAGAAAGACTTCAAAAATCCGCACGAAATTACGGCCGCCTGCCTTTCGTGCCACACCGAAAGGGGAAATGAACTTTTACACAGCTCGCACTTCAAGTGGGAGCGCGAGGCCTATATCCCCGGGCGCGGTGTAACCTATCTGGGCAAAAAAAATCTGTTGAACAACTTTTGTACAGGGGTACAATCAAACGAGGAAAGTTGTATGAAATGCCATGCCGGTTATGGCTGGAGCGATAAGAACTTTGATTTCGACAACCCTTACAACATTGACTGCGTTGTATGTCACGACAACACAGGCACTTACGCCAAGGCAACAGGTGCAGCCGGCTATCCCGAGATGGGCAAAGACGGCCCTGATTTCAAGGCTATTCTTGGAAGTATGGGCTTGCCAAAAAGCGAAAATTGCGGCAACTGCCACTTCTTAGGCGGAGGAGGCAACAACGTGAAACACGGGGATCTGGAGCTTGGCCTGCTCACAGCCGGCCGCAATGTGGATGTGCATATGGGCGTTGACGGATCGCATATGAACTGCGTGGATTGCCACACTGCCGAAAACCACGTGCTCAAGGGCCGGCATTACGGCATTTCGTCGTCGAACGACAACCGCCTGAGGTGCGATGATTGCCACAGCAGTTTTCCGCACAAAAAATCAATCCTCAACGAACACTCCATCAAAGTAGCTTGCCAAACCTGCCATATTCCGGTATATGCCAAAGTAAACGCCACAAAATCGGATTGGGACTGGAGCACAGCTACGCAGAAAAAAGACGGAAAAGGCTTTGCCATCACCGATTCGTTGGGCAACGACACCTATCTCTCCATAAAAGGTGATTTCATTTGGAAGAAAAACGTAAAACCCGAATACGCCTGGTTTAACGGCACGGCTGATCATCACCTGATTACCGATAAAATAGACACCACTCAGGCTTTTGTAAAAATCAACACCCTATTTGGCGAATACCGCGACCGCAACTCCAAAATTTACCCAATTAAGGTGCATCGCGGCAAACAACCCTACGACACCGAAAATTTAACCCTGATTCAGGCAAAACTCTGGGACAAAGAAGAAGGCCAGGGGGCCCTTTGGGTTGATTTGGAGTGGCAGCCCGCATTTGAAAAAGGCATGGCATACGTTGGCCTGCCGTATAGCGGAAAATATGGTTTTATTCCAACCGAGTTTTACCTGCCTGTCAATCACATGGTTTCGCAAGCTTCGCAAGCCGTTAGCTGTGCCGAATGCCACACCCGAAACGATGGCCGTTTAGCCAACCTAACCGGCTTTTACATGCCGGGCCGCGACCGAAACGACTGGCTCGATATGGGTGGAAAACTTGTTCTCGTCGCATCGGCCATTGGCATTGCAGTGCACGCCAGTATTCGTATCGTAAGCGCTCGCCGCCGGCAAACAGCTCAATAACCCTAAAATGTATCCACCATGAATAAGCATAAAAAAGCATATGTCTATAAAGGTTTCGAAAGGTTCTGGCATTGGAATCAGGCGCTCCTGATTTTTGTATTGGCCGTAACCGGTTTCGAAATACACAACTCATACCACATCTTTGGCTTCGAAACAGCTGTTGACCTGCACAACAAAGCAGCCTGGGGTTTTATCATCCTCATTGTATTTTCAATTTTCTGGCACATCACCACAGGAGAATGGAAGCAATACATCCCCACCACCAAAAACTTAAAGGCACAGGCCGAGTTTTACCTGTTGGGGATTTTTAAAAACGCTCCCCATCCAACAAAAAAGACCTTGCTTAGCAAACTCAACCCCCTGCAACGTTTGGTTTATTTAGGCCTGAATATATTGGTGATTCCGGTTATGGTAGTTTCGGGCCTGTTTTACATCTTTTACCGCTATCCACAAGGGAGCAATATCGAAGTTATCAATGTTGACAACCTGGAAATTATCGCTCTAATACACACTGCCGGAGCATTTGTTGTGATGTCTTTTGTGCTTGTGCACCTCTATCTGATCACAACCGGGCATACGATAACCAGCAATCTTAAAGCAATGATTACCGGCTGGGAAGAACTTGATGAAACCGAAAATGAAGCGGATGAAACCCAAAAAGAACAGTCAGATGAAACACTTTAAAAATCCCTTTAGCAGCGGCCTTGTATTTGGTTTTTGGTTGTTTTCGGCTTTCCTGCTGGCGAGTTTTAGCTCGTGCAGCCCTACCGCAAAGCAGAACGACGAGCAGCGGCAAGGCCTTGCAGATGAAGCTGAAACGCTGGCTGAATACATAAGTCAAACCGGAGCATTTTTGTTTTCCGACAGCACATCCATAGCAATAAACCCCCTTGAAATCAATAAATTAGCCGATAAAAACATTTTAGTGCTCGACATCCGCAACAGCGAACTTTTTGCTGCCGGCCATATCGCTGCCGCTGTAAACCTCGGTGCCGATGAGCTGGTTTCGTTTTTCGAATCATCCATTCAACCCTCTGCTTTCGAAAAAATTATAATCGTTGATGCCCGCGGCCAAAATGCGGCCTATGCTGCGGCTTTGATGAGGCTAATTGGATACAACAATGTATATTTTCTGAAATACGGAATGAGTGCATGGAATAAAAAATTAGCCCTAACAGGCTGGGATGCAGCAATTAGTGACACATTAAGCGGTAAATTAGAACTGGATGCGCGCTCAAAAGACCGGTTCAACCATCCGCGTCCGCAGCTTACAACGGGCGGATCTAACGCATTTGATGTTGCACGCCTTCGGGCTTCACAGCTTTTATCGAAGGACAGCCCCGCTTTTTTGCTTGATTTTAAGGAAATACTGAAAAAACCGGATCAATATTACCTTTTAAGCCTTGTTCCGGCCGATATCTACCTCAAAGCAGGCCATTTGCCCGGGGCAATGCCATGCGAGCCAAACAGTTTGTGGCTAAGCGAGGACGCACTTAGCGCACTTCCGAACGATAAAGCGATTGCTTTTTATTCTTTAACCGGCCACAGTGCTGCAGAGCTTGTGGCTTTGCTCAGAATGCTCGGCTACAATGCCCACTCGGTTTACTACGGAGCCAGCAGTTTTATGTATAAAACACTATTTAACACACCAATTACCGCATCGCGGGTGTGGGATGCAAAACAAGCCGGCGATTTTCCATTAGAAGCCGGCCAGGGCGCCAAACCTGCCGGCGGCATTGTAATAACCAAGGCTGCTAAAGGCGGCTGTTAATTTTTAAAGTTATGGAACATAAACCTAAAGCTTATATGAACCCTTACCTGGCAGGTTTTTTGTTGGGTTTGGTTTTGTTGGCCTCTTTCGTCATTACCGGGCGCGGGCTCGGAGCAAGCGGCGCAGCCAAAAGCGTAGTGATCGAAACGGTAGGCAATATTTCGCCTAATTATGCCAAGGCGAACGATTTTTACGCTTCTTATTTTGAAACCGGCGACGACCGTCCGATGCGAAATTGGCTGGTTTACCTTACGCTTGGCGCCATAGCCGGCGCGTTTTTCTCCGGATTTATGTCGGGCAGGGTTGGTTTTAAAATTGACAAAGGCCCGCGCATCAGCAATAGCGCACGGCTTATTTTTGCCGTTGCCGGGGGTTTCCTTTTTGGATTAGGCTCACAATTTGGACGCGGATGCACAAGCGGCGCTGCCTTAAGCGGCATGGCCGTACTCTCGAGTGCAGGATTTATTACCACAATGGCCATCTTTGGAACAGGATATGCCATTGCTTATTTCTTTAGAAAACTTTGGATAAACTAATCGCCAAACGACTATGGGACCCTTTATTCCACAAGAACTTATCAACCCCGAACTGAGCCTGTTTTTTGCTTTTGTG
>CAYYDS010000094.1:3839-10016 GCA_964470665.1 uncultured Lentimicrobiaceae bacterium
AGCTGGCCGGTGTGTTTTACGGCTACGATTTTGTGGTGCTGCGCGTGTTTTTTACGGCTGCCGTAACCGCAGCTATCGGCCTATTGCTCTTCAACTATATGGGCTGGGTTGATTACGATATGCTTTATATCAATCCTACCTTCCTCAAATCAGCCATTGTGGGCGGTGTGATTATGGGTTTTGGATTTATTTTGGGAGGTTATTGTCCGGGCACGAGTGTGGCCGGAGCTATAATCGGAAAGATAGATGCCATGTTTTTTCTGGTCGGAATCTTGGCCGGAATCTTCTTTTTCGGCACTTTCTACGAAACCTTTAAACCGCTCTATACCGCAAGTAATTTGGGCGATATCGTTGTTTACGACGCCTTTGGATTATCGCGAAACACCTTCATGTTTATCTTCGGGCTTATCGCTTTGGCCGCATTTGTAATTACCAAAAAGATAGAAGACAATGTAAACGGCATAAAACCCTCCTACAAGGGGCTTTTCCATCCTTCGTACACCCTGCCGTTTTTCCTTTTGTTAGGATTAGTTACGCTCAACCTTTTCCTTCCACAGCAAGCCCGCTCCAAATGGTTTGAAACCGATGCGCAAACCCTGCTCAACGAAGCGGCCGAAGGCAAATACTATGTAAAGTTTGACGAAGCAGCCTATAAGCTCCTCCACGAGGGCGAAAACGATCTGCTGCTGCTCGATGTGCGCGGTGCGAACGACTTTAACCGCTTTAGCCTGCCCGGAGCAGTAAACATCCCGCTTGGCGAAATCCTGAGTGCAAAGGCAGAAAAACTAATCGAAAAAACCGACAAAAAAGTAGTGCTTTACAGCCACTCCTCAACCGATGCCGACCAGGCCCGGATGCTGCTGCGCCGCCACGGATACGCAAACATCTACGTACTTAAAGACGGGTTGAACGGATTTTTTAGCCAGTTATTTATCGAAAAACCGGGGCCGGCAAAGGGCGACAACTATCATTTGCACGATATCCGTTTTCGCGAAAGAGCCGCCAAAGCCTTTAAAACCGGCGAAGCTGCCGAGAAAATCACAAGCAAAGGAACGCCTGTTACCACACTCGTTGATATTATCCCGCCAAAAGGCAAAAAAGGCGGATGCTAACCAAAAAAATAATTGAAACATGGAAAGTATAAACGATAAAAAACTCAACAACGCAGCTATCCTTTTTGTGGCTGTAATTGGTATAGTTCTCCTTGGGCAATGGTGGATGGCTCCATCGTATCGAGTTTCGAACGATGCGGTGCTGCAAAAAATCACCGGTCCGCAGGCTTTGGTTTTGCCCAATCAACTTGCAGGGCTGGCCGGCGAAAATTATACCGCACTCATTATCACCGGCAAAATTGAACAGGCCGATCTCCCCTTTACCCATAAACTGATTATTCCTTTTGCCGAACTTTTAGACAAAAAAAAACTGAAACTTCTCCCAAAGGATCACGAAGTGTTGATTTTTGGCGAAACCGAAGCACAAGCGCTCCTGGCCATGCAGCTTCTTACTGCAAAAGGATTTGATAATCTGAGGGCTGTGGCCAACGATTTGGAAACAAACCGGCAATTTTTTGTCAAAGGCATCAATCCCAACAACGCATTCCGGAAAAACGAAAAAGCAGATTACGACTACGCCCGCTTTTTTAAAACCAACAAAGGTGCAGCTCCGGCCGCCGATCAGCCAACAACGGTAACCATCAAAGCTAAAGGAGGTTGTTCGTAAGCTATTCAGCTTTCAAAAAAAGAGGCAAAGCCGCAGCGGTTTCGCCTCTTTTTTGTTTCCAAGCTCATTTGGGGGCTTTGCGATACTTTGGCAAAAAGGAATGGCTTTAGGCGCTGCCGTTTTCTGTCTTAACTTGTTTTTATACACCTTTTCCTGAAAATAAATTGCCATATCTGCAGTTCGATGTATATTTAACGCCTTAACCAAGTTTGTTTCATTTCACATTAAGCTTATGAAAACATTTCACTTACACATGGCTCTTATCCTGGTGGGGCTGTTTTCGGCGATGCAGCTAAGGGCAATGGACGATGCCCGCCTGCTAAGGTATCCCGATATCAATGGAAACCAGATTGCTTTTGTTTATGCCGGCGACATCTGGACGGTATCCTCATCGGGAGGCGAAGCCAAACGACTCACTTCGCACGAAGGGCTGGAGCTTTTCCCAAAGATTTCGCCCGATGGCAAATGGATTGCATTTTCGGCAGAATATTCGGGAAGCCGCCAGGTTTGGGTAATGCCTGCCGGGGGTGGCGAAGCCCGGCAACTAACCTTTTATAACTCGGTAGGCATAATGCCCCCGCGCGGCGGTTACGACAACGTGGTGCTCGACTGGACGCCCGACAGCAAACAAATACTCATTCGTGCCAACCGCACGGCTTTTGGCGATCGCAACGGCAATTATTACCTCGTTAGCCTCGATGGCGGTTTCGAAAAAGAACTCGAAATCGTAAACGGTGGTTTTGCCAGCCTCTCGCCCGATGCTACGAAACTTGCCTTTACACCCGTTGACCGCGAATTTCGCACCTGGAAACGCTACAAGGGAGGGCGTGCTACTGAACTCTGGATTTACGACTTGAAAAACAGCTCGTCCGAGCAGCTCACCCACTTTGCCGGCAGCGACCAATGGCCTGTTTGGTATGGCAAAAACATTTATTTTGCCTCCGACCGCGACCTGCGGCTAAACATATACAGCATTGATCCTCAAAACAAACAAACCACACAACTCACCTTTCACAAAGATTTTGATGTGATGTGGCCTTCGGGCAAAAACGGACAAATTGTTTACGAAAACGGAGGATACCTCTTTGTGTTGAACCTGGAAAGCGGAAAAACCCAAAAACTGAATGTTTCGATCAATTTCGACAACCCCAACCTGAAACCTTATTTTAAAAACGTGGAAAAAGACATCCACAGTTTCAGCATCAGCCCAACAGGCAAAAGAGCCTTGTTCGATGCCCGCGGCGACATCTTTTCGGTTCCTGCCGAAAATGGCCCTACCGAAAACCTGACCAACACGGTTGACATTCGTGAAATATATCCGGTTTGGTCGCCCGACGGAAAAAACATCGCATTTTACGCCGATAAAACCGGCGAATACGAACTGTATTTGCTCGAAAACAAAAAAGGGGCTCAGCCAAAACAGATTACCTTCAACTCGTCAGCCTGGAAATACGAAGCCGAATGGTCGCCCGACAGCCGTTATATCGCCTACAGCGACCGCACCATGAACCTTTGGCTTGTGGATGTGGCAAACAAAGCATTGTGGATCATGCCGTAATGAACGAAATACGCTCATACGCCTTTTCGCCCAACAGCGAATGGATAACCTACAGCAAAGAAACCCCCAACGGCCAATCGGCTGTTTGGGTATATCACATTCCTACGGCCAAAGTAAGCCAGCTCACCGACGAACAGTTTGACGACAACGATCCGGTTTTCAGCAAAGACGGCAAATACATCTTCTTTGTTTCGAACCGCGATTTCAATCTGGCATTCTCAAGCTTCGAGTTTACCTACCTCTACAACAACGCTTCGCGCATTTATGCCATGGCCCTGCGCAACGACGGCACCAAGCTTAAAACCCGCAAAACCGACGTAGAAGCCGTGAAAGAAGAAAAAACCGAGGCGCCTAAAAAAGACGCTAAAGCAAAAAAAGGCGACGACACTGCTCCCACACCCGAAAAAGTTAACGTAAGCATTGACTTTGACGGTATAAACGGCCGCATCGAAGCCCTTCCGCTCCCATCGGACAACTACCGCATTTTCGGGCCTGTTGAAGGCGGATTACTTTATGCTGCCGAAGGCAAAATTTACCGCTACAACATTGCCGAAGAAAAAACCGAAGAGATATTAGACCGGGCCTTTAGAGCCCTCCCCTCGGCCGACGGGAAAACCATACTCTACCGTTCGGGCAGCGATTATGGTATTGCCAAAGTGGCTCCCAACCAAAAAGCCGGAGCGGGCAAGCTAAAACTCGATGGTTTGGAAATGAAAATTGATCCGCGCGCCGAATGGATGCAGATTTACAACGACGGCTGGCGTATTTTCCGCGACTTTTTCTATGTTGACAATATGCACGGCGTTGACTGGAAAGGCATAAAAGAAAACTACAGCGCTCTTTTGCCCTCGGTTGGCAGCCGTTTCGACTTGGATTATGTACTCAACGAAATCGTTTCGGAGGTAAATGCAGGTCATGCCTATGTGGATTGGGGCGATATCCCCAGGGTAAAACGCATTGATGGCGGCCTGCTCGGCGCCGAAATTGAGCTCGACAACAAAGCCGGGCGCTACCAAATAATGAAAATCTACAAAGGCGAAAACTGGAACCCCGAAAGGCGCTCGCCACTTACCGAAGCCGGAGTAAAAGTTTCGGAAGGCGACTATCTGCTGCGCATCAACGGGAAAGATCTAACGGCAAAGGACAACCCTTATCAGCTACTCGAAAACCTGGCCAACAAAGAAGTTGAAATCACCGTGAGCAGCAAGGCCGATGGCAGCATGCCTAAAGATTTCATTATCACCACTATCAGCAGCGAACTCGAACTCAAATATTACAATTGGGTTTTGGAAAGGCGCGCCATGGTTGACAAGCTCTCTAACGGACGCATCGGCTACATCCACGTTCCAAACACCGCTGTTGAAGGAAACAGAGAACTGTTTAGGGGCATGTATTCCTATCACGACAAAGACGCCCTAATCATTGACGACCGATACAACGGCGGTGGATTCATTCCAGAAAACATGGCCAATCTCTTAGATAGGCGCACCCTCACCTATTGGCACCGCAACGGCATGAACCTTCCGGCCAAAGCTCCGGGCGTTGCCCACGACGGACCAAAAGCAATGCTCATCAACGGCTATTCCTCTTCGGGAGGCGATGCCTTCCCCTATTTCTTTAAAAAACTTGGCCTGGGCAAGCTCATCGGAACCCGCACTTGGGGCGGATTGGTAGGCATTTCGGGCAACGCACGCCTTGTTGATGGCGGTTATATTTCTGTGCCTCGCTTTGGTATCTATGACGAAGATAGCCAATGGATTATCGAGGGTGTTGGCGTTTATCCCGACATCGAAGTGGTTGACCGTCCGGAAAAATTAGCCAAGGGCGAAGATCCGGGGATTGAAAAAGCCGTAGAGGTGCTGCTCGACGAATTGGACAAAAAGCCGGTTAAAAAAGTAAAAACACCCGCCCCGCCCGATCGCAGCAAATGGATCGAAGTGGAAATTAAATAATTCTGAAAACCAAATTTTGCATAGCCCGGCCAACAATGCCGGGTTTTTGCATTTTATGCATCCTGAGTTGTTCGGGCTTTTTTGAATGGCTTAGGGCCAAACAAAACCGAAGCGGGCCGCCTTGTTTTTTGTGTAATTTTGCCACATCAAATAAACCTTATGATATCTGTTGACGGCCTTAGCGTTGAGTTTGGCAATACAAGTCTTTTTAAAGAAATATCCTTTGCCATCAACGACACCGACCGCATTGCGCTGATGGGCAAAAACGGAGCCGGAAAATCAACCCTGCTGAAGATTCTGGCCGGACAAAAAACCCCAACGCGCGGAAGGGTGTCGGCCCCTGCCGATACTGTAATAGCCTACCTTCCGCAACATCTGCTTACGACCGACAGCCGAAGTGTTTTCGACGAGGCATCTCAGGCCTTTGCCCATATTTTGGCTATGGAAACCGAAATTGCGGCCTTAAATCGCGAGTTGGAAACGCGCTTGGATTATGAATCGCAAGCCTATTACGCCATCATCGAAAGGCTAAGCACCCTGAGCGAAAAATTCTACTCGCTCGAAGAAGTAAACATCGCTGCAGAAGTCGAAAAAACCCTCCTCGGGCTGGGTTTTGAAAGAGATGACTTTGCTCGCCCCACAGGCGAATTCAGTGGCGGATGGCGCATGCGCATCGAGCTTGCCAAAATATTGCTTCAAAAACCCGACCTCATTCTTCTCGACGAGCCCACCAACCACCTCGATATCGAATCGGTGCAATGGTTTGAAGAGTTTTTAACCACCAATGCCAGGGCCGTTATCGTTATTTCGCACGACAGGGCCTTTGTTGATCGCATCACCACCCGAACCATCGAGCTGACAATGGGCCGGATTTATGACTACCGTACCAATTATTCGGCTTATCTTGAACTTCGCAAAGAACGCCGCGAACAGCAACAAAAACAATAC
>CAYYDS010000095.1:0-9970 GCA_964470665.1 uncultured Lentimicrobiaceae bacterium
GAGGCTTTGCAGCAGATCGTTTGTTAAAAGAGTTTTGTTTTTAAGTTTGAATTCGTTTCCCGAAAGGGCGAAGGCTTTGTCTGCCAAACTTGCCGATGACATGGGTATTGGCAAAAAGATTTTCATCGCATTAAAAAAGTTTTCCAAATCCTGGGTTTTAGCTTCGGCCCTGGCCATCAACTCATCATTGTTTAAAAAAGGCAGGGCAGTTTTGAGGCAGCTACGAACGAGCTCGCGGTTTTCGGTAAATATCTCGCCTTTTTTAATCAATTCCTGAATGATTTGCACAAAATTACGCATGCTTTGAGGTGTGGCCGAAAAAAGATGGGATGCAATGCCTTCATCGTTTAAAACGCTAATAGCCAGTGGTACAGGCTGATAAGGCCGGCTTCCGGGCAGTAGCGGCACAGCAGGCTCCCGAGCGAGCAGGACAACATAACTTTCCGATCCGTTTCGTGTTTTTAAAGCTGCTTTGGCGGCAGTGTCGGGCTTTCCTATGCATACTTTGCCGCTTCGGAAAGCCTCTGCCTGAACCATGGCTTCACTGCCCTCCTCAAAAGGCCGGGGCAGCTCGTCAATATGCACAAAGCCTGCATAATACCATTCAAAACGTTTTTCTTCGGGTAAGCTGTCCATATGCAAAAAGCTGCTTGCAGGCACATTTTTCCAGCAATGGCCAATAAAATCGCAGGGGTAGGGGTGATGGCACCACTGTCCGATCGGAATTTTGGGCGAACTTTGGGCTTCTAAGGTGATTTTACAACTTTCGACAGCGGCACGGGTTTCTTCAAAACGTTGTTTTACCTCGTCAAATACCGGTATCTTTTTAAAAAGCTTCAGAATATCGAGGTATTCACCAAAAATATAATCAGCATCAACCAGTATAATACTGAAGCCGTGCAACTTAACGCCCGCACCGCTAAGCACATAATATTGCAGGGCGGCATCTTGCAAATAGGTTTCCGAAATTTTGAGCGAGCTTTTAACCTCGTAGGCGTGCCAGCCATCGTTTTGCCTGACAAGGATATCGAGTATAATCAACACATCATCCCATTGAAAAACAGCTTCGTAGATAACTGAAATTGCCGAATCTGCCATAGCCGAAGCTGTTTCATTTATTTTTAGCGCATATTGCGAGGGCGATTTTGGCCGGCAGTCGAGGCCTCCCGGAAAAAGTTGCTGTGCAAGAAGGCCAACATCGGTTCCGCGTTTGAATTTTGCCAATTGTTCCGCACTGATTTTATCGCGCAAAAAAGGTCTTTTTTTGTTGAGGTAGAGCGATTTTTGGCATTGACGACCTCTGATGTAGGTTGATTTGGATAGAAGATGGGCCATACGGGAAGGCAAAAGTTATTTTAAACAAAAACGAGCTGTTCGTTGCGGATAAGGGGTTGATTTTGATAGCGAAGCATCAGTTGGGCAATGGCCAGCACGTCTTTCTGACAGTAGTTTTTAATGCGTTCCAGATCGCGTTCTTCCCAGTAAATGCGGCCAACCTGGCTGCCATCAATATCATCTTTTGGCGTTGGAATGTCAAACAGGGCAGCCAACAGCTCGAGCGAAGTATAACTCTTGTAATCGCCAAATTTCCAAAGCTCCATCGTGTCTAAATGCCTGATTTCCCATGGTTTTTTGCCGGCTAACTGCAAAATCGAAGGAAGGCGGATGCCGTTTACCAACATCCGGCGGGCGATATACGGAAAATCAAACTCCTTGCCGTTATGGGCGCAAAGCAAACTTGTGCTGTTGTCGTAATGCCGCTCGAGCAGTTGGGCAAATTCGTTAAGCAGCTCTTTCTCGTCGTCGCCGTAAAAAGATTTAATGCGGAAACTGTTGCCGTTAAAATACCCAACCGAAATCACGATGATTTTGCCAAATTCGGCATAAATTGGCGCTTTGACATATAGCTCTTCAGTGCTTTCGTTTGGCTCCCTTCTGAGGCTGGCCGCTTTGCGATCCCAAAGTTTTTTCATCTTTTCGTTGAGATGCGAATACGACTGGCTGGCCGAAACCGTTTCGATGTCGAGAAACAGCACATTATCAATATTTAAATCATAAATCATAAGGCGCAATCATATTTTGGAATAATTTAGCCAAATGTAAAAACTATTTCCTGCAGCCGAAGCTCTTTTTCGGGATTTATTTTTCCTTCAGGATGAAAACTTCATGCTTAGCGAACCGATTATGAAAGACAAACCGCCCGAAATGAAAGAGGATGCCCTGTTTCGAACGGCTGATGGCTCATTCACCGTTTTAAGCGAAACGTATGGCGAAACCTATCATTCGCATCATGGCGCCATTACCGAATCGTTGCTTGTTTTTATCGAATATGGCCTCAAAGCTTTGCCGGCCGGCTTATCTCAGATTCACATCTTTGAAATGGGTTTTGGAACCGGCCTCAATACCCTTCTTAGCATGATGCACAGTGGGACCGCTGCGATGTATTACGAAACGGTTGAAAACAACCCCCTGCAACCCCCGCTTTGGCAAGCTTTTGTGCAAAACCAATGGCCCGAAAAGGCCGTCGAAGCACAGTTGTTGAGCCGCATTCATCTGGCAAGCTGGAACAGTAACGAGCAAATTTCCGAAAACTTTTGTCTTTTAAAACACCATGCCGCCTTGTCGGAAATCAAGCTGCAAGCCTCTTTTTTTCATTTAATATATTTCGATGCCTTTAGCAGCGAGGCGCAAGCTGAATTGTGGACTGAAGCTGTTTTCAGCCGGCTTTTCGAAGCTTTGCTGCCCGGTGGTATTTTGGTAACCTATTCTTCAAAAGGCCAGGTGAAAAAAAACCTGAGAGCAGCCGGATTTCAGCTCGAACGACTGCCCGGCCCGCCCGGAAAACGTCATGTGCTGCGTGCCCAAAAGCCTCAAAGCCAGCGCTGATAAGAGTTTATGCAATTTAAAGCAAGGGTGTTTTTATTTAAAAAGATTCTAAATTGAAAATCGGTTTGGTTTTCTTAATTATTTCCTTATACATTTGTGTGAATTAATTAACAACCGGTTCTTTTTTTCACGGCAACTTATTTAAAAGATTTTGGAGCAGAGCTACTTGTAGATGAGCAACAAAACATAGAGCCACCTTATCAAAGCGCCTTTCAAAGATCGGATTTGCGGGCAATAATGCAGCTAAATGAAGAAATAAATCGGAAATAAACCCTGTTGAATACCAATTTTAACCAAATATGGAACACGCTATTAAACAAATTATTACAAAATGCGGTGGGAAAGCCGACCGGCTCATGGATATGCTCATCGAAATTCAAGAGCGGTATGGCTACATCAGCCGTGGAGCGATCGTAATTTTGGCCAACGAATTAATGCTTTCGCAGGTTGATGTAGAGCAAACCATTTCGTTTTACCATTTTCTTACGGCCAGGCCGCGTGGCAAATATTCCATCTATCTGAACAACAGTGTTGTTGCTTATATGTTTGGACGGCAGGCCATCAAAGAGGCTTTCGAAAAAGAAACGGGCATTAAGTTTGGGCAGGTTACCCCCGACGGATTGATTGGCTTGTTTGATACGGCTTGCATCGGCATGAACGATCAGGAGCCCGCTGCCATCATCAACAATAAGGTTTTTACCCGTCTCACGCCATACCGCGTGAAGGAAATTGTGCAATATATGCGCAAAGGCCTTAGTTTAGACGAGCTGGTAAACGAAAGTTACGGCGATGGCAAAAACCAGCACCCCTATCTTAAGGCAATGGTATCGAGTAATATACGCCGCAAAGGGATGGTGCTTTCCGATCAATATACGGTTGGTAAAGTTATAAAAGAGGTATTGCCCGGCCTCTCGCCCGAAGGAGTAATAGCCGAGATCAAGCACAGCCACATCAGAGGAAGAGGCGGAGCCGGTTTTCCAACAGGCTTTAAATGGGAATTTTGCCGGCGCGCCAAAGGTCAAAAACATTATGTGGTATGCAATGCCGATGAAGGCGAACCCGGAACTTTCAAAGACAGGGTAATCTTAACCGAAAAGCCCGAGCTGGTTTTTGAAGGCATGGCCATTGCCGGATACGCTATTGGCGGCGACGAAGGAATACTCTACCTCAGATACGAATACCGCTATATGAAGGATTATCTGGAGTGGGTGCTGCAAAATATGCGCGACCAAAACCTATTGGGCGAAAATATTGGCGGAATTGATGGCTTTGATTTCGATATACGCATTCAGTTTGGCGCCGGAGCTTATGTGTGCGGCGAAGAGTCGGCTCTGCTCGAATCGCTCGAAGGCAAACGCGGTGAACCACGCGACAAACCTCCTTTCCCCGTCGAAAGAGGCTATCTCGGACAGCCTACCATCATCAACAATGTTGAAACTTTTGCTACGGCTGTTCGCATCGTCGAAAACGGCGGAGAATGGTTTACCCAGTTTGGAACCGAAGACTCAACCGGAACAAAAATCCTCAGCATCTCGGGCGACTGCATGTTTCCGGGCATCTACGAGGTAAATTGGGGCTTCAATGTGGAAGATATGCTCAATATGGTTGGCGCTTACGATGTGCAGGCCGTGCAGGTGGGAGGCCCCTCCGGAACCCTTATTGCGCCAAACGAGTTTCACCGCACTTTAGGCTACTCCGACCTTTCAACAGGCGGCTCGATGATTATCTTTAACAAACAGCGCAATTTACTCAAAGACGTGGTGCTCAACTTCATGGAGTTTTTTATTGACGAATCGTGCGGATCGTGCTCAACCTGCCGCAATATGCCACAGGTATTGCGCAACAAATTGCTGAAAATACTGGAAGGAAGAGGCGTTAAAAGCGATCTGGCCGACATTCAGGTATGGGCCAAAGTGCTGCAACCCAGCCGCTGCGGTTTAGGTCAAACGGCTGCCAACCCCATCGTAAGCAGCCTGAAAAACTTCAGGCACCTCTACGAAGAACTTTTGCAAAAAGACGTGGATTTCGACGAAGGTTTCGACCTCGTTGCCGCCGTGCAGGATTCGTGCAATTATGTGAAACGCACACCGAAATTTCATCATTGAAAACAATTAGAAACCAAAATACCATGGCAAATCTCATAAAATTTAAAATTGACGGCGTGGAATGTATGGCCGAAAGCGGCACCTACATTGTGGAGGCTGCTCGTAGCAACGGAATTTTTATTCCCACGCTCTGCAATATGGCCGGCCTTATTCCGAAAGGCGCCTGCCGTATCTGTACCGTGCGAATAAACGGAAGGTTTATGACCTCGTGTACAACTCCTGTTACCGATGGCATGGAAATTGAATCGAACTCGCCCGACATCATTGAATTGCGCAAAAGCATTGTCGAACTCCTGTTTGTGAGCGGAAACCACTTTTGCCCCGCCTGCGAAAAAAGCGGAAACTGCGAATTACAGGCGCTGGCTTATTTGTTTAAGATGATGGTGCCGCGTTTTCCTTACGACTTCCCACGAAAGGAAGTGGATGCCAGCTCGCCCAAAATTATCAAAGATCAAAACCGCTGTATTCTTTGCAAACGCTGCATCAAATCAATAAAAGACGAAAATGGACGCTCCTATTTTGCCTTCAAACAAAGAGGCAACCATTTGGAAGTAGTCCTCGACAAAGAGCTTGGATCGAAAATAACCGATGAACTGGCCGAAAAAGCCATGCAAAACTGCCCGGTTGGCTCGATACTGAGAAAAGAAAAAGGCTTTGAAATGCCTATTGGCAGCAGAAAATTCGATAAACAACCTATCGGAAGTGAAATTCAGGTTTAACGACAGGAGGAAATAAACATGAGCAAACCCGTTATCGCAACAACATCTCTGGCAGGCTGTTTTGGCTGCCATATGTCAATCCTCGATATTGACGAACGCATTCTGCAACTCATTGAACTTGTAGATTTTAACAAATCGCCTGTTGACGACATCAAAACCTTTACCAAACCGGTTGACATCGGCATTATTGAAGGCGGCTGCTGCAACAGCGAAAATGTTGAAGTACTCAAGTCGTTTAGAAAAAACTGCAAAATACTCATCTCGCTGGGCGAATGCGCCATCATGGGCGGGCTTCCTGCGCTGCGCAATGGAATTCCGGTTGAAGAATGCCTGCACGAAGCCTACCTCAACGGCCCCACCGTGCAGCTCAACACCGAAAAGATACTGCCCAACGACGACGAGCTTCCGATGATCTTAGATAAAGTATATCCGTGTCACGAGATTGTGAAGATTGACTACTTTTTGCCCGGCTGCCCGCCTCGGGCCGATCTGATATGGGATGCCCTTGTAGCCCTGATTACCGGCGACCCGATGAAGCTGCCCTACGAAACCATCAAATTTGACTAACCCAAGCACGATTTTACCATGTCAAGAAAGATAACTATCGAACCAGTAACCCGCGTTGAAGGTCACGGAAAAGTAACCATTCAAATGGACGACTTCGGAAATGTGAGTCAAAGCCGGCTACACATCGTTGAATTCAGAGGTTTTGAACGCTTCATCCAAGGACGACCCTATTGGGAAGCTCCGGTGCTTGTGCAGCGCCTTTGCGGCATTTGCCCGGTGAGCCACCATTTGGCTGCCGCCAAAGCATTGGATGTGATTGTGGGTGCCGGCACCGGCAACGGCCTTAGCCCAACAGGCGAAAAAATGCGCCGGCTAATGCACTACGGACAAGTGTTTCAATCGCATACCCTGCACTTTTTCCACCTGAGCGCCCCCGACTTCCTGTTTGGCGTTGATGGCGATCCGGCCGTGCGAAACATTATAGGGATAGCCCTTACACATCCCGAACTTGCCGTGCAGGGAGTGATGATGCGTAAGTTCGGACAGGAAATTATACGCGCCACAGCCGGAAAGAAAATTCATGGCACTGGCGCCATTCCGGGCGGAATAAACAAACACCTGACTTTGGACGAAAAAAACGAGTTCCTCAATGGCCCCGATCCGCTCAATGCCGACAAAATGGTATCATGGGCATCCGACGCAATTGAGTTTTTTAAATCGTATTACGCCTCAAACAAAGCATTCATCGAAAATTTTGCCCATTTCCCCAGCAACCACCTGAGCCTGGTACGCCCCGACGGCGCCCTCGACCTCTACCATGGTGTGCTTAGAGCAGTAGATGCCGACGGCAAAAAAATTCTAAACGATGTTGATTATCAGGAATATGACAAATACATCGAAGAAGAAGTGCGCTCGTGGAGCTATATGAAATTCCCATACCTAAAACACCTTGGCAAAGAAAAAGGCTGGTATCGTGTGGGGCCTCTGGCGCGCCTTAATACGGCAGATTTTATTCCTAGCCCGCTGGCACAGAAAGAGTTCGAAATTTACAAAGCACTCACCAATGGCAAACCCAATAACCATTGCCTGCTTACACACTATGCACGCCTGATTGAAATATTGCATGCCGCTGAAATGATTCGCGAACTGCTGGACGACCCCGATCTGCTTGAGGGCGAATTGGTTGTGAAAGGAAATAAACAAAAAGAAGGCGTAGGACTTATCGAAGCGCCTCGAGGAACCCTTTTCCACCATTACCGCATAAACGATCACGACCAGATTGAAATGGCAAACCTCATTGTTTCGACTACCAACAACAACGAACCGATGAACCGCTCGGTAAATTATGTGGCCAAAGCTGTAATGACCGGAAAAGACGTCATTACCGAAGGCATGATGAATGCCGTGGAAGTGGCCATCAGAGCTTACGACCCCTGCCTAAGCTGCGCCACCCATGCCTTAGGCAAAATGCCGCTCGAAATAACTTTGTTGGATAGCAACAATCAGGTGATAGACCGAAAACGGTCGAATACATAATGGATAAAGAGAAGAAAATATTGGTTTATGGCTATGGCAATCCGGGCCGTCAGGACGATGGCCTGGGCGCTGCCTTTGTTCACCAGCTTAATGGCTGGATTGAAGAAAACAACAGAGACGAAGTGCATACCGATACCAATTATCAGCTCAATATCGAAGATGCGGCCACCATACAGCCTTATAGCGAAGTGGTGTTTGTTGATGCTTCAACCGAAGATATCGACGCATTTGCTTTTGACGAGGTAAAACCCGATAGCGCAAGGCTGGAGTTTACGATGCACGCCGTTTCGCCAGCTTTTGTGGTTGATCTTTGCCAAAAGATATATGGCCTGGCGCCTCCGGCTAAACTGCTGCATATCAAAGGTTATGAGTGGGATTTTAAGGAGGAGCTTACAGGAAAAGCCCAACAAAATTTGCAAAAAGCATTTCGCTTTTTAACGCATTATTTTTCACAAAACAACAATTGATTTTTTTTTGAACCATTAAAACTTACAACAATGGATTTATCAACCCAATATCTCGGACTTTCGTTAACAAACCCTGTTGTTGTTGGCAGCTCAAAGCTAACGGCTAACATCGAAAATGTGAAAGCATGTGCCAGAGCCGGCGCGGGGGCAGTAGTGCTCAAATCGCTTTTCGAAGAGCAGATTGCAGCCCGGATTGAGGCAAAACTCAAGAAAAATGAAATGTATTTCTGGTATCCCGATGCCGCGCAATATATTCATGAAATTTCAAAAGGCCCCGATACCGATGAATACCTCAAACTAATTGTAGCAGCCAAAAAATCGGTTGATATACCCGTAATAGCCAGCATCAATTGCTACAGTCCGAACGAGTGGACACGCTTTGCCGCAAAGATGCAAGATGCCGGAGTGGACGCCGTCGAACTGAATATCGCCCTATTCCCGATTAATAAAGATATGACATCCGAATTGATCGAAAACACCTATGTTGACATTCTTAAACGTGTAAAAAAAGAAGTTACAATTCCGGTAGCTGTTAAAATAGGGCCCTATTTTACCAATGTTATGGCCTTGGCTTATCGCATGGCCGATGCCGGCGCAAACGGCATGGTACTTTTCAATCGTTTCTATAATCCCGATATTGATGTAAACAGCAACAGCATCGTAACGGAAAACGTGCTCTCGAGCCCCGATGAAAAGTCAACCTCCATGCGCTGGATCGCATTGCTTAAAGCAAGCGGATATCCGGCAGATCTTGCAGCATCCACCGGCATTCACTATTCCATTGGCGTGGCCAAAATGCTTTTGGCCGGCGCCACCGTAACCCAACTTACCACCAGCCTTTACCAAAACGGAATTCCCTACATAGCCGACATCAAAACCGGCCTGCTCGATTGGATGAGGAAAAAGGGATATCAAAGCGTTGCCGGTTTTCGAGGCCTCATGAGCGCCTATCCCGAGGCCACAGCCGGCTTTGAACGCGTTCAATACATGAAAAGAAATTTTGAATAAACTTTCTTAAAAGGCGTTTTTTCATTTAAAAAATGCAAGCCCGGAGCTGATTACAAACGCTTTGGGAAAAATTTTATTGAAAACCGACAAAATAAAACCGGCCGGTTTTTCATTGCCTCAAAAGCACGATAAACATTGCGCCTTTTGCCGTATGTTTGTGCCCTAAAAAAATGAAGCTTATTCATGAATTACCTTTCGGTTGAAAACCTGTCGAAAAGCTTTGGCGAGAAGGAACTTTTCAGCAATTTGGGTTTTGGCATCAGCAAAGGCGATAAAACGGCTTTTATAGCTGTAAATGGCGCCGGAAAAACTACCCTGATGCGCATGCTGACCGCAAAAGAAGAGCCCGACAGCGGAACGATTACCTATGCCGAGGGTATTAGAGTAGGCTACCTGGAGCAGGAACCCGATTTTGCGAAAGAACTAACCATCGAAGAGCTTATCAAAAGCGAACATAACGAAATTCAGCAATTGGTTAAGCTTTATGAAAAACTCACGCGCGAATCGGTTGAAAAGCACGATGATGAGCTGCACTCAAAACTGCTGGCCGAAACAACCACCAAAATGGAAGCGCTGCATGCCTGGAACTACGACAGGCGCCTTGTGGAAATGCTTAGCCGTTTTGGCATCAACAAACTCGAACAAACGATCGGAAGCCTTTCGGGCGGGCAGCTAAAAAGACTCTCGCTGGCACTGTTGTTGGTAGATCAACCCGACCTCTTGCTGCTCGACGTGATGATGC
>CAYYDS010000096.1:0-1851 GCA_964470665.1 uncultured Lentimicrobiaceae bacterium
GATGTAAAAAGCTTAAAAAGATAAGCTCACATTCTTTTCTTTCACCATTTTACGCATATTGATCAGTGCATATCGCATACGGCCCAACGCGGTATTGATGCTCACATTGGTCATCTCGGCAATATCTTTAAAGCTCATTTCAACATACAATCTAAGGTATAGCACTTCGCGCTGCTCATCGGGCAAAAAGTCAATCATTTTGCGCAAATCTTCATGGATCTGATCGGTAATAATTTGATCTTCAATAGATTTATCGCTTATCCCGAGCAGGTCGGCACCGCGATAATCGTCCGGACCGTTGTCGGCCATTGGCAATCTTTTCGATTTTCTAAAATGATCAATCACAAGATTATGGGCAATACGCATCACCCATTGGATAAATTTTCCTTCTTCGTTATAACTACCACTTTTTAAGGTTCTGATCACCTTAATAAAGGTATCTTGAAAAATATCATCAGCCAACTGCCTGTCTTTCACTAACATATGAATATAGGAAAAGACCCGTGATTGGTGACGGTTAAGTAATTCTTCGAAACTGGATTGATTACCACACAGATAACTTTCAACCAGCTCCTTGTCGCTTAATTCGATAGCGTTCATAGAGCTTCCCTTTTATTTTAATAAAGTTTAAAGGGTAAAAGTGATCTCGATATGGTCTTTTTTTTAAGGTTAAACAATAAAAAGCGCTTCTTGTGCTTTAAATGATGAAGCAAAAGTAACCACATTTTCTCAAAAAGCAAATTATTGTAATAATTTCGCAGAAATTTTTTTCTTTTCAGCCTTCATGGATACCGAGTCAGTCAAAAACTACATACACATTAGAGGTGCAAGGGTCAATAATTTAAAAAACCTCAGCCTGTCTATTCCCAAAAACAAATTTATTGTTGTAACCGGCCTTTCGGGTTCGGGCAAAACGTCGCTTGCTTTCGATACGCTTTATGCCGAAGGTCAGCGGCGTTACGTAGAGAGCCTTAGCGCTTATGCCCGCCAGTTTTTGGGAAGAATGAACAAGCCCGATGTGGATAACATTAGCGGATTATCGCCCGCCATTGCCATCGAACAAAAGGTGAGCACACGCAATCCCAGGTCAACAGTGGGCACGAGTACCGAAATTTATGAGTACCTCAAACTTCTTTTTGCCCGCATTGGCAAAACCATTTCGCCGGTATCGGGGCAGGTTGTTAAAAGGCATTCGGTAAAGGATGTTGTTGACTTTATTGTTGCCTGCAACACAGAATCAACGGTTTACGTTGCTTCGCCGCTCGTAGCAATCAAAGGGCGAAGCGTGGCCGATCATCTTACGGTGCTGATGCAGCAGGGTTTTGCACGATTGTGGCACAGCAATCAAGTTTTGCGTATTGACGAGCTGCTCCAAAAGAAAAAACTTCCCAAAATTGAGGAACTCGAAATTTTAATTGACCGATTGCGCATCGGCGAAATAGATGATGATTTTCGGAGCCGTGCCGCCGACTCGGTTCAAACTGCGTTTTACGAAGGCAGAGGGCATTGCCAGCTTATTGTTGAAAAAGATAGCGACTACAAGCGATATCTATTTTCCGACCGTTTTGAAGCCGACGGAATGCAATTTGAAGATCTTACGGCCAATATGTTTGCTTTTAACAACCCTTTCGGTGCTTGTAAAAACTGCGAAGGTTTCGGCACGGTGATCGGCATTGACGAAGATTTGGTAGTGCCCAACAAAGCCCTTTCGATCTATGACGGGGCAATAGCCTGCTGGAAAGGCGAAAAAATGGGCGATTTTCGCGATCAATTGGTTTTAAACGCTTCACGTTTCAGTTTTCCGATACACAAGCCCTATTATCAGCTAACTGATGAGCAGCGCAGGCTTTT
>CAYYDS010000096.1:1861-9947 GCA_964470665.1 uncultured Lentimicrobiaceae bacterium
GCAACAGTTATTTTGTGGGTTTAGACGAATTTTTTCGCGAACTCGAAGCTCAAACCTACAAAATTCAGTATCGGGTAATGCTTTCGCGCTATCGGGGCAAAACTACATGTCCGGAATGTTGGGGCACTCGCTTGCGAAAAGAAGCCACTTATGTGCAAGTGGGCGGAAAAAACATCTCCGAAATTGTGTTGATGCCTTTAGGCGAAGCCTTTCTGTTTTTCAAAAACCTTAAACTCAGCGACAGCGAGGCGCAAATAGCTAAGCGCTTGCTAACCGAAATCAATTCGCGTTTGGAATTTTTGCTCGATGTTGGCCTCAGCTATCTAAGTCTCAACCGCCTATCGAACAGCCTTTCGGGGGGCGAGTCGCAACGAATCAATCTTGCTACCTCGCTCGGATCGAGCTTGGTGGGCTCTACCTACATACTCGACGAGCCCAGTATCGGCCTGCATCCGCGCGATACGGATCGGCTTATCGGGGTGCTGAAACGCCTGCGCGACATTGGCAATACGGTGGTTGTTGTTGAACACGACGAAGACATCATAAAAGCTGCCGATCAAGTGATTGATATCGGGCCATTGGCCGGCAGATTGGGCGGCGAGCTGGTTTTTCAGGGTACTTTTAATGAGATCTTGAAATGCGAAACAAGCCTTACAGGTCGGTATCTATCGGGCAAAGAGAAGGTTAGCTATCATCCGTACCGGCGTAAATGGCGCGACTTCATTGAAATAACCGGCGCCATGGAAAACAACCTCCGCTCGTTGAATGTAAAAATTCCGCTAAACGTTTTAGCGGTGGTTAGCGGCGTAAGCGGCTCCGGAAAATCATCGCTGATAAGGGGAATTTTGTATCCTGCATTGAAAAAAAGACTGGGCGGATTTGCTGAAAAAGCCGGTCGTTTTGGCGAGCTCACCGGCGACCTAAACCAAATAGGGGCCGTTGAAATGATTGATCAAAACCCTATTGGGCGTTCATCGCGCTCAAATCCGGTAACTTACGTAAAAGCTTTTGACGACATCAGGCAGTTGTATTCCGAATTGAAATTGGCCAAAACCCGAAATTATAAGCCCGGATTTTTTTCGTTCAACGTGCCCGGCGGCCGTTGCGATGCCTGCGATGGCGAAGGAACGGTGAAGATTGAAATGCAGTTTATGGCCGATGTTTTCTTGGAATGTGAAGTGTGCAAAGGGAAGCGCTTCAAAGAAGAGGTGCTCGATGTGCGGTTTGCCGGCAAAAACATTGCCGAACTGCTCGATATGACCATTGATGAAGCCATCGCCTTTTTTGAAGAGCACCAAAAACTCTCGCCCCTTTGCTCAAGAATTGCACAAAAGCTTTTGCCGTTGCAGGAAGTAGGATTGGGCTACCTCAAAATGGGGCAATCGTCAAATACGCTTAGTGGCGGCGAAGCCCAGCGGATTAAACTGGCCTTCTTCCTTAGCAAGGGCCAAGCCGAAAAACCTACTTTATTCATCTTTGATGAGCCAACAACAGGCCTTCATTTTCACGATATACGCAAGCTCTTAGATTCGCTCAACGCCTTGATTGAAAATGGACATAGCATAGTGGTAATCGAACACAATCAGGAGGTTATACTCGCTGCCGATTGGATAATTGACCTTGGGCCTGAAGGCGGAAACAAAGGAGGGCAAATTGTTTTTGAAGGAAAAGTTGAAGATCTGATGCTGAACAAAAACTCCTACACCGCCGAAGCGCTGCGCCGCAAACTTCATTTGAGCAAATAATGTATTTTTGCAGCCTGTTTAAAAAAAACGATTTCAAAAAAAAAAAATTATCAACATTCAACTCCTATTTCTTTTATTCACTAACATTCTTTTTTTATGCGTACTTTTTTTCTATTTAGCCTTCCGTTTTTATTCCTGTTTTCGTGCGGCCAGCCCCAGGGTGGCAATCAGAGCAATCAATCTTCGGCTGAAAACGATTTGAAATCAAGCATTCAATACGATCAGGAAGTAAACTTTAGCAGTCTAAAACAGCTCACTTTTGGAGGCGATAATGCCGAGGCTTATTTTAGTTTCAACAACGAAATGCTTGTATTTCAGTCGAACAACCCCGCATGGGCGTTAAATTGCGATCAAATTTTCTACACCTCGCTTGCCAATTCACATATGGACAAGGAGATGCCGCAAATGATCAGCACGGGCTTGGGCCGCACCACCTGTTCGTTTTTCATGCCCGGCGACACCACCATTCTTTTTGCGTCAACGCATATGGGCGATGGAAATTGCCCACATGTACCCGATCCGCGTGAAGACGGCAAATATGTATGGCCCATTTATCACGACTACGACATCTTTGTTTCCGATCTAAAAGGCAATATCATCAAGGCTCTGGTGCAAAACCCGGGTTATGATGCTGAAGCTACCGTTTCGCCAAAAGGCGATAAAATTGTATTTACTTCCGATCGTTCGGGCGATTTGGAGCTTTATACCATGGATATTGATGGCAGCAATGTGAAACAAATCACTTTTGAACTGGGCTATGACGGCGGAGCATTTTTCTCGCCCGATGGCACCAAATTGGTTTTTAGATCGTCGAGGCCCAAAACTCCCGAAGAGCAGCAAGAATATAAAGATTTGCTCAAACAAGGATTGGTAATGCCTACCAATATGGAAATTTATGTGTGCAATGTGGACGGCTCCGACCTGCGTCAGATTACCAATCTTGGCAAAGCCAACTGGGCACCCTATTTCCACCCTTCGGGCGACAAAATTCTGTTTAGCTCAAACCACCACTCGCAGCGAGGCTATCAGTTCAATATTTTCATGATCAACCTCGATGGCACCGGACTAAAACAAATAACCTACGACAACACTTTTGATGCTTTTCCCATGTTCTCGTTCGATGGCAAAAAACTGGCTTTTTCGAGCAATCGCAACAACGGAGGCACCCACGACACCAACATCTTTTTAGCCGATTGGGTGGATGAATAGAAAACACAAAATGAATCCCTAAAATACGAAAGAAAACCCTGGCCTTAAAGTCGGGGTTTTCATTTTAAACAACTTAAAATGAAGCACGAAAAACACCAGCAGGTTTTTGATGTTTTGGAAAAGCTTGCAATATCCTACAAGGTTATTTATCACCCGCCAACTCCCACCATCGAAGAAGCCTTGCTTTATTGGAAAGACCTTGATTCGGTGCATTGCAAAAACCTTTTCTTTCGCAACCACAAGGGCAACCGGCATTATTTGGTTATTTTCGATTGCCGTTGCCAATTGGGTATCCATGATCTTGAAAAGCGACTGAAACAGGGGAAACTGAGTTTTGCTTCGCCCGAACGCATGCGAAAACACCTGGGCTTAAGCCCGGGCAGCGTTTCGCCTTTTGGGCTTATCAACGACAAAACCCAACATGTTTATCTGTTTATTGATGAAAACCTGCTGAATGCCAAACGCCTAAGTTTTCATCCAAACGACAATACGGCCAGCCTGAGCATAGCCACAGCCGATTTTATCCGTTTTCTGGATACGATGGGCAACGGGTATCAATTTTTGCAACTTTACGACGCAGAAGAAGGCTTAACGAACCAATCGGACAGTTAAAAAAAATTGCAGCGGTCGGCAGCGAGTTCATTTGTAAGCGGCACGGATTGTTTTACTATCTTTGCAAAACAGATAAACGAAGGCATCTCGCGCCTTTGCGATGCTTTCAAAGTTACACTTAAGTACTTATATATGAGTTTGAACGAGAAAATTCAGGTAGGCGTTGATTCCGAAATCGGAAAATTAGAATGTGTAATCACACACACACCGGGACGAGAAATTGAAAACATGACTCCCGAAGATGCCGGGCAGGCACTCTATAGCGACATCCTGAATCTTCATGTGGTTCAAAACGATTACAGCCAGTTTCATGGCGTATTAAAGAAGTTTGCTAAGGTTTTGGAAGTAAAAGACCTGATGGCCGAGGTGCTAAAAAACGACGAAGTCAGAAACGAACTCTTAGGCAAAATATGCCGGCAGGAAGCATCGGGCGACATTTGCCAACACCTCTACGAATTATCGCGCGAGGAGCTTGTGCGTCAGCTTATTGAAGGAGTAGAGATGCGCAAAGACAGCGTTACTAATTTTCTTTCACACGAGCATTTCTCGCTGCATCCGCTGCCCAATTTCTTTTTCACCCGCGACGCTTCTTTTACCCTAAACGACAGCATCATGATTTCGCAAATGGCAAAAAAAGTACGCGAACGCGAATCATGGATAATGGAATCCATTTTCAAGCATCATCCGCTGTTTTCCACCAATGTGGTAAATCCGGTTAAACAATACGACAGAAGCGGCAAAGGAAGCATCGAAGGCGGCGACGTGCTGGTGATACGCCACGATATTTTTATGAGCGGCATAAGCTCGCGCACCACAAGCCAGGGCGTTGACGCCATTTTGGAATACCTGAAAGCGCTTCCGGGAACCAAGCACCTGATCCTTCAGGAACTGCCTTCGAAGCCCGAATCGTTTATCCACCTCGACATGACCTTTACCATGCTCGACCGCGACACCTGCATGATTTTTGAACCCCTGATCCTGCGTTCGAGCCGGCACATTACGATCCATGTAATGATTGAAGGCGATAAAGTGGTAAAAATAAAAGAAGAAAAAAATATCCTTGTTGCCCTCAAAAAATTAGGGCTCGATCTTGACCCGGTAAACTGCGGTGGCGATTTCGATACCGTAATGATGGAAAGAGAGCAATGGCAAAGCGGAGCAAACTTTTTTGCCTTAGCTCCGGGCAAAATCATCGGCTACGGCCGCAACACCCACACCATCGAGGCGCTTAGCAAAAAAGGCTATGTGGTAATTAAGGCCAAAGATTTGCTGAAAAATAAGATAGACCTCAGCCAGACCGAAAAATTTGTCGTCACCATCGAGGGGGCCGAACTCTCGCGCGGCGGTGGAGGAGCACGTTGCATGACCATGCCAATTGCAAGGCAAAAGGTTGATTGGTAGTAAGTTAGAATCAAATCGTTTTTCTGGAAATTTTTTCGGATTTCGTTTTTAAGGCTTTTTTAGGCTTAACCCAAAAAAAATAGAATAGCTGTATCTTTGCAAATCGAAACAGATAAAACCCATCTGCATGATTCATCGTATCCAACACTTTCAGTCGAAACATCCGTTTTTGTTTATCATGGCCATTGGGTTCATTGTCAGGATGATATCCGTAATTTTTTCCAAAGGATACGGGATGCACGACGATCATTTTTTGGTTATTGAGCAAGCGCAATCGTGGGCCGACGGAGGCGACTATTTGGGGTGGCTGCCTTGGACAAAGGGCAATGATGGCCCGCAGGGGCACAGCTTTTTTTATGTAGGCATTCATTTTCTTTTTTTCAAGTTTTTTCAACTCATTGGGATAAGCGACCCTCAATTGAAGATGCTGGTTATCAGGTTTATTCATGCCCTCAACTCGATGTTGGTCATTTCGTTTGCCTATCGCATTGCCAGCCTCATTACGCGGCGCGAAACTGCCTACAAAGTGGCCTTGCTCATTGCTGTTTTTTGGTTTATGCCCTTTTTGAGCGTTCGAAATATGGTAGAAATGGTAAGCATTCCGTTTCTGATGTATGGTTCGCTCATTATTTTGCGGCAAGAGCTAATTCGCAAAGCTGAAGATCCGGGCTACCATCAAACTTCATTTTTAGTAGCCGGTTTTTTTCTTGGGCTTGCATTTTCCATTCGTTTTCAAACCATCATTTTTACAGGAGGTATCGGGCTTGCGCTGTGGCTTTTAGGAAACCCAAAAGGCATGATTTCAACGGCTATCGGGTTTCTTATTTCCGTGATCCCCATACAAGGCTTCGTTGATTTTTTGGTATGGCATCAGCCTTTCGCCGAATTTATCGAATATTCGCGCTACAATATGAGCCATGCCAACGATTATTTAACAGCGCCTTTCTACCAATACCTGCTCGTGATAGCCGGCATGCTTATTCCGCCCGTGAGTTTGATGTTTATTTTCGGCTTTTTCAAAAAGTGGAAAGAACGTTTCATCCTCTTCTTCCCTACCCTGCTTTTCCTGCTGTTTCATTCCATCTTTCCCAACAAACAAGAGCGTTTCATATTGCCCGTTATTCCTCTTTTCATCACATTGGGAATGGCCGGCTGGCAAGAATTTGCCGAGATGAGCAAGTTTTGGCAAAAGCATAAAAAGCTGCTACTGAGCGGCTGGGTGTTTTTTTGGGCAACAAATATCGTCTTGCTCATGGCCATAACGCCCATGTACAGCAAAAAAGCACGTGTGGAATCCATGTCGTATCTACGAAATTATCCCGGACTGAAATCATTTGTAATCGAAGACCGCGACAGCCCTATTTTGCGCTATCCTCCGGTCTATTACAGTGGGCAATGGCCTGAATATCAAGCTATTTACAATAAAAAAGAAGTTTGGCAATCTGCTAAAGAAAATCGATGGGAAAACACCGAAAACCAACCCGGATTTGTGTTGTTCATACAGGAAAAGAACCTCGAAACTCGCGTTGATTCGGTTAAAAAGCACTTGCCCGACTTGGTTTTTGAAGCGCGCTTTAAGCCCGGAATTATGGATAGGGTTATTCACCGCATCAACCCCATAAATGCCAACGAAACCATCAGCCTCTATCGCAATCAGGCTGTTATTCCTTCGAAACACGCTCAGCCATGACCCATTCCGAAGCTGCGATCGAGATAGCCCGCATGGTTGGCGAACTCAACCGGCACAATTATTTGTATTATGTAAAAGCTGAGCCTCAAATCAGTGATTATGAGTTTGATATGCTACTCGAAAAACTGATTGCGCTTGAAAAACAGTATCCCGATCTCATGCAGGCCGACTCGCCAAGTCAGCGTGTTGGCGGAGCCATCACCCAACAGTTTGAATCGGTTCAGCACAACTATCCCATGCTTTCGTTAGCCAATTCATACAACGAAGCCGAAATTCTCGATTTTCATCAACGAATTCAAAAAAATTTAGGGCAACAGCAGGTTGAGTATGTTTGCGAATTAAAATACGACGGGCTTGCCATTAGCCTGCATTACGAAAACGGCATACTTATGCGGGCCGTAACGCGCGGCGATGGCACACGTGGCGATGATGTTACGACCAACGTGAAAACCATTCGCAATATCCCCTTGAAACTGCATGGAGATTATCCGGGAAATTTCGAAATCAGAGGCGAAATTTTTTTCCTTCACGAAAACTTTGCTGCGCTCAATGCGCAAAGAGCAGCTGAAAACCTGCCTCTTTTTGCCAATCCGCGCAATACGGCAGCCGGAACCCTCAAACTTCAAAATTCGGCTGAGGTAGCAAGGCGCAAACTCGATGCTCGCCTCTATCATCTTGTAGGTCAAAATCTTACGTTTGCCACCCATTACGAAAGTTTGATGGCTGCCAAAAGTTGGGGCTTTAGCATCAGCAGCCAAATGGCTTTATGCCAAAGTGCCGGCGACATTTTTGAATACATCAACGACTGGCGCCAGGGCCGGCACGAGCTTCCGTTTGATATTGACGGCATCGTCATCAAAGTAAACCGCTTCGATCAGCAAGAGCAACTTGGTTTTACGGCAAAATCGCCCCGATGGGCCATTGCTTATAAATACAAGGCCGAAGAAGTAAGCACACGGCTGCTTTCGGTTAGTTTTCAGGTAGGGCGCACAGGAGCTGTAACGCCGGTAGCCAATTTAGAAGCTGTTTTGCTGGCCGGAACCACTGTAAAACGCGCCAGTTTGCACAATGCCGACATCATTCAGTTGCTCGATCTTCACGAAAACGACTTAGTTGTTGTGGAAAAAGGCGGCGAAATCATTCCAAAAATAACCTCTGTAAAAACCGAAGCCCGGCTCGCCGGAAGCAAAGCGGTAAGCTTTATCACCCATTGCCCCGACTGCAATACCCCCTTGCAACGAGCCGAAGGCGAAGCCGCATGGTATTGCCCAAACAGCTACCATTGCCCGCCCCAGATAAAGGGCCGCATCGAGCATTTTATTTCACGTAAGGCCATGAACATCGAAGGCTTGGGCGAAGGTCGCGTAGAGCTGTTGTTCGACAATGGTTTGGTGAAAAACGTTGCCGATTTGTACGACCTAAAGTATGA
>CAYYDS010000097.1:0-7810 GCA_964470665.1 uncultured Lentimicrobiaceae bacterium
CATTCTGCTTCGCGCTTAGCAAAAAAACATCCCTTTGTAGGTTATTGCAAAGGGATGTTTTTCATTTACGCTATAAAACCCATATGTGGGCGCAATGCTATGCCCGATAAAAACAAGGCCTCTTACTTGTGGCTGACCGAATCAAAAACAAGGGTAATCTGTGATCCCTTGCCGGGGCCTGTTTTCAATTCAATTTTGCAACGAACGGCATGTGCCATTTCTCTCACAAGGTGAAGCCCCAAGCCGTTTTGAATACCAACCGGATGCGTTTCGTCGAAAAGGGCATTAAACATTTCGGGCAACGCCCCGGGGCCATTATCAGTAATCTGCAATACTTTTGAATTCCCCCTTTCAAAGGCCTCCCACCTTATGGTCGGACTTGGAATGTTGTCCATCGCCTTAATCGAATTCGAAGTCAGATTTCTTATAATGGTTTTTAAATAGTTCGGATCGCTAAAAATTTGAAAGTTAGCAGGCGAAACAAACTCAAAATTTATTTCTCTTTGGTGCTGGTAAAACTTCTTAAACTCGTCGAAAATTTCATCAATGTGCAATTCCGAAAATTCGGGCTCAACATTTTTCAATTGACTTTTGCTCCAGGTTAACAGATCTTCTATTGTTTTCAATAAGTTTTCGGCAGCTTCAAGTGTTTGTTGTTCAATACTTTGACGGGTTGGCTCATCCATCTCATTGCCAACGCTTCTGCCCAATCTGATAAAAGTGATGATATTCGAAATCGGGCTTCTCAAATCGTGGCTAATGATTGAAAAGAAACGCGCTTTGAGCCAATTGGCATTTTCCAAATCCTGATTGAGTTTTGAAAGCTTTCGGTTACGCGCTTTACGGTTTCGGTTTTGTACAATAAGCAAAACTCCGATAATGCTCAAGAGCAAAAGCCCGGTTAGCAATAGTGATCTCTGATTCTTGTGTACTGACAAAAGTGCGTCTTTAACCGCCAAATCTTTTTCGTTTGCAATGCGTATCGAGTCTTCCCGTTTGGAAAAGTTATATTCCAATTCACGTTTTGATAATTCCCTTTCAATATCGTTGTTAAACACACTGTCTTTGTATATCACATGGGTTTTGAAGATGTTGAGCGCTTTAAGATAGTCGCCTTTTTGTTCGTAAGCATCCGAAAGGGTCTTCGAAAACAGCTGATAATTCCTCAAATCGTTGTATTTAATGAGGGTTTCCAGCGATTTTTCCAAATTTTCGATACTTAAATCTAAATACTTGTTTTTTTTGGCAATATTTTTTTCTTCATCGGCCACAAAAATATAAAACACCCCCAAATCGCCATAATTTATTGCTTCAGAGTGAGGTTGCCCCATTTTTTTGCTGTTTTCGGCAGCTTGCTTAAAATAACTTTCAGCTTTTTGATACGCTCCCATCGAAGCATAAACTGCCGCCAGATTCCCAATATTTACAGTATGAATTCGCTCATCCCCGATTTTAGTATTTATTTCCTGCGACTTCAAATAATACTGCTCTGCCTTTTCCAACTCGTCGAGTGCCATATACGACAATCCCAAATTGGTGAGCAAGTGCGCATATAACACATCATTGGTTTTGTGCTCATTTTCCATCATACCAATGGCTTTTTGATAGGTTTCGATGGCTTTTTGAGCATTCAACTGCCGGTGATAGATAATACCTATTCGATTTAAAATTTTTGCAATACCTACCGAATTATTTTGATCTTCATAATACTTTAGCGCCTCCAGATAATAGGTTAGAGCCTGCGGATAATCGCCTGTCTGGAAAAAAATCCAGCCAATTTCATTTCTGCTTTTCCAATAGGCCTCCCAATCCGCGATTGATTTGTAGATTTCGGCTGCGTTATCAAAATTTTTAAGCGCCTCCATATATTTTTGTTGATGCAAAAAATGAGTGCCAAGCAATTCCCTGCTTTCTGCAATTTCTTTTATCAGCCCCTCTTCAATCGAAAGCGTTAAAGCTTGCTGAGCTGCTTGAATGCCTTCTTCGGGCAAATAGTTCATATAAGCAGCCGATAATTGATGAAGGATTTCAATCTTTCCGCTTGGGTTTTTGGTTATTGACCCCACTTGTTTTAAGGAGTCTATTTTTGAAAAGCTTTGAGCGTATATGCCTAATTGCGAGGATATTAAAATTCCTATTCCGACTAAAAAGCGGAAAAATATATCAAGCCTTTTCTGCATTTAAAATTGTTAAGAATTTATGTAAAGTTAAAAAAAAAAATCACCTAATTAGAGGTTATATTGTTAAACATTTTTAAAGAAATACTTCAAAAAGAAAAGTGATTTGAGGTCCTGTTGTTTAACTCCTAAATCTTTCACTACGGCATCCTCAATCCAAACGGCAAATAGAAATGGTAAATCGTTTTTTATCAATTCTTTCAGTAAAACCTGGCAGAATATACCGTTTGCTGAATTGTTTTCACCCACTTTTCAAGCTGGTTAAACGAAGGCTGCGGCCTGTTGCCCATCAAAATCAAGCGTAAGGATGGTTTATCCAAACTGTAGGGTGGCTGCAGATAGGGAAAAACATACGAATAAAACCCTTTGTGATGATAAATGGCCATTCGCTCAACAGCCTGAGGGGTTTCGGGAGGTTCAACTTCAAAAATCACTGCTTTTTGGTTTAACAGCTCCAAACGGTTAAGCATCAGCGAAAACTTGCCCTTTCCGCGAAGTTTTTCTACGACGGCCAAATGCTCTATATAAATGAAATCAATTAAGTTCCAATAGGTTACAAACGAAATCAGCTCCGATTGCTGGTCGAGAAAAAGAAGGATAAAAAACTGATCCGACTCCAATTGTTTTCTAAATCCGGTTTCCGTTCGCCGTTCTTCGGGCGGAAAAGCCGTTTCCATCAACTGCCAAAACGCATTATAAAGAGGTGGATGCGAGAGCAGCCGATCTTTTGAAACACAATTCAATTCGTTGTTTATTGACCTCTCGTGCCACATATTCCGTAATTTTGCAAGCAGTAAAAATAAATGATTTATTCTTCATGGCTGAAACTGATAATACCCTTTCGCGGCAAAACCTTGAGATGATTACCATAGCCGATGAATTTTGCAAACTCATCGAAAATAACGAAAACTATTCCAAGCAATATTTTTTAGAAACCTTGCAACATTTTGCCCCTTTGCTTTATTTGCGCGGAAGCCTTTTAAAGCCCAATGAGCCCGAATATGCCGAAGCGGCCGAACGTTTTGTTACGGAAGAACAATGGGACGCAATTTTCCTTTCGTTGAGAGATTTTTTTCAAAGCGATGACGAATTTCTCTATGCCGGACTATCGGAATTTGGTGACGACAGCCTGCTCAACGCTAGCATATCCGAACATTTAGCCGATGTGTATCAAGACCTTAAAGATTTTGTTATCCTTTTCAAACGGCAATCGCTCGCTGCACGCGAAAATGCACTTTACGAATGCAAACAGCTCTTTGACGAACGCTGGGGAAACCGCCTGGCCACACTGCTTCCGGTGATTCATCGGCTTTGCGGCAACTCAAACTCCCACAACAACTCAACTGCCGATCCCTATCCGCACTTCTAAAAAAAAACTTCAGCAGGCGAAAGAAAAAAATAAAATAAAACGGCACTACCCCCATTCGGAAGCAGTGCCGATAATAGCGAAAAATCCCCCCCATGGGAAACTTTCAGCTATGAAACGCAGTGCCGTCAAAAACTCTACAGCCCTGATTTAGATTGAAAACGCAATAAAAGTCGTTTTCGTGTTTCTGTGCTATAAAAATATAAAATATCCGTGTCGCCAATAAAATTTATTCACTTTTTCATGATGGTTTCAAGTTCTTTCCACTCAATCTGAAGTAAAAACGCTTTTTCCCGGCACATGACAAATCTAATGAAACTTTTCACTCTATTGACAATGGCGGCTGATATTGTCAATTGGAATTCTAAATTGTAGATCAAATAAAACTTTCGTTAGTTTTTGCCCTAAGCTTTTGATGCAGTTGGGTTTGCATTATGCGATACAGAAACAAGCAGAATATGTGCAGGCGAGTCTGAAGGCGCGCGGAGCACACCTGAAAACACACGGGGCACGCCTGAAAACGCGCGGGGCAAGCCTGAAAACACGCGGGGCAAGCCTGAAAACACGCGGGGCAAGCCTGAAAACACGCGGGGCACGCGTCTGGAGACGCGCGCCAGCCGCGTTGGTGGTATTTAACAATTGTATGATGTGCAACATATTTTTTAAAAAATTGATCTTTCCACTAAACGAAGTTTTGTTTTTTTGTTTTGCCCGCTTTGTTTTCAGAAAAAGCATATTTCATGCCTTATTGGATCGAATTTTTATTTATCTTTCCACAAAAATAAAGCACCTTTCGTTTCATCTCTTTATTCGGATATGAACCAGCTAACCGCCTTTTTATCTACTGCCTCCAGGGTTTTTTATACGAACCCTCACCATCACCGTTTGTTTTTGCAAAAGATTGGTCATGAGGGATTTATCATTGAAGCTAATGTACAAAAACGGCTATTGCAGGGCACCACCATCAGCGCCATCACCAATCATTGGTTTTCGGTTTTGCGCGGAAAAGAGGTCAATGCCAACGAGCGTTATTGCGCTCTTATTGTTGGCGCAGCAACGCCGCTTTACGACGATTTATTAGATGAATCGGGTTTAACGCACGATGAAATTATTAGCGAAATACGTGCTGATAATGAGGGGCTTAAATACAAAATTGAATTGTTTCATCACCTGATGCAAGAAGCTTTTAACCATATTGCGCTTAAAGATGATTATCGGAAGTTGTTGAAATTTGTTTTTCAAAGTCAACAAGAAAGCAAAAGGCAAGAAAGTGCTATCCCACTTCAAAGGGATGAACTGATGCGCCTTACTGCTGAAAAAGGCGGCTATGCAACGCTTTTATTTCGGCATCTGCTCGAAAATCCGATAAAAACTGGCGAAGAACAGGCCATTTTTGCCTTAGGCAATCTGCTGCAATACGCGAACGATCTGTTTGATTTGTGGTTCGACTGGCAAAAAAAGCGTCAGACTCTTATTACTGCCAATCCCAACTTAAACGAAATAAGGGCTGATTTTTATCAATTGCTTGAAAAAGCAATCAGCCATTCGTTGGCTATGGATTACCCTAAGAAAAATATTTCTAACTTTTTAAAACTTATCAGCCTAGTTGCTAGCCGGGGCATGGTTTGCCTCGATCATTATGCTGCTTTAGCTCAAGACGACCCTGTTCTTTGTCCTGAAAAATACAGCCGGCGGCAATTAGTTTGCGATATGGAAAAGCCCGTCAATATTTTGGCTAACCTACGCAAATCGAAAACATTGTATCGCAGTTACATTGAGAACAGCTAAATATTTTCTATTTATTTCGCAGAAAATCAGCCGTTTGCACGAAATAACTCCATAAGAAATTTCGGCATTCATCATCAATTTCCACTTGGTTCATGGCATTTTTCATCCGCATCAGCCAACGATCGCGGGCGGCTTCATCAATCGGATAATCCACATGTCGCATCCTCAGTCGCGGATGCCCACGCCTTTGCGAATAAGTGGCCGGGCCGCCCAAATATTGAACTAAAAATAAAAACAGGCGCAATTCGGCAGCATCTAAATCGCCCGGATACATGGGCAAAAGCAAATCATCTTCCCTGATGCCCTCATAAAAGTGGCTGATTATCAACCTCAGCCGGTCGCGGCCAATTCGTTCGTAATAGGTTCTTTCCAACAGAAATACGGTTGATTTATTTCATTCCCCTCTGCTTAGCAGCTTCTTCAAGCCGTTGCTGAAAAGCCGATTTCTTGATGGGTTTCTTTTTATTTTCTTCCATTTTTTGCCTTACCTTGTTTTCATTAATCACAAAGCGGAAAATATACGTTTGTGCAAAAGTAATCAGGTTGGCCAGCAGGTAATAATAACTCAATCCGGATGCGTAATTGTTGAAAATTCCTAAAAACATGATCGGCATCAGGTACATCATGGTTTTCATACCCGGCATCTGATTGCTTTGGCTGCCCATCATTTGGTTGTTTTGATAGGTATAAATAACTGTTGAAATAGTCATCAGCAAAGTAAATAGGCTCACGTGCGATCCATAAAAAGGAATGTTGAACGGGAGATCGAAAATGCTGTCGTAAGTGGAAAGGTCGTGCGCCCAAAGGAAGGCTTTTTGTCTCAGCTCGATGCTCGAAGGGAAAAACCTGAACATCGCAATCAGAATTGGCATTTGCAACAGCATGGGGACGCAGCCCGACATGGGATTGGCGCCGGCACGCTTATACAAATTCATTATGGCCTGTTGCTTTTTCATCGCGTCTTCCTGTTTGGGGTATTTCGCGTTGATTTCGTCAACTTCTGGTTTGAGAACACGCATTTTGGCCGACGAACTGTAGGTTTTGTAAGCAATAGGGAAAAGGAAAATCTTCAATAAAATGGTAAGCACCAATATCACAATGCCGTAATTCCAGCCAAAACTTCCCAAAATGTTAAAGGTGGGAATAACAATGTAGATATTAATCCATGCCAAAAGGAAGAAACCCCAACCAAGCGGTATCTGACGCTCAAGGCCCAAATCATATTCTTTTAGTTCGGAGTAGCTGTTTGGACCGAAATAGAAAAACATGGGGATGCTTTGGTTGTCGCTCAGGCTCACCGGAATATCCATCGAAGCCCTTGCACTCTTCATATAGCGGCTGTTTTTGCTGTTTTCGCTATCGAAAGTGCGAATATCGGCATTGTTGAAAGCGCCATTAGCTACGATAGTGGTGCTAAAAAACTGTTGTTTAAACGATACCCATTTAAGCTTGGTTTTGATGCTTTTTTCGTCGTTTTTGGTTTGCGACAAATTATCCACATCATCGTTCAGGTGTTTAAAATAAATAGTGGGGCCATTAAAACGGTCTATTGCTTTTTCCTGATTCAGAAGATCAACCGTCCAGTCGAGATTGATGAAGCTGGTATTGCCGGCCAGTGTATTGCCCAAACCCTTCATTTCGAGCGCAAAACCCACTTTGTACGAATCGGGGTAAATCGAATAATTTAAGGCGATGTATTTATTTTCGTCAACATCCTCATTATTCGACACATAGGCTTTCAGGCTGATGAAAAGGCTATCGCCGCTCACGGCCGGAAACACATCGCCATCAAAAGGTTTTCCGTTTACAAAAGGTGTAAAATATAATTCGGAGGTATTGATGGAGCGATTATTCGAAAAGAATGAAAAATCAAATTTCGCCGTTTGGGGATCAAAAAGTATCAAAGACGATGTATCCCATGTAACATAATCTTTCAGCAAAATCTGTTTAATGAAGCCCCCTTTCGAACTGAATGTAAGCTGCAAATGTTGGTTTTCTGCAACCCAATCTTGCTCGGAGCCTGCGGCCGACAAGGCAAAGGCGCCGTATCTATCCTGCAGAATCCGGAAAGCAGAGCTCGAATCGCTGCTATGGAGTTCTGCCACTGCATTTGATGCGTCCATACGTTGTTCGGCAGCTTTCAGCTCTTCGCTCAAGCGGATGGAATCGGCCAAACGCTGCTGCTGGCGAACAAGCTGAATAGAATCTTGTTTTTGCCGCATGGCAGCCATTTCTTCTTTCGATGGGGTCATCCAAATCGAATAGCCGACAAGGATAACTGCAATAAGGATAAACCCTAGTATGGAATCTCTATTCATAGTATTTTTTAGAAAACTGTGCAAAAATAGTGATTATATGCTTTGCCCGAAACCCGTCAGAAGAAAGCCTGGCGAACGATTTATAAACAGCAGAAAATCTTTGATTTACAAAATCGCCCTAATTAACCAGCCCTGAAAATACGATCGAAAGGGTGCTTTTG
>CAYYDS010000097.1:7820-9896 GCA_964470665.1 uncultured Lentimicrobiaceae bacterium
CTCGGCCGAAAAAACGTTACTGCTTATGGCTTTGTTCAAGCATGGCGCTAACAAAACCTACAAAAAGCGGATGCGGATTGGCCACAGTGCTTTTATACTCAGGGTGGAATTGCACGCCGATAAACCAAGGGTGATCGGCCAACTCGATGACTTCGACCAAGTTTTCATTAGGGTAAATTCCCGTGAGGTGCATCCCGGCCTTTTGAAATGTTTTTTTATACTCGTTATTAAATTCATAACGATGGCGATGACGTTCGGAGATCATGGTTTCGCGATACATTCCAAACACTTTCGAGTCGGGGTCGAGTTTACATGGGTATGCTCCAAGCCTCATGGTTCCGCCCAGATTTTTAATTCCCTTTTGAGTTTGCAAAAGGTCAATCACCGGAAATGAGGTTCTGGGGTTCATTTCGGTCGAATGTGCATCTTTGATATCCAGCACGTTACGTGCAAACTCAATCACCGCGCACTGCATTCCAAGGCAGATGCCTAAAAAGGGTATGTTGTGTGTACGAACATATTCGATTGCCATAATTTTCCCTTCGATGCCTCTTTCGCCAAAACCGGGCGCCACTAAAACCCCATCAACACCGGCCAATTCATCGGCAATATTCGATTGGTCGAGGTGATCGCTATGTACATAGCGGATATTAACCTTGCATTCGTTGGCAACACCGGCATGAATAAAGGCCTCATTAATGGATTTGTAGGCGTCTTTGAGGTCGGCATATTTGCCGATCAAAGCCACAGAAACCTGATTTACAGGGTTATGAAGTCGTTTCAGGAAGTGGATCCAACTGCCAAATTCAATTTTTTCGGGTATGGGTGTATTGGTTTTTCGCAGCACTTCGATGTCAAGTTTCTCTTCCAACATCAACAGGGGTACATCGTAGATTGAGGTTGCATCAATACTTTCGATAACAGCGCTGACATCCACGTTGCAAAATTGGGCTATCTTGCTTCGGATGCTGTCGTTCAAATGTTTTTCGGTACGGCAAACGATGATGTCGGGCTGCACCCCCTGCTCGAGCATGGTTTTTACCGAATGCTGGGTAGGCTTCGTTTTTAGTTCGCCGGCAGCAGCCAGAAAGGGAACCAATGTAAGGTGAATGACTGCACAATTTTTCCCCATCTCCCAACGCATCTGGCGGATGGCTTCGATAAAAGGAAACGATTCAATATCGCCAACCGTTCCTCCAATTTCGGTAATCACAAAGTCGTAACTGCCATTTTGCCCCAGCAGCTTGATCCGGCGTTTTATCTCGTCGGTAATATGCGGAATCACCTGAACAGTGGTGCCTAAGTAGCCTCCTTCGCGCTCTTTGTTGATGACATATTGATAAATTCGGCCGGCCGTTACGTTGTTTGCCTGTGAGGTGGGTTCGTTCGAAAAACGCTCGTAGTGTCCCAAATCAAGGTCGGTTTCCGCGCCGTCTTCCGTAACATAGCATTCGCCGTGCTCATAAGGATTTAGCGTTCCGGGGTCAACATTGAGATAAGGGTCGAGCTTTTGGATGGTGGCCGAAAAGCCTCTTCCCTGAAAGAGTTTGGCCAAAGATGCTGAAATGATACCTTTTCCCAGCGACGAGGTAACGCCTCCGGTAACAAAGATATATTTGGTGTTTTTCATGAACGAAATGTGCTTAAATAAGCAGGCAAAATTAAGGCGCATCTGCGTACTTTTTACCTGCAAAGCGAAATTTTTTCTTTTTTACAGATGTCAGTTTTTAGCCACCGAAAGAAAAAATTAAAAAAAAAAAAATAAAAAAACGTATTGAAAATAAAAATCGTCTTACCGGAAAGCCCTAAAGATATGGGCTTTCCGGCAAGACGGTTCGTTTTTAGTAATAGCGGTAACTTTTCACACGGGCAACATGGCGGGCAAGGCGGACTACCTGGCTGGTATAACCAAACTCATTGTCGTACCACAGGTATAGGATAATGGTTTTTCCGTCTTCGGAAACCTTAGTGGCAGGGCTGTCGTAGATGCAGGGACACGAGTCGCCAATGCCGTCGGACGAAACAAACTCGGTTGAATTGCTATAGCGAATTTGCTCGATCAAATTGCCTTTGAGC
>CAYYDS010000098.1:0-4552 GCA_964470665.1 uncultured Lentimicrobiaceae bacterium
TTTTGTGTTTTTCGGTAGTAGCCAAAATAAATTTGGCATACGAAGGCGGTTCTTCCAGTGTTTTCAGAAAGGCGTTGAACGCAGCAGACGAAAGCATATGAACCTCGTCAATGATATAGATTTTATATTTCCCCACCTGAGGCGGGATGCGCACCTGATCAACCAAATTTCTGATATCGTCAACCGAGTTGTTGGAAGCAGCGTCTAATTCGTGGATGTTAAATGAAGCCGAATTGTTAAACGACTTGCAGGATTCGCAATGGTCGCAGGCTTCCATTTCGGATGATGGATGAAAGCAGTTAATGGTTTTTGCAAGAATGCGCGCGCAGGTGGTTTTGCCCACGCCACGCGGCCCGGTAAAAAGAAATGCCTGTGCCAAAATATTATTGCGGATGGCATTCTTCAATGTAGAGGTAATAGCCTGTTGGCCAACAACCATATCGAAAGTTGCCGGGCGATATTTTCGTGCAGAAACAATAAACTGATCCATACGCTACCTTAATTTTTAGGCGCTCAAAAGTACAAAATAAGCACTTACCTCGCGGGCTCATCGTAAAAAAGAACAAGCAAAAGCCACTTATTTTTAAAACACTTAGGCCGATTATAGCGTAAAAAAGCTAATTTTGAAGCCCGATGGACAGATTATTGGTTTTGGTTCCAAAAACTACGAACAGGCTGAAGTACACCTTCGATCTTGTTCTGAAAAACCTATTGGGCATTGATTATCAGTTTACGAGCGATAGCGATGTTTTTGCGCATTGTTCCGGCCCACGTATCATCTACGGCGAAAAGGCTTTTGGCGGCCATCCATTTTTCAAGGCTACACCATTGCTTTTTGAGCGTGAAATTGCCCCGCAGGAGATCAGGCCATTCGATTATGAAGGAGTTAAAGCTTTTTTTCCGGTTTACGACCCCCATTCGCTATTGCCTTTCGACTTGTTTGCCGCCTCTTTCTTTTTGCTCAGCCGCTATGAGGAATACCTGCCCTTTGTGCCCGATCAGTACGGCCGGTTCGAGGCCTCGTCGTCGTGCCTGCACCAAATGGGAATGTTGCAAAAACCCATTGTCAACATCTGGTCGCAACAGCTTGCCAAAACACTCAGCCGGGTATTTCCTACGCTATCATTTCGTTTACCCGCCTACAGTTTTCAGCCCACTTACGACATTGATGCTGCGTGGGCTTACCTGCACAAAGGAGCTTATCGCAGCCTTGGCGGTATTGCCCGCGACATGCTAAAACGCGACTTCGACGAGCTGAAAACCCGTTTGAAAGTTTTGTTTAAAAAAACGCCCGATCCTTTCGACACCTTCGAGCTGCAGCTAAGCTTGCAAAAAAAATACCGCCTCAGGCCGATTTATTTTATCCTTTATGCCGAATATGGCCTCAACGACAAAAACACTCCTGTAAAAAACTCTCATTTCAAGCGCCTGATCAAGCTCCTGGCCGATTATGCGCCAATAGGCATCCATCCTTCGTTTGGCTCTTTTCTGAACAAGGCAAAACTTCGCGGCGAAATCAACTCGCTTTCGGCAGTGCTTAACCACCAAATTAGCAAAAGCAGGCAGCATTTTTTGCGCATGAGCCTGCCGGCAACCTATCATCAGCTTATTGATTTAGATATTACCGACGACTATACGATGGGTTATGCAAGTCAGCCGGGTTTTAGAGCCGGAATTGCCACCAATTTTCCGTTTTACGATTTAGATCACGACATCACCACAAATCTGCAAATCCATCCCATCACGCTGATGGACGGCACCCTGCGCGATTATTTGAACTTAGAAGGCGAAAAAGCGCTCGAAATGGCAAAACAGCTTTGCCAGGAAGTAAAAAACGTTGGGGGCACCTTTACCACTCTTTGGCACAACGAAACGCTCAGCAACAAAAAACGCTGGAAAGGATGGGTTGAACTTTATGAAGAAATAATCCGTTTTGCCATCAATTCGCCAATGCCATGATCAGCTTTGTGCTTCACAACGACATTGACAAGGCCAGATGGGACCGCTGCATCCGCGATGCCTTCAACGGCAATATTTACGCATGGTCGTGGTATCTCGATATTGTGCATAAAAACTGGAACGCACTTATCGAAGACGATTATGTGCGCGTTTTTCCGCTTACGGGCAATGTGCGCTTTGGTGTTTTTTATCTTTTTCAACCGTTTTTTGCGCAGCAACTGGGCATTTTCTCGGTTAAAAACCTAAGCCCTGCCATTACCGACAGCTTCATCAAGGCCATCCCCTCTTTTTTCCGCCTGGTCGAAATCAGGCTCAACACGCACAACCTCACTTCGATGCCCGCAAAAAACGTAAGCTGGCACACCAATTATGAGCTCGACCTGATTTCGAACTACAAGCTGCTCTATCAGAAATACAATACAAATACAAAACGAAACCTCAAAAAGGCACAAGAAGCGCATCTGACCATCGTAGCAAATATCAGCCCGATTGACATCATAAATCTTTTCAGAAACCATCGCGGAAGAACCATCAGCCATTGGAACGACTTCGAATACAGGCGTTTACAAAACCTGATTTTTAATATTATCAACCATGGCATGGCCACCACTATTGGCGCCTATACCGAACAAAACGAGCTGTGCGCCGGGGCCATATTTGTAAAAAGCCACCAAAGGCTTACCTTCCTTTTTTCGGGAGCGTCGGCTATTGGAAAAGAAAAAAACGCCATGACCTTGCTCATCGACTACGTTATTCAACAAACAGCAGGAAATCTTTTGGTTCTCGATTTCGAGGGGAGCGACAACCCAAATCTGGCACGCTTTTACAAAGGTTTTGGAAGCCATCCGGTAAGCTATCCGGGCATTATGATCAATCGCCTTCCGCTGCCGTTAAAGCTGGCTTTCAATTTGATACGATATATCAAACGCCCTAAAAAAGCTAAAAAAAGAAAGACATAAATGTTGTTGAAGAGAATTTGATGCTGTTCAACTTATTTTGACCTAATTCTTGCTACTTTTGTCCTTAACCTAACACATTCTTCCATGATCAGAAATCTTGGTGAAACCAATTCAATCTTTAATCAGTTTATTGCCGAGCTACGCGATGTAGAAATTCAAACCGACCGGATGCGTTTCAGGAGAAACCTCGAGCGTTTGGGCGAAATTTTCGCTTATGAAATAAGCAAAGAGTTCGAATACAGCGCGGTAGAAATCGTTACCCCATTAGGCATTGCCGAAATGAAGCTGATACAAGAGCAGCCGATATTAGCAACTATCCTAAGGGCCGGTTTGCCTTTGCATCAGGGATTGCTCAACTATTTTGACAGAGCCGACAACGCTTTTATTACAGCATACCGCAAATACGACAAAAACGAAGATTTCGAGATTAGGGTAGAATATATTTCGAGCCCGGTCATTACCGACAAAGTGCTCATTCTCAGCGATCCCATGCTGGCTTCGGGAGCTTCTGTAGTAAAAACCATACGCAATATGCTGGCTTTGGGCATGCCCCGTCATATCCATATTGTGTCGGCTTTGGCAAGCAGCGAAGGCCTCGAATATGCACGCCGCAATCTTTCGTTGCGCAACATCACCATTTGGGTAGGCGCCGTTGACGACGAGCTTACCGCCCAAGCCTATATCGTACCCGGCTTGGGCGATGCAGGCGACCTTGCCTTTGGTAAAAAATCGGACTCTTAAAAGCCGTTCATCCATGAGCCGTGTAATAAACGAAAACGTACGCATCTCTTTTGAATCCATCAAAAGCCATATGCTCCGCACCGTGCTCACCGTGGCCATCATTGGTTTTGGCATCATGGCGCTGGTAGGTATCCTCACCGCTATCGACTCGATTAAATACTACCTGAACGAAAACTTCAGCATGATGGGCGCCAACACCTTTAACATACGCAACCGCGAAATGAGTGTGCATATCGGTGGCCGACGCAGCAATGCCCAGGCATACAAAAGCGTCAGCTACCGCGAAGCAATGGCCTTTCGCGACGAATACAGCTTTCCGGCAAGCACCAGCATTTTCACTTATGGCTCAGGCATTGTAACCCTCAAATTTGGAAGCGAAAAAACCAATCCCAACATCCAAATTATTGGCATTGACGATAATTACCTCTACAACTCGGGCCTCGAAATTGAAAAAGGCCGCAACTTTACTGCCAACGAAATACTAAATGGTTCGCACGTAAGCATCATCGGCAGCTCCATTGCGAAAGACCTTTTCAAAAACAACGAAGACCCCATTGGGCAGATTATCAGCGTTGGCCCCGGAAAATACCGCATTGTGGGTGTTTTGCAAGAAAAAGGCTCCAGCATTGGTTTCAGTGGCGATCGCAATTGCCTGATGCCTCTAAACAATGTGAGGCAATATTTTTCGCGACCCAATATGAACCACACCATCAGCATTCGCACAAAAAGCGCCGAGGAAATGGTTGCCGCTATTGGCGAAGCTACCGGGCTCTTTAGAATTATCCGTCGGGATCTGCCAGGGTATCCCGAAACTTTTAGCATCGAAAAGAGCGATAATATCGCCAATATGCTCATTGACTTAACCGGCCAGGTAAGGCTTGGCGCCACTTTTA
>CAYYDS010000098.1:4562-9723 GCA_964470665.1 uncultured Lentimicrobiaceae bacterium
CGGCATCATGAACATCATGTTGGTGTCGGTGACCGAACGCACGCAGGAAATCGGTATCCGCAAAGCAATGGGCGCCACCCGTAAAACCATACGCGACCAATTTCTGATGGAAGCCATCGTTATTGCCCAAATAGGCGGTGTTGTTGGTATTGTGGCAGGCATTCTTGTGGGCAACATCCTTTCGATGATAATTGGAAGCGCCTTCATTATCCCCTGGCCTTGGATAGTGATGGCCGTTATACTCTGTTTTCTTGTTGCATTAGCATCGGGCTATATCCCGGCCAACAAAGCCGCAAGTGTTGACCCCATCGAATCGCTCCGCTACGAATAAACCCTAATACTACTCAATGACACCTTTAAAATACAGCCATCTGATTGCAAACAACCTGCAATGGGCCGAAAGAAAAAAAGACGCAAATCCCAACTACTTCAATCAGCTTAGCCTGCGGCAGCAGCCCAATTTTCTGTATATCGGCTGTTCGGATAGCCGAATGCCTTTGGATACCTTCACAAACACCGAACCGGGCGAGCTATTTGTGCATCGAAATATTGCAAACCAGGTTTCGATTACCGATATCAATCTGCTCTCTGTTTTAGATTATGCCGTAAATGTTTTAAAAGTAAAGCATGTAATTGTTTGCGGGCATTACGATTGCGGAGGCATTCATGCTGCCTATACAGGCAATGCGGGCGGCCTTGTGGGCAACTGGATTAGCCCTATACGCGATTTAGCCCGCGAACACAAAGCCGAACTCGACGCCATAAGCAATGAAAAACAACGCATGAATCGCCTGAGCGAACTAAACGTAATCAACCAGGTTGAAAATCTGAAAAAAACACACGTAGTGCAGCAAGCTCTTCAAAACTGCGATCGATGTTTCGAAATCCACGCCTGGGTGCTCGACCTTTCAACCGGACTAATCAAAGAGCTTGAAACAAGTTGACAATAAAGATGTAAATGCTCCAAACAAAACCAAAAACAAAAAAAAGGATGGAAACAAAACGCGAAAACTTTGGGAGTAAAATAGGGGTAATTGCTGCAGCAGCCGGTTCGGCTATCGGATTAGGAAACATTTGGAGATTTCCATACGTAGCCGGCGAAAATGGAGGCGCTGCCTTTTTACTTGTTTATCTGGCATTTGTTGTGGGAATAGGCGTTCCGGTTATGCTATCGGAATTTGTGATTGGCCGTCGCGCACAAAGCAACCCTGTAGGCGCTTTCAGGCGGCTGGCACCAAAAACTGCCTGGCCATTGGCCGGCTTTGTGGGCATTACGGCTGCCTTTATGATCCTTGCATTTTATACTACCGTTTCGGGCTGGACACTCGAATACTTGTACCAAACCATAGCCGGAGGCTTCGACAAAACCAACAAAGCCACGCTCACCACTCAGTTTAACAGCTTTATCACTAGTGGACTGCGACCGGTGCTTTGGCAACTTCTTTTTATGGCACTAACCGCCTACATCATTTTAAAAGGCGTAAAAAACGGCATCGAAAAATACAATAAGATACTGATGCCCATGCTTTTCGCAATTTTGCTGCTTTTAGTAACCCGCTCCGTAACCCTTCCCAACTCAATAGAAGGCGTACGCTTTTTGTTTAAGCCCGATTTTAGTAAAATAAATGCCGGTGTGTTGTTGCAAGCACTGGGCCAAGCGTTCTTTTCGCTCAGTATTGGCATGGGAACGCTGATTACCTACGGATCATACATCAGCAAAAACGATAACCTCAGCAGCACAGCTTTTTCTGTTTCCATAGCCGACACAATGGTGGCTATTTTGGCCGGCATGGCCATATTTCCGGCTGTTTTTGCCTTTAATATTGCCCCTGAATCTGGCCCAAGCTTAGTTTTCATCACCCTCCCGATGATTTTTAGCCAAATGGCTGGCGGGCAGTTTTTCGAAATAATTTTCTTCGTCCTGCTGGCTATTGCCGCACTCACCTCCACCATTTCCGTACTCGAAGTGGTAGTGGCCTATCTTTCGGAAGAAATGAAACTCAGCCGGGCAAAATCAACACTAATTGCAGCGGCAAGCATTTCGGTACTGGGCATTTTTTGCACACTTAGCCAGGGCCATTTGCCCAATTTAAGCTTTGGCGGACTTAGCCTGTTCGATTTGCTCGAAAAAACTTCGGCCACTGTTTTGCTGCCCTTGGGCGGCCTGCTCATTGTACTTTTTGTAGCTTGGGTAATGAAAAAAGAAAACGTTTTTGCCGAGCTAACCAACGAAGGCAAACTCAAAGGATATCTTAACACCTTATATATCATTATTATACGTTTTATTGCTCCAATTGCCATCGCATTGGTATTTCTAAACGGTATCGGCCTTTTTGGCAATGGAAGTTAGTTACTGCTTATTTTAAAACCCGGGCTGCAAATGGATGAATGGAAAACTTTTTTCCGCTTCAGCAAAAGAGAACAACAGGCAATTTTCACCTTGCTGGCGTTGTCGGGCATGCTGCTGCTCTTTATTTATTTCAACGGTAAAATCATATCGGATCATTTGTTGCAAATAACCGAAGCCGACAGCCTTTTTCTAAAAAATACCATCCAGCTGATTAACAGCGATTTACCTCACGATCAACAAGCCGAGGAGCGCTTCGATCCGCTTTTAGCCTCCTATGCGATGGCCAAATCTACGCTCAACCCTTTTCCGTTCAACCCCAACCAGCTTTCTGCCGAAGAGTGGAAGAAACTTGGCCTTAGCGACCGGCAAATACGCAACATCAAAAACTATGAAGCTAAAGGAGGAAAGTTTTACAGCAAGGAAGATTTTGGCCGGTTATACAGCATCAGCCCGGAAGAATACGACATACTCGAGCCTTTTATCCGCATCCCTCCGCCCGATTCGGCTGCCGGCAGAAACAGCCGTTTTGCGAAACAAATAATGGCCGAAAGCCCCCTTCCGGAAAAAGTCCCAAGGCCGGCACCCATTCCCATCAACAGCGCCGACTCGGCAAGTTTGGAATCGTTGCCACTAATCGGAAAGTGGACGGCGCACCGCATTCTAAAATACCGCAGCAGCTTAGGCGGCTTTGTAAGCTCCGAACAATTGCGCGAAATTAATGGCATGGACGAAACCAAATTTCAGATGATTATCAACTATATTGAAATAGACACCAACAACATCGTCCCATTAAAAATCAACAGATTAGATTTTAATAAACTGATAAAACACCCCTATCTGGAATTTGCTCAAGTAAAAAAAATCGTTACTCATCGCGAGCGGCGTGGTTTCATTCGAAACAGCGAAGAACTGAAAACCATTGCCGAACTTAGCGATGACGAGCTGAGCAGACTTCAGCCTTACGTAAATTTTGAATAAAAATTCGTGGCAAGTCTTAATTCCTTTGCAAAAACACAAGTTTTAACAAGCTGGTTATGTGCAAATTATAGAAATAATTTAATTTTTTAAATTAAGTTTTGTGTAATTGAAAAAATATGCGTTATTTTGCACTCCCATTTTTAGGGAAACCGTATTTAAACCCATTGCGTCATGTCAAAAATTTGTCAGATTACCGGAAAGAAAGTCATGTCAGGAAACAATGTTTCGCACTCAAACCGCAAAACCAAGAGGACTTTTTCGCCCAACCTTCAGATAAAGCGTTTTTATGTTCCTGAAATGGACGAGTGGATTACCTTGAAAGTGAGTGCTGCCGGCATTCGTTTAATCAACAAGAAAGGTATTTACGCTGCATTATTAGACGCCGAAAAAAGCGGCAATCTCTACAAATACTAATACCAGCAAAAAATATGTAAAAGCTGCTGTTGGCAAACAACAGCAGCTTTTTTTATTTTTAATTTTGCGCAGGATAAAATAAAACTCTTTTCCGAAAGTTTTGATGTTAGACACAAAGCACGAATGAGCCAAAAGTTTTTTCTCCTTTACTTTTTCGTTTTACTTACCACATTAAACGCACACAGCCAGCATAAAGCAATGCTCAAAGGGCAAGTTAGCGACGAAAAAGGCAGGCCTATTGAGCTGGCTCACGTAACGCTTACCAACGGCAAAGAGGGCATAACCACCGATTTCAGGGGCCGCTACGAAATAAGAGTGCCGGCTGACAGCAGTTTCACCATCACTTTTTCGTTTTTAGGCTACCGCCATACCAGTTATCAACTCCAACTCCGGGCCGGCGAAACGCGATTGCTCAACGTAAGTCTTGTGCAAACAGCAGCCGACCTGCCCACTGCCGAAGTACATGGTGCGCGCACCAGCATTGGAAGCGTTTCGAAAATCAATCCCAAGTCTGCCCGCGAACTCCCGAGCTTTAGCAGCGGCATCGAAGACCTCATTAAAACCTTGCCCGGAGTCTCGTCGAACAACGAATTAAGTTCGCAATACACGGTTAGGGGCGGCAATTTCGACGAGAATTTAGTGTATGTAAACGGCATCGAGATATACCGGCCTTTTTTAATCCGTTCGGGCCAACAGGAAGGCCTTAGCTTTTTAAATCCGGCAATGGTTTCGGGCATCAGTTTTTCGGCCGGAGGCTTTTCGGCAGAATATGGCGACAAACTATCGTCGGCGCTTGATGTTACCTACAAAAACCCGGTGGAAAATGGCGGATCGGTTGCATTGAGCCTGCTCGGAGCCGACCTTCATGTAGAAGGCATCAACCCGAAAAGCAATTTCACCTACCTATTCGGAACACGTTACAAAACAACCCAATACGTTTTAAACGCAATGGAAACTCAAGGCCAATACCGCCCTGATTTTATTGATATTCAGTCGCTTTTGAGCTACAAACCGGCAAAAAAATGGGATCTCTCGTTGCTGGGCTATTACGCGCGCAACAATTACAAACTCATCCCCGAAACACGCCAAACCCAGTTTGGAATGCTAAGCGAAGCCTACCGGCTGATGATTTATTTCGACGGGCAGGAAGTAGATCGCTTCGAAACAGGAATGGGCGCGCTTACGTTGAGCTATAAACCACATAACGACCTGGATCTTAAATTTATAGCCTCGGCATATCGCAGCACTGAAAGCGAAACATACGACATCGAAGGGCAATATTGGATTGGCAAGCTCGAAAACAACCTGAATAGCGAAGAGTTTGGCGACGTAGTGCAATCACAGGGCGTTGGCTCATTTGTTGACCATGCGCGCAATGCCTTTCGCGCTTCGGTTGCCAACATCGAACATAAAGGCGTT
>CAYYDS010000099.1:0-9699 GCA_964470665.1 uncultured Lentimicrobiaceae bacterium
GCAAACGGTTCATATATTCGTTTCGACGACAATGCCGTAGTACTGCTAAACAACGCAGGCGAAATGATCGGCACCCGTATTTTTGGCCCCGTAGCCCGCGAGCTTAGGGAAAAACAGTATATGAAAATTGTTTCACTGGCACCCGAAGTGCTTTAAATCGAGTTGAAACTATGAGCAAATTACATGTAAAAAAAGGCGATAGCGTTGTCGTTATAGCCGGCGACCATAAAGGCGAAAAAGGAAAAGTGCTGAGCGTGAACATCGAAAAAGAACGCGCCGTTGTAGAAGGCGTAAACTTAGTATCGAAACATACACGACCCAACACCGAAAACCCAAAAGGAGGAATCGTAAAAAAAGAATCCGGAATCCATATCTCCAACCTCAAAGTGGTTGACGGAAAAGGAAAAGCAACCCGCACAGGCCGCAAAATTGACGAAAAAACAGGAAAATCAGTCCGTTATTCTAAAAAAACAGGGGAGGTAATTAAGTAATGAGCTACACACCCAGACTACAATCACAATACAAAAGTGAAATCGTGCCTGCACTGATGAAACAGTTTGAATACAAATCTGTAATGCAGGTTCCACGTTTAGTTAAAATCTCGTTGAACCAGGGTATCGGTGCAGCGCTTACCGACAAAAAACTTATTGATTACGGTATCGATGAAATGTCGGCTATCTGCGGACAAAAAGCCGTTGCCACAATCTCTAAAAAGGACGTCTCGAACTTTAAACTTCGTCGCGGAAACCCCATCGGGGTTCGTGTAACCCTACGCGGAGTGAAAATGTATGAATTTCTCGAACGCCTTGTTGCAGTGGCCCTGCCCCGTGTACGCGACTTTCGCGGAATCAGCGACAAAGGATTCGATGGCCGTGGAAACTACAGTTTCGGCATAACCGAACAAATTATCTTCCCCGAGATTGATATTGATAAAATTAATAAAATCAATGGGATGGACATCACCCTCGTAACAACGGCCAACACCGACGTTGAAGCGATGGCACTGCTCAAAGAATTTGGCCTACCGTTTAAGAATCAAAAAAAAGAATAGAGCATGGCAAAAGAATCAATGAAAGCGCGCGAGCGTAAAAGACAAAGAATGGTCGAGAAATACGCAGCCAAACGTGCCGCACTGAAAGAAGCTGGTGATTATGAAGCATTACAGCACATACCCAGAAACGCTTCGCCGGTTCGTTTGCACAACCGTTGCCAGCTAACAGGCCGCCCAAAGGGCTATATGAGGCAATTCGGTATTTCACGTATCAATTTTAGGGAAATGGCACTCAAAGGCCTCATCCCAGGTGTGAAGAAAGCAAGTTGGTAATATTTAAAAGCAGCATAGAATGTATACAGATCCTATTGCAGATTATTTAACCAGACTCAGAAACGGGGTCATGGCTAAACATAGGGTTGTGGAAATTCCCGCCTCAAACGTGAAAAAGGCTATCACCAAGATCCTTTTCGAAAAAGGCTATATCCTCAACTATAAATTTGAAGACGACGATAAACAAGGCACCATTAAGATTGCCCTGAAATACCATCCCGCAACAAAAATGCCCGCCATGACGCGCATCGAACGCGTTTCGCGCCCCGGATTGAGAAAATACGTGCATGCCGAAAACCTGCCACGCGTACTCAACGGATTAGGCATTGCCATCATTTCGACTTCAAGCGGCATTATGACCGATAAAGAAGCTCGCAGATTAAACGTTGGCGGTGAAGTTTTGTGTTATATCAGCTAAAAAAAAGGAGAAGTAATCCATGTCAAGAATAGGAAAACTACCCATTACATTGCCCGACGGTGTCAGCATTAGCGTATCTGATGATAAAATCGTTACCGTAAAAGGCAAATTGGGCGAATTGAAACAACAAATTGACGACTCGGTAAGCCTGAAAGTGGAAAACAATGTTCTGCACATCGAAAGAGCTTCCGACGAAAAAGATCACCGCTCAAAACATGGCCTCTATCGCTCACTGATCAATAACATGATTAAAGGCGTATCGGAAGGCTTCAGCACCGTGCAGGAATTGGTTGGCGTTGGATACAGAGCCGAAGCAAAAGGACAACTCCTTGAACTCGCTTTAGGCTTCTCGCACAACGTATTCTTCGAAATTCCCGCCGAGATAAAAATTGAAACGGTAATGGAAAGAGGAAAAAACCCCTTAATCAAAATGTCGAGCATCGATAAACAATTGCTCGGTCAGGTGGCCTCCAAAATCCGTTCGCTCCGCAAACCCGAACCCTATAAAGGCAAAGGTATCAAGTTCCAGAACGAGGTGTTAAGGCGCAAAGCCGGAAAAACTGCCGGTAAAGGGAAATAATCATTGAAACATGCTTGTAATCCAGGCTTAAAATACCAGAAAAATGGCAATCAGTTCAAAAAAAATAAAAAGGAGAATCAGCATCAAAAAACGCATCCGCGGCATCGTTAAAGGTACTGCCGAGCGCCCACGCATGACGATTTTCAGAAGCAACAAACAGATTTATGCACAACTTATTGACGATGTGGCAGGCCAAACCCTTCTATCCGCTTCATCCGTCGAGAAAGGCATAACAGATAAAAAAGGTGCCAAAATCGAACAGGCCAAACTTGTAGGCAGCCTCGTAGCCGAGAAAGCCAAAGAAGCCGGTATCGAAAACGTGGTCTTCGATCGCAACGGATACCTGTATCACGGAAGAGTAAAATCATTAGCCGAAGCAGCACGCGAAGGAGGATTAAAATTCTAGGAAATTATGTCAGAAGTAAACGTAAAAAGAGTAAAATCCAGCGAAATCGAATTTAAAGACAGGCTGGTAAGCATCCAAAGAGTTACCAAAGTAACCAAAGGCGGACGTACTTTCAGCTTCTCAGCAATTGTGGTGGTAGGCAATGAAAATGGCGTTGTAGGCTATGGTCTCGGAAAAGCAAAGGAAGTAACCTCTGCCATCGCTAAAGGTGTTGACGATGCCAAAAAGAATCTCATCAGAGTTCCGGTTCGCAAGGGCACCATCCCGCACGAACAATACGGCAAATACAGCGGCGCACTGGTATTCCTCAAACCCGCCTCACACGGAACAGGCGTTATCGCCGGCGGTGCTATGCGTGCCGTGCTCGAAAGTGTTGGAATCAACGACGTGCTGGCAAAATCTAAAGGATCGTCTAACCCGCACTCGGTAGTGAAAGCCACTTTCGACGCCCTGTCGAAAATGCGCGACGCATACACCGTTTCTCAGGTGCGCGGAGTTGATCTCGATACAGTATTCAACGGTTAAGCCAATTCATCGCCATGAAAAAAGTAAGAATTACCCAGATAAAAAGCGGTATCGGCCGTACAAAACGCCAGAAAGATACCCTAGCTGCCCTCGGCTTCCGAAAACTTAATCAAAGCATAGAGGTAGAGCTCAACCCAGCTATAGCCGGAATGGTGGATGCAGTGAAACACCTGCTCAAAGTTGAAGAAATATAAGCATTTAGGAATTAAGCTAAAATAAATTAACATGGATCTTAGCAATCTCAAACCTGCCAAAGGATCAGTAAAACGTGAAAAACGAATCGGTCGCGGTCAAGGATCGGGTCGTGGTGGAACTTCTACCCGTGGCCATAAAGGCGCCGGATCACGTTCGGGAACCAAAAAGAACTTTGGCTACGAAGGAGGACAGATGCCCTTAGTGCGTCGTGTACCCAAATTCGGCTTTAAAAATATCAACCGAAAAGAATACAGAGCCATCAACCTTTCTACTATCCAGGAACTGGCGGACAACCATAAACTTGATGTTATCAGCTTCGAAACGCTGAAACAACACGGTTTGGTTTCCAAAAACGAAATGGTGAAAATATTGGCAAAAGGCGAACTGAAAGCTAAAGTAGAGGTTCATGCACACGGTTTTTCAGCCGCTGCAGCAAGCGCTATTGAAGCCGCAGGTGGTAATGTTGTAAAAATCTAAACTGAATGAAGCGGTTTATCGAAACTTTACGTAATATCTACAAAATCGAAGAATTACGTAAGCGCATTATCTACACTCTGCTGATCGTATTGATCTACAGATTAGGCTCTTATATTGTGCTCCCGGGTATTGATCCGAATATGCTCACTGCACTCAAGTCGCAAACTAGCGGCGGATTGCTCGGCCTGCTCGATATGTTCTCGGGGGGTGCATTTTCCAACGCATCCGTCTTTGCCTTGGGAATTATGCCTTATATTTCGGCATCTATCGTGATTCAGCTGCTGGGCATGGCCATCCCGTACTTTCAACGCCTGCAGCGTGAAGGAGAAAGCGGACGCCGCAAGATCAACCAAATGACACGTTACCTCACGGTAATCATCGTTGCCTTGCAAGCCCCGGCTTATATCGCCAACGTAATCAACCGCCTGCCCAACGAAGGCATCGCACCTTTCGACCCCAATGTGGCACACCCTTCCACCTTTTTCTGGATCTCGCACACCATCATCCTCATCGCCGGAACCCTTTTCGTAATGTGGATGGGCGAAAGAATTACCGATAAAGGGATCGGAAACGGAATATCCCTTATCATCATGATCGGGATCATTGCGCGCCTGCCCTTTGCACTTTTCTCCGAATTTTTCTCGAGATTAGAGCAAAAAGGTGGCGGATTGGTGTTCTTTGTTGTGGAGCTGGCCGTATTGGTTATCGTCATCTTGCTTACGATATTACTGGTACAAGGCACGCGCCGCGTACCGGTACAATATGCCAAACGCATTGTGGGCAACCGTCAGTACGGCGGAGTAAGGCAGTATATCCCCATCAAGGTTAATGCTGCCGGCGTTATGCCCATCATCTTTGCTCAGGCTATCATGTTCCTACCCGTTACCATTGTGGGTTTTGCGCAAAGCGAAAGCCTCTCGGGCGTTGCTGCTGCCTTTACCAATATGAACGGGTTTTGGTATAATTTTGTATTCTTTGTGCTCATAGTTCTCTTCACTTACTTCTATACGGCCATCACCATCAACCCAAACCAGATGGCAGAAGACATGAAGAAAAACGGTGGATTTATCCCAGGCGTGAAACCCGGTAAAAAGACTGCAGAGTATTTAGACAATATCTTGTCGAAGATCACACTGCCCGGTTCGATTTTCCTTGGCTTCGTAGCCATCATGCCGGCATTGGTCGGTAAAATGGGCGTCAGCCATGCCTTTGCTTCCTTCTACGGAGGAACATCGTTGCTGATCCTCGTTGGTGTTGTACTCGACACGCTCCAGCAAATCGAAAGCTACCTTTTGATGCGCCACTACGATGGCTTAACCAAATCGGGCAGAATAAAGGGTAGGGGTGGTGCAGCCATGAATATGGGCTAATAAGGAATCTGACAGAAAATGATCTACTTCAAAACAGACGAAGAGATAGAGTTATTACGTAAAAGTTCTTTGCTTGTTAGTAAAACATTGGCCCAAGTTGCAAGGCACCTCAGACCCGGAGTCGAAACAATAGAGCTCGACCGGATTGCCGAAGCTTTCATCCGCGACCATCATGCCATACCCGGTTTTAAAGGATACGGCGGCTTTCCGGCCAGCCTGTGCATCTCGGTAAACGACCAAGTGGTTCACGGAATACCCGGAAACATCGCCCTGAAAGAAGGCGACATCGTTTCGATTGACTGTGGTGTGCTGATGAATGGCTTTTATGGCGACAGCGCCTATACCTTTGCCATTGGCGAAGTATCGGAAGAGGTAAACTTGCTGATGCAACGCACCAAAGAGTCGCTCTACAAAGGCATCGAAGCTGCTGTTGACGGAAACCGTATCGGCGACATTGGCCATGCCATACAATCACATGTTGAGCAGTATGGCTATGGAGTAGTGCGCGAATTGGTAGGACACGGCGTTGGCCACAAACTGCACGAAGCACCCGAAGTGCCCAACTATGGCCGCAAAGGCAACGGCACCAAGCTGCGCTCAGGTATGGTAATTGCTATCGAACCGATGATAACCTTGGGAGCAAGGTATGTTATTCAGGAAGACGACGGATGGACCATCCGCACAAAAGATGGAAAACCGGCAGCACACTACGAACATACGATAGCCGTAAAAGCAGGCAAAGCTGATGTTTTATCAAGTTTTGAAGAAATAGAATCGGTAATTAAAAACATGAATGGATAAAAATATATGGCAAAACAACTGTCAATAGAACAAGATGGAACCGTAATCGAGTCGCTGGGAAACGCCATGTTTCGCGTTGAGCTGGAAAACGGACATGTTCTTATTGCCCATATCTCGGGTAAAATGCGGATGCACTACATCAAAATATTGCCCGGCGACAGAGTAAAACTTGAACTTTCGCCCTATGATCTGACAAAAGGCCGTATAACATTCAGGTACAAATAAAAAATCATATAAACGAAGAAAGCCACCGAGGTTTTCAACAAATAACAAGAACATGAAAGTAAGAGCATCCATTAAAAAAAGATCAGACGATTGTAAAATCGTTCGCCGCAAAGGCAGGTTGTATGTGATCAACAAAAAGAACCCGAAGTTCAAACAAAGACAAGGATAAGCTTCAATATTTAAAAAAGATAGAATATGGCTAGGATCGCTGGTGTAGATATCCCAAACAACAAAAGGGGAGAGGTGGCACTCACTTATATTTATGGTATTGGCCGCAGTGCCTCAAAAAAGATACTTGCCGAGGCAGGTATTGACATCAACAAAAAAGTGCAGGATTGGAACGATGACGAACAAAATAACGTTCGTGCCGTTATCGCTGCCGGATTTAAAGTAGAAGGCGAGCTCAGGAGCGAAACCCAAATAAACATCAAACGATTGATGGATATCGGTTGCTACCGCGGCATTCGTCACCGCTTAGGACTGCCTTTGCGCGGGCAAAGCACTAAAAATAACGCCCGTACACGCAAAGGACGCAAAAAGACAGTTGCAAACAAGAAGAAAGCTACCAAATAGCCTTCGGATCATATTTAACAGTTTAGTAATAAAGTTTCATTATGGCAAAAACTACAAGAGTAGTAAAGAAACGTGTTGTTAAGGTTGAAGCCACGGGCAGAGCCTACGTCAAGGCCTCCTTTAACAACATTATCATTTCTTTGACAAACAACAGCGGCCAGGTAATTTCGTGGGCTTCGGCCGGGAAGATGGGCTTCAGAGGTTCGAAAAAAAATACCCCTTATGCCGCCCAAACCGCTGCCGAAGAATGCTCGAAAACGGCTTACGACCTCGGATTGAGAAAAGTAAAAGTTTATGTAAAAGGACCTGGCGCAGGTCGCGAATCGGCTATCCGTTCCATCCACTCCTCCGGTATTGAGGTGACCGAAATCAACGACGTAACACCATTGCCACACAATGGATGCCGTCCGCCCAAAAGAAGAAGAGTGTAACTGAACCCATTAACCTTAAATTGTAAATATTATGGCAAGGCACATAGGCCCCAAATCAAAGATAGCCAGAAAATTTGGCGAACCCATTTATGGTCCCGACCGCGCGTTCGAAAAAAAGAACTACCCTCCCGGACAACATGGCAGCTCAAAACGCCGGAAAAAACAGTCGGAATATGGAATTCAGCTGCAGGAAAAACAAAAGGCAAAATATACCTACGGAATCCTCGAAAGGCAATTTAGAGTCTTATTCGAACGTGCCGTTCAGAAAAAAGGTATCACGGGTATTGTACTGCTTCAGCTTATCGAATCGCGTTTAGACAACGTAGTTTATCGCCTCGGCATAGCGCCCACACGCAACGCTGCCCGTCAGCTCGTGAGCCACTGCCACATCACCGTGGATGGCGAAGTGGTAAACATCCCATCTTACCTGCTTAAAGAAGGCCAGATCGTTGCCGTTCGCGAACGCTCGAAAAGCCTGGAAACCATCACCAACTCCGTTCAAGGCCATAGCAACAGATTTGCCTGGTTGGAATGGGATGGCGAAAAGCTTGCCGGAAAATTCCTCAACTACCCCAGCCGGGAAGATATTCCTGAAAACATCAAGGAACAACTCATCGTTGAGCTATACTCTAAATAGTTTTTTGATGCAGTTACCGATAGTATATTCTCCAACTAACCCTCAGAAAAAATGGCAATATTAGCATTTCAAAAACCCGAAAAGGTCATCCTGGTCGAATCAGACAATTATAAAGGGGTGTTTGAATTCCGACCGCTTGAACCCGGCTTCGGTATTACGATAGGTAACTCGCTGCGCCGGATATTGCTTTCGTCGCTCGAAGGCTTTGCAATCACATCTATCAAGATAGAAGGCGTTTTGCACGAGTTTTCCACTATCGAAGGCGTTGTCGAAGACGTTGCAGAAATAGTGCTGAACCTGAAAAAAATATGCTTCAAGCAACAAATTGCCTCGGAAAATTCCGAAAAGGTAAATGTTGTGGTAGGCGGACAGGAACAGTTTAAAGCAGGTGATATCAATAAATTCCTCTCGGTATTTCAGGTGCTCAACACCGACCAGGTTATCTGTAACTTGGACCCTTCGGTAAAACTAAGCCTCGAAATCACCATCAACAAGGGAAGAGGTTATGTTCCGGCCGAGGAAAATAAAGTGGCTAATGCCCCACTCGGAACCATTGCCATTGACTCGATTCATACGCCGATCAAAAACCTGAAATACCATGTTGAAGACTATCGCGTGGAGCAAAAAACCGACTACGAAAAACTCGTTGTTGAAGTGCTCACCGATGGCTCTATCCACCCGAAAGATGCACTAAAAGAGGCTGCAAAAATCCTCATTATGCACTTTGCCCTCTTCTCCGACGAAAAAATTACCGTTGATATTGAAGAAAAATTAGTAAATGAAGAATTCGACGAAGGTTCGCTACATACACGCCAGCTGCTGAAAACCAAACTCGTTGACCTCGACCTCTCAGTACGCGCACTCAACTGCCTGAAAGCCGCCGACGTTGAAACTTTGGGAGAACTGGTAGCCTTCAACAAAAACGACTTGTTGAAATTCAGAAACTTCGGTAAAAAATCGCTCACCGAACTCGAAGACCTCGTAAAAGGAAAAGGCCTTGAGTTTGGCATGAACATTAGCAAGTATAAATTAGATAAGGAATAAATAGGAATGAGACACAATAGAAAAATTAATCATTTGGGACGTACCAGCTCGCACCGCGATGCAATGTTTTCCAATATGGCCGCATCGCTCATCCTCCATAAAAGGATTACCACCACAGTGGCTAAAGCCAAAGCACTCAGACCAGTCATTGAGCCACTGATCAACCGATCGAAAGAAGATTCTACCCACTCGCGCCGTATGGCCTTCAGACTGTTGCAAAACAAATTTGCCGCAACCGAACTCTTCCGGGTGGTAGGACCTAAAACTTCAGACCGACCGGGAGGCTATACCCGCATTATTAAGCTTGGCAAACGATTGGGCGACAATGCAGAAATGTGTATGATGGAACTGGTTGACTTTAACGAAAATCTTCTCGACAAAAAAGCTCCCAAAAAGGCCAAAACTACCCGTCGCGGAGCGGCCAAGAAAGTGGAAAAAACTGTTGCACAAGCACCCGTTGATACACCCGAAACCCCCGCAACACCCGAAGCTGAAGTCCCGGCCGAAGAATAAAACCTATGCAATGACTGCTTAGCAATTGTTGACAATATGAAAAAGTTGCTCCCCGCAAGGAGCAACTTTTTTGTTTATAACAAGATTTCTTTGCCTGCCGAAGGGATAGTTTGCAAAACGTTGTAGGCAAGTTTAAACGACAACACAACGGACACAGGCAAACACGAAAACCACTAAAGA
>CAYYDS010000100.1:0-9675 GCA_964470665.1 uncultured Lentimicrobiaceae bacterium
GATTTCTTTTTTGTTCATTCTATCTCATTTTAATTTGTTAATATTCAAGCGTTTATGTGTGTATAGCAAGGCGGCGGGCCATTTCTTGGGCAAAATAAGAGGCCACATCATCGGCATAGGAGTTTAGCGTAAAACCGGCGTCGTAACCCAATTCTTTGGCCAGCTCGTGCGAAATGCGCGGGCCTCCGCAGATAAGGATTACTTTGTGCCTGAGGTTTTCGGCTTCGAGCATCTCTACCAGTTCGATCATGTTTTTGATGTGCACATCCTTTTGTGTAACGGTTTGCGAAACCAACAGCACATCGGCCTCAACTTCAATGGCTTTTGCAATAAAGTCTTCGTTGGCCACCTGGCTGCCCATATTTATGGCTTCGATCATTTCGTATCTTTCCAATCCGTAGTGGCCTGCATAGCCTTTCATGTTCATGATGGCATCAATGCCAACGGTATGGGCGTCGGTTCCGGTGCTGGCTCCAACAACCACTATTTTTCGCCCGATGGTTTCGCGGATATAGGTATCTGTTTCGTCCATCGTCATCACACTCGACTCTACCTTTGGAACGTGAATGGCAGTAAAATCAACGCTGTGTGTGCAATTACCGTAGCAATTAAAAAATGTAAATCCTTTTGTTAGTTCTTTATAGAACACTACTTGCGGATTATCGAAACCCATTTTTTTTATCAATTGTTTGGCGGCTTCAATGGCTTCGTCGTTGCAGGGCACCGGCAGGGTGAAGCTAAGCTGGGTTTTGCCGTCGTTCATGGTGTCGCCATAGGGCTTCACTTTTTTCAGGTCGAGAGTTTGGCTAAAATCGCCTTTCTCCATCGAATACTGTCCGCCGCTCATGCTTCGGTTCTCCTTTCTTTCATCAGTTCGATAAATGGGTTTGAATAATTTTTTCCTTTTTCAAAAACACCGCTAAGTCCTTTTCCGCCTGTTTTTGAGCGTTTTACATCGCCAAAGATGCCTTTTTCGAGGGCTGAGAATAAGCCTTCGCTTTCGATGCTTTCCAGAAGTTCGAGCGCTTGATTTAGCACCTGTTGAGCGCGTTTTTGCATGATTCCGTCTTTTTTAAACTCTACGTCATCTCCAATTTTTTTCATATTGTTGAATACGTATTTTGCGTTTTCGATGGCCAAATAGCGGTCGGAAATAAAAGGCGTATGAATGGCTTCGGTTATCATACCCAGCAGCTGTATGCCTTGTCCGGTCCAGATGGCAATTTGGTTGAAAAGGGTATTTTGTATGGTGCCCTTGAAGATGTTGCCTGTCATAAATTTTGTTGGGGGCATGTATTTTAGTGGCGCTTTCGGAAAAATTTCGCGGGTCATTTGTGCTTGAGCTAGCTCGTATAGAAATCCGTTTTCGAGTTCGGGATCCATCTCAAAGGCGTGCCCCAACCCCATTTGCTCTTCGGGTAGCCCGGCCATAAGCGCAAGCTGTTCGTTGATGAGGTCGGAGGCGAGCACCGTCCGCGCTTCTTCAAAGGCGTCGGCAGTGGTAAGGTAGTTGTCTTCGCCGGTATTGATGATTACTCCGGCATAGCCGTTTATGATGCGCGAAAAATACTGGTCAACCAGGGTGCGCTGCATATTGATGTCGCGAAAAAGAATGCCGTAAAGGGCGTCGTTGAGCATAACATCGAGCCCTTCGAGGGCGCCCATAACGGCAATTTCGGGCATGCAAAGCCCTGAGCAGTAGTTGCAAAGTCGAATGTATCGCCCCACTTCTTCGCCAACTTCGTTGAGTGCGCTGCGCATAATGCGGAAGTTTTCTTGGGTGGCATAGGTTCCGCCAAAACCTTCTGTTGTGGCCCCAAACGGAACATAGTCGAGAAGGCTTTGCCCGGTAGTGCGAATAACGGCAATGATGTCGGCTCCCTGGCGCGCGGCAGCCTGCGCTTGTAGCACGTCTTCGTAAATATTGCCGGTGGCCACAATTACGTAAATATAGGGTTTTAAGCCTTCGCCAAGGCTGGAAATATAGTTTTCGCGACGTTGGCGATTTGCTGTTATCCTGCTGATAGACCGCGAGATATAAGGTTTCAGGGCATCATCAATAGCTTGCTTGTCGTAACTTTTGAGTCGCGTTAGGTCGAGCTTGCCTTGGGCAATGTTTTCGGCGATCTGTTGTGGGTTTTGTCCGGTTTCGATCATGGCCGACCCTAACCAGTACAAAACGCCCTGATCTAACATATGCTTGTTTTTTAGCTCGTCAACAACCACATTGGGCAGGGGCACGTCGTTGCTGTTGATTCCGTCAATTCCCATCAGGCGACAAAGGGTGCGCTCAACGGCTACTGTTGAATAATTTTCGACAAAATGCTGTACATCGGTTGCAATTTTTTTGGCCGTTTGCCTAGCCCGGGCTATTTTGTCGAAATCGAGTCCAAGTTTACTTTCCGTCATTCTGTTATCTGAAAAAAGGTTAATGATGTGATTTATTCGTTTGGAGGTATGCCTCGGCTTTTTGAATGATGTCGTTGTCCATCTTCAAAATACGGGCAATGGCAAGTGCGGCCGTTGGCGCATCTCCTTCGTAATGAGCAACTAAAGAGTAGTCAATGCAATCGTTGATGTTTGAGGGCTTTGTGTTTTCGGTCATTTTATTTTCGATCAGGCCTTTTACCCTAAGTTTCCGGCAATTTGATTGTATGTTGCCATAATGTGTGGTTACGAAAGCCCGTGTGTTGTTTTCGGATAGCAAATCGAGCATGGCGTTTACAATGGCGTTACCTTCGTGCGGATTGGTGGTGCGGGCGAGTTCGTCAATAAGTACCAAAATGTTTTTCTTAGCTTTCGAACTTCGCGCAATCTCGCTAATAACGGCCATTTCGGCTGCAAAGGAGGATAGTCCGCTGCTTTCGTTTTGGCCTTCATCATTCAGGCTGGTAAGGATGTCGTCAACCAAAACAATTTCTGCTTGATTTGCCGGAACATAATAGCCAAATTGAAAAAGGTATTGGGCAATCTGCAGGCTGCGCAGAAATACGGTTTTTCCACCCATATTGACACCGGTAATGAGCGTGGGTTCTTTTTCAAACTCAATGTCAATGGCTTGAAAATCTTTATTCTGGAGGCTTAAAAGTTGCTTTACAAAGGGATTAAAAAGCTGTTTGTAAAAGGTTTTTGTTTGCCCTATCCGAGGCTTACAAAGCGCTAATTTTATTGCCAACTTTGCTTTTGCAATGGCGATATCGAGCTGTGCAACGGCTTCGAGTGCGCTTTTCAACTCAAATAGATAGGCGCTTAATTGTGTGCTAAGGCGTTGTTTAACAACGTCTTCGCGTTCAATGGCCTTCAGTCTTACCGTTTCTGCAGCTTCGGCATTTTTGTCATACAGTGCATCAAACTCTTCGCGCAATGCTTTGAGCGTTTCGTCGTATTCCGAATAGATATAGAAGTGAGGAATGCGCTGATTCTGAGGGTCTAAAATCTCGATTATTGGTGTTAAATCGGGTATTTCAACGAAAGAAAATTCCGTTTGCCTAATCAGAAGCCGCATCTCGTCGGCCAGCAGGCAAAACTTTTTAATTTCGAAAAGTTGAATGTCGTCGGGCACAAGGCCGGCCGCGAGGTTTTTTGCCGTTCCGCTGATGTCGTTGGTTTGCGTTAATTTGAGGGCAACTTTTTCGATGATTTTCCGGCTTTTTTCGTTTTGCAGCAGCGCAATCATGGATTCTGTAGTATCGAAAATTTCCTGCAATGCATTGGCCTTATGCAGATATGGCTGCCGCAAAAGGGCAGTCCGGCCCAAAGGCGACAAAAGCTCAAGCTGCTCGAGGATAAACTGCAGCCCTTTTATTTTTTTTGTGATACTGCCGAATGTTTTCATTTCAGATTTGTTTAACATCGTATGCCGGAATGGAGGTGGCTTCTGTAATTTGCCTGCAAAGCTCTTTTGAGTTGAATGCGTATCCTTCGGGCGAAACGGGGTTTACACAGATGGCTTTCAAATTGGTTCGCAACAGCACTTTAATTCTGCCGCCCATGGCAAAAAAAGCATCGTAGCTCTCTTTATCGGCAAAAATTTTGGTGAAATCGCGTACAACAATTGTTCGTTTTTGAATGTTTTGCTGCGTGCGCATGAGGTTGAGCACCTTATTTGTTAAGGCGCCGCTCACATAAAGCGTTTCGGCATTGGTTTGAAAGCTGTCGCGGTATTTTTCCATCAAAAATACTGAGGGTATTTGCAGATCGTGAATGCCATCAGCCCGAACGGCCCAAATGCCGCTGTCTTTTTCGAGCAAGGTTTCGGCAAATGGCGACTCAAACTTTTCGAGCTCGATTAGGCTGTGGATGTATTTGGTTTTTCGGATTAAGGTGTGCATATTGGCCGAAACAGCTGCGCCGGTTGTAAGGATCATGGCTTCGGTGATGGCCGGCGAACCAAGGCTCAAGCGCGAAAGGGCTCCGTCAACCAAAGTTGTTTGAACGCCGTATTGCGGCATCTCGTCTAACAAATTGCGCAGCCAAACCGTATCGGCCGGCCCCGAAAACATTACCTTGCCCGGAGCAATGCAACGGGCAACAACCAAACGCCCGAGTGAGGTATGACGTTTACTAATGTCCAAAATTTCCGACAAAAGCCGTCGCTGCGTATAATGCCTTTCTGAAGTAACAAAAACCATATTGGGCGAAAGCTCGATTTCGGGTTTTTCGTTTCCCGAAATCTGGCTAACGCCCTCTCCATCAATGCCTATCGAGGTAATAGCAAGCTTGTGGCTGCTGCCTTTTAGCCTGTTGAGGATGTATTTCATACATTCCGTCTTACCCGTATCTTTTTCCAAACCAACGATAGAGATGGTTTTGTGTTTTGTTATTTCTTCAACGAAAGGCATGCACTTTACTTATTGTGATGATTGCGCCTTTTGCGGGTGGTTTTTTCGTGTTCGAGCGACATGGTTTCGCCTTCAAGAAGCGAGGCCACACCTTCTGTTTTATAGGTTTTGTCCAAATCGGGATTGATATAATCGGTGGGCTCGGTATAGGTAGTGATCACTCCTTCGAAGTTTCGCAATACCACTTTCCCGGGGCTTTGCGAGATGAGGTAGGTGGGCATAACCGGAATTTTGCCTCCGCCACCGGGTGCGTCCACCACAAAAGTTGGAACGGCATAGCCCGAGGTGTGTCCGCGCAGGTTTTCGATAATTTCGATCCCTTTCGAAACAGGGGTGCGGAAGTGCTCCAAGCCCATCGAAAGGTCACATTGGTAGATGTAATAGGGCCTAACCCTGATTTTAACCAGGTCGTGTACCAATTTTTTCATGATCTCCACACTGTCGTTTACCCCTCTAAGCAATACGCTTTGGTTTCCGAGCGGCACGCCGGCATTGGCTAATTTGGCGCAAGCTTCGGTGGCTTCGGCTGTTACTTCGTTGGAGTGGTTAAAGTGGGTGTTGAGCCAAATGGGATGGTATTTTTTCATCATATTTACCAAATCGTCGGTGATGCGCTGTGGGCAAACAACAGGGGTGCGCGTGCCAATGCGGATGATCTCCACGTGAGGGATTTCGCGCAGGCGCTTGATGATTGATTCGAGCATCTTGTCGCTAACCATCAAGGCGTCGCCGCCCGAAAGCAATACATCGCGAACGGCCGGAGTGCGAGCAATGTAATCAATGCCTTGCTGAATGCGGTCGGATGGCGATTCGCGGTCGTTTTGGCCGGCAAAACGCCTTCGCGTGCAATGCCTGCAATACATCGAACACATATCGGTAATCAAGAATAAAACCCGGTCGGGATATCGGTGTGTGAGGTCCGGAACGGGTGCGTCTTCGTCTTCCGATAGGGGGTCGAATAGGTCGGCTACCGCGCGGTAAGTTTCGGCTTTGGTGGGTATGGCCTGCTTGCGGACGGGGCAGTTTTTATCTTCCGGATTGATGAGCGAGAGGTAATAAGGCGTAATGGCCATTCGCAGGGTTTTCAGCGACTCTTTTACGCCTTCTTCTTCTTCGGGCGTTAGGCTGATGTATTGCTTTAATTGGTCCAGCGTTTCGATGCGGTGCTTCACCTGCCATTTCCAGTCGTTCCATTGCTCGTCGGGCACATTCGGAAAAAACCTGGCTCTGTTTGTTGCGTACATGATATTGATCATTAGTGGTTTAAATGTAGATCTTTTCAAATAAATTTCGTATTTCCTCCGATTCGCGAAGGATATTTAGGGTGAGGTTGGCATGGCCTTTGGCATAGCCGTTGCCAACAATAAGGTTGATGTCTTTTCCTACTCCTTCGGCGCCTAAAGCGGCTTTGGTGAACGAGGTGGCCATCGAGAAGAAATAAATGGTGCCTTGGCCTTTGGTTATCAAAATCGAAGTCATTTCGGTATTGGGCACATTTACATTGTTTATTGTAACATCGCAGCCCCGTTCGCCGGTTATGGCAATTACTTTGCGGTAAACATCCATTACATTGGTGGCGTCGGCCACTATAATGTGGTGAGCCAGCTTCATATTGGCAATGCGTTCAGCATTGGCCTGCGAATATTCTACCACGATTACGCGACCGGTTGGGCCAACGTTTTTCATGGCCTGATAGCAGCAAAGTATCCCCGATTTGCCCCCTCCTCCGATGATGCAAACGGTGTCGCCTTCTTTTACCAAACGGTCAACTTGAGCAGGAGCCCCGGCTACATCCAAAGCTGCAAGGGCAAGCTTTTCCGGAAAGTCGGGGGGTAAAACAGCATAAATACCGCTGGCAAATAAAATGGCTTCGCCTTTCACGTCAACCTGATCGCTTGAGGGGTCTAGATGAGTTATTTCGTAGATTTTCAGCGGGGTAAGTGAAAGCGAAACTAAGGTGGCAATTGTATCGCCGGCTTTTAATTTCTTGTCGGGAAAATTTTCTCCAATTTCTTTAACGGTGCCAATCAGCATGCCGCCCGAACCGGTTACGGGATTTTGCATTTTACCTCTTTCCGCAACAATTGACAGGATGAGATTTTTCATCTTTTGCGCATCGCTGCTGCACGACTGCCTGATTTGGGTGTAGCTTGCCGAGTCAATATTCAGCGTTTTTACTTCAATCAGAATTTCGTTGTCGTAAATTTCCATGGTGTTGTCGAGCCGGTTGGCCGGTTGCGGCAATGTGCCAATGGGGTCAATGACGCGATGGGTTCCGTATTTGCATCCTTTTTTCATTTTTGTGGCGATAAATTTGTTCGATTGGCGCTTCTGCAAACACATCAGGTGGTGGAAACACCTGTTTCTATATCCAACTAATGCCACCGGTTCGAATTATATTTCGCTGCCGGCGGCATCAGCTTGGAATGGGTTTTTTGGCTTATGCGTAAAGTTCGGTAAAGACTTTTCTGAGTTTTTCACTTTCTTTAAGCAAGGCCAAGGTTATTTCGGCATGGCCTTTCGTATAGCCGTTTCCAACGATCATGGTTACGTCGCTGCCTACGCCTTCGGCGCCTAAGGCGGCTTTGGTAAAGGAGGTTGACATGGAGAAGAAATAAACCAGACCACTGTCTTTTGTGCAGAGGATGCTGGTCATCTCGGTGTCGGGTATGTTTACGTTGTTGATGGTTACGTCGGCCATTTTTCCGTTGGTCAGTTTTTCGATGGTTTCGAGAACCTGAACCGGCTGTGTGGCATCGGCGCGAAATACGTGATCGGCAAAGCCAAGGTCTTTCAGGCGGTTAGCGCTTTTTTCGCTATGGCATAGCCCGATGACGGTGCCGGTAACTCCGGCGCGTTTTTTAGCTTCATAGGTGCACAGCATCCCCGATTTTCCGCCGGCTCCGATAATCAGCACGGTGTCGCCGGGTTTTACCAAGCGGGCTGTTTGCGCAGGTGCGCCGGCTACGTCGAGGGCAGATAAAACGAGGCCTTCGGGCATATCGGCCGGTATCTTGGCGTAAATCCCGCTTTCAAACAAAATGGCCTTGCCGTCAATGTCCACCTGATCCACATCGGGTCTTATTTCTTTAATCTTGTCAATGCGGAGCGGGGTGAGCGATAGCGAAACCAAGGTGGCAATTTTGTCGCCCACTTTCAGGTCAATTTTATCTTTAAGGGCGTCGCCAATTTTTTCTACCGTTCCGAGCAGCATTCCCCCCGAACCTGTAACCGGATTGCGGTGTTTGCCCTGCTTTTCGACTATGCCGACCATGATTTCGGCAATCTTAGCTTTGTCGCCCCCAGCCTGCTGTTTGATTTGGGTGAAGCTGGCCGAGTCAATATTTAAGGTCTGAACGTCAATCAGGATTTCATTGTCCCAGATTTCGTCCATATTATTATCGAGTTTATTTGCCGGTTGTGGCAATACTCCTTTGGGTTCGAGTACTCTGTGAGTGCCGTATTTGTTTCCTTTTTTTTGCATACAGGCAATTTTTTATGGGGGTTGATGATTTAGTTTAGCGGTTTCAGTCCTAGAATCTGACGTGCTTCGGCCGGGTTGGCAATTTCACGTCCCAGTTCCTTGGCCATGCGTACAACTTTGGAAACTAATTCGCCATTGCTTTTGGCCAATACGCCTTTCGAGAGATAGACGTTGTCTTCGAAGCCTACGCGAACGTGCCCGCCATCTATGATTGCGGCCATTGCAAGCGGAAACTCATAACGTCCGATACCGGCAACGGTATAGGTGGCTCCGGCCGGCAGGCTGTGCCGCAGAAAAACAAAGTCGCGAAGCTCGCCGGCGATGCCGCCATTTACTCCCATCACCAAATCGAAGTGCATAGGGGTTTGGATGAAGCCTTTTTTATGAAGACGCAAAGCCATGTCAATCATGCTCTTGTCAAAAACTTCCAGTTCGGGCTTGATGCCTCTTTCGATCATGCGTTGCCCAAAATATTTGATGGTGTTTTCGGTGTTCATAAACACTTCGTCGCCGCCAAAATTGAGTGTGCCACAGTCTAAAGTAGCCATTTCGGGGTTGAGTTCGGTAGGTTGCAGGCGCTCATCATCGGTCATGCCAACAGCTCCGCCTGTCGAAGGCTGGATAATCACATCGGGTATTTCTTTTTTTATGGCATCCATCACGGCTTTAAAGCGGTCTTTGTCTTGTGTGGGTGTGCCATCGTCCCAGCGCACATGCAGGTGGATGAGGCTGGCGCCGGCTTCGTAGGCCGATTTGGCTTCGCGCACGCACTCCTCTATGGTGTAGGGCACGGCCGGATTGTGTTCTTTTAATACTTCCGCTCCACAGATGGCCGCGGTAATAATGAGTTTTTCCATATTACCTCCTATTTGTTTTTTCTTTGGTTAGCTAATGGGGTTACACAAGTGCCTGTGGCGCGGCAAACCACTACGGGATTTTCGAGAAAATCGGCTGCCGATGCCGAAATATCGGGCCTGGGTATCACAACTTTGCGGGCTTCGAAAGCCATCTTGCGCGAGCTTTTGCCGATGTGGGTAATGGTTCCTTCGGCCTCTATAAATTCACCGGCATAAACCGGAGCCATAAACTCGATGTTGTCGTATGCCTTGAATAAGCCTTCGTCGCCATCGAGGCGGATGAGCAATTCGGTGGCTACATCGCCGAAAAGCTGAAGCATTTTGGCACCGTCAACAAGGTTGCCGCCATAATGGGCGTCGTTTGAACCCATTCTGAGTCTGATCAATACTTTTTCTTCCATAATAAAAGGGGTTTAGTTTGCTACAATATAATCAACAAAAAGTGCCTGAGTGTGAACGTGATCCATTGGGATTTCGCCCGGTTCGACCAATT
>CAYYDS010000101.1:0-9647 GCA_964470665.1 uncultured Lentimicrobiaceae bacterium
TGGGGATGGTGCCCGATTCAAAGTCTTCTACGAAGTCTTCTACCGTGCCGCCGCCGCCAAAGTTAGGGGCTTGCCAGGTTAAGGTTACATTCTGATCTTGAGTAGTGCCGGCTAGGTTACGCGGGCTGGGATAGCAAGGTACTACGCCTTCGCCATAGGTTAAAATCACGTTGTCAAACGAGAAATAACACATAAGAGGCAGAGAACCGGTATCTAAACGCCAGGCAAGATATACCTCGCCCTGCCCGCCGTTGATTTCGCTTACATCAACAGTTGCCGTATTCCACGCGCTTGTAGTAACATAAGAACTGATTTCAACAAAAGTTGAAGGGTCGTTGGGGTTGGTAACCGTACCAAACTTTAGAATGGGTGAGTTTTGCTGTTCGCCGTAATCAAATTTGAGTTGCCCGGCCGGACCGAGGTCAATGAGCGGCGAAACGAGCATGATGGGGCTTTCAGGATTAAACTTTTGCCTGAAGAAGATCACATGCCCTTCGGCCCAGTAGAGGAAATCGGGTGAAGTGGATTTTATCGTCCAGCCCGATGGGATTTCCGTATCAAATTCTTCAATGAAATAGTAGTCTCCACCGCTGTTTGCCTGCATGGTAACATTTTTAATCACATCTGAATCTACCACTTCGATGTTTCCACTTTCTGTAATGTATCCGTCTGCAGTAATTTCGTAAGTGTATGTTCCCGGAGCGACATCTTCAAAAACCACCGAGCCGTTGGGGCCGGTTGTTAGTGTGCCATGATCCTGCAGGCTTACCGTTGCGTTATTTAATGGGCTATTGTCCGGTTTGCTGATGTTAAATGTTACATCATATTCATTTGCTGTCGTTCCGTAAGTTAAAATCACGTTGTCAAACGAGAAATAACACATAAGAGGCAGAGAACCGGTATCTAAACGCCAGGCAAGATATACCTCGCCCTGCCCGCCGTTGATTTCGCTTACATCAACAGTTGCCGTATTCCACGCGCTTGTAGTAACATAAGAACTGATTTCAACAAAAGTTGAAGGGTCGTTGGGGTTGGTAACCGTACCAAACTTTAGAATGGGTGAGTTTTGCTGTTCGCCGTAATCAAATTTGAGTTGCCCGGCCGGACCGAGGTCAATGAGCGGCGAAACGAGCACAATGGGGCTTTCGGGATTAAACTTTTGCCTGAAGAAGATCGCTTTCCCACTGTTCCAGTAGAGGAAATCGGGTGAGGTGGATTTTATCGTCCAAGTTGATGGGATGTTGCTTGTAAAATCTTCAAAGAAATAAAAGCCGGGTATTTCCATCACAATATTTTTTGTGACATCGGAATTTACAACCTGCACTGTGCCGTTTACTGTATTTAATCCTGCAGCCTTAATTTCATAAGAGTAAGTTCCGGGCAATACGTTGGTAAATACTGCCGTGCCGCTTGTGTTTGTGGTTTTAGTGCCATGTCCGCTCAATGCAATTGTTGCTCCGCTTACCACATTGCCATCGCTTTCGGATACATTAAAAGTAACGTCATAATCCAACAAAGTGCTTTGAACGTTAACCATTGCACTTTGTTTTACACTCTTTGTGCCCTGATCCTGCACGAATACAATAACGGCCAAATCGTTAGCCTCTGCCATATGGGTAAGTCTCATATTGTAGGTTTGGCTTGTGGTATAAGGTGTGCTGGCCGATAGTGCCGGTAGCGTCGTTCCGTTGGCATCGGGTAACATTTTCATCATCACATTGTGGAAGCTGGTTTCGCCATTACCAGCGACGTTTCCTGTTGTAAGCTTTTCAACCACAACAATATGCAGTTTCAAGCCGGCCGCAATAGCTTCTTGAGCTTGCACGCTCACGCTCACCGAAATCATGTTGTTAGCATCAATTGAAGCATTTGTAACATTGATCTCCATGTTTGTGTACTTGTTTTGATACGAGTTGTAAATGGCTTGAGTCATGCTTCCTGGACTAACTTTTCCCGAATTTACATACATATCCGGAACGCCGGTTACGCCATAATATGCACGGCGTACTCCCCCTTCGGCGGTATAATAGGGATCGCCTGAGCCGGGCCAGTTCATTTGATATTTTATCAAACTGTGGGTTCCCGAATTGGCAGACAATACTGCGTCTAAAATGGGGTTAGCGTAGGCGCAAGGCCCACAGGTTGAACTTGTAAATACCTCGAAAAGAGGTTTTTGCAATACAGTGCCTCGCTTTACTTCGATCGTTTTCTGCTCAATAAGTAAGCCAGAGGCAGTTTGCAGGCTTGCCTGATAAAAGCCTTCATGAGCTAAGCTTATTTTCTGAAATATCGCATTCATAAAGCCCGGAGTAGAACCAGGAATCATTGAGGCCGTTTGGCTTAGTTGCAAAGTCCGATTTGCATCACTGATGATTAGCTGCAACATAGCACCTGCAAGTTCGTGATCCTGACTGGCTACTACAATAGCCGAAAAATCGGCATTTGGAGCCACGCGCGATGGAAGTACAAAAGCAAGCTGAGCTTCTGAACTTCCGGGCAACAAATTGCATTGTTGCTGTGCATGCACAGCGCTGAAACTCAGCAGCTGAAACAATGCAATGAAGAGTAATGAAACACGCATAAAATTTAATTTTAAAGGTAAATATTGATAATGAATTATCTACTTAATCTATTTCTTGCTGATCTGTTTGTTGTTCGTCTGTTTGTTGTTGAGAGGATTGCAGCTTGTGGATAAGCTTTTTCATCAGCTTGTTTTGCGACTGCATTTTATTGATGAAGCTGCTGATCTCTTCCTGATCTTTAGCTTTACTCTCTTCCAGAGGCAAGCCATTTTTCTTGGAATTACCTTCTGCCATAAAAACAAAATTTTAGTCAAAATTGATCCTTAAAACCTTATGTGCAAAAAAAAATACCTATACAAATCCTGTCAGAAGGCTATTTATTACCTATACATTTCTATTACAGAAATCAATAACGGCGGATATAAATATCTTATATCCAGATGAATAGAAAGTTTAGTAGAGAAATAGAACCAATATACCCCAATTAGCTTAGTACTTTGAAAGAAAGCTCACCAAGGATTGCTGTTGATGGGTAAGACCTAATTTTTTGCGTAGCCTCGATCGTGCAATTTCGATGGTGGCAATGCGCTGTCCGGTAAGTTCGGAGATTTCTTTCGACGAAAGGTTGAGACGCAGAAAGGCGCACATCTTCAATTCGTTGGGGGTTAGATCGGCAAAATCTTGCAACAATCCCTGATAAAAACTGCCATGAACCTGTTTGAAGCGCAATTCAAACTCTTCCAGCACTTGCGTTTCGCTTGTTTTCTTCAATTCTTTCACGAGCTTGCGAATGGCCATTTTCGTGTCGTCGTTTTGTGTTTCTTTCTGAATCAGCATCAATTTCGATGCAATACCCGACATCAGTTCGTTTAATTTCATGAGCGACATCACGTTTAGCGTAAGTTCCTTGTTTTTGAGTTCCAGCTCACCGGCAAGTTTTTGCCTGCGAATGGCTTCGTTTTTAATTTTTAGCCTGTTGGCCGATACCAAGGAGATGATGATGATTACCGCAATGAAAATCAACGCCATAATTAGCCCGATGAAGTGAAAATCGCGTTTCTGCATCTGCAATTTCCTGTCTTGTTCCAATTTGTTGAGCTGATACAGCATATCGAGCTGAGCGATACGCATGAAGTTGTTTTCGGAGTCCAAACTGTCCTTTAGCGCCTGCGACTTTTCCTTATAATGGAAAGCCCTGATGGTGTCGCCCTTTGCCAGATATGCATTGGCAAATGCGTCGAGCGCCGAGCGGCGTATTGTGGGCAACTTATGGGCAGCGCCAAGCTCAAGGGCTTTCTGTGCATATTCAAGACCCTTTGTCAGCTCCCTTTTTTGAATGAAAAAGTCGGCTAAGTTCACATAGGTCAGGGCCAAATTGGAGTTGTTGTTACATTCTTTAAAAATATCCTCGCTGATGGTGTAATAATAGAGCGCGCTATCTAAATAATTGGTTTTAATAAAAAGTTCAGCCAGGTTATTGTAATTGATGCCCGTCCAAAGTTTCTGGCCAATCTCCAGGTTTATTTCTATAGCTTCGTTTAAAAGATTTTTCTTGAAAGTATAATTGTTTGTGTCGGGGTAAATGATTGCCAGATTGTTTAAACATTGCGAAATGCCTGCCCGATCATCGAGTTTGCGGGCTATCTCGAGCGACTTTTCATAGTACGCATAGGCTTTCTCGTAGTCTTTTTGGTTTCCATACACATTGCCAATGCTGTTGTACACCTTGCTGATGCCCTCCTCGTCGCCAAGTTTTTCGTATAACTCGAGACTTTGAAAAAGATACTCTGCACTTTTATTATACTCGCTCAAATTATAGAGCACAATGCCGATCGTTCGCAAAATATTGGCTTTTTCTTCTGTATCTTTGGTTTCTTCGGCAAGTTGCAGGGCGCTTGTGGCATAATTCAGCGATTGTTTGTAATCGTCAATAGCCCAAAACAAGCCTGCAATAATCCGTTTTGACTTTAAAAGCCCCGGCACATAGTTCAGACTATCGGCAATCTTTTCGGCCTTAAGCGCTGTTTGCATGGCCAATTCAACGTCCAGATACTTGTTCTCTTCTGCAAACTGAAGCATTAAATCAACTTTTTTCCTGAGATTTTTTTCGTTCTCAAAGTCGTTTTCTTCAATCGCGGCATGCACTATATTCCTGCCTGACAAAATGCCGATCAGCAGCAGGCAAAAAAACAGCATGATTCTTTTATAAGGAAGTTGAGTGTCAGACATCAAAATACTTTTTGAGTGCAATTCAAATTTGTTCTATTTTTTGGTGTTACGCATTGCAACAATTAGCCCTTTGTTGGCCCAAAAACGATTAAGCCTCCGGGTTTGTGCTTCAAAAATAGGAAAAATGTTGAGAATTAGAAAAATATGATCTATTCGATTAGAAATCAAGTGATTTGGATTTTTGAAATTGCCTGTTCAATTGCAAAATCGCCCATGCCGATGCGAAACGCATGGCCAACCGGCAACGACGGCCGCCAACATAATCGGAAGATTATTTTTGGAACGTAAAAAAAAACTCAGCCTTTTTGCGTGCTGATCCGGCGATCGTTTCCCTCCCCCCCTCCATAGCCCACAAAGTGCGATGATAAGCTAAGGTAGTGCTGCGCCTTGATTTTGCTTCTGTCGGATAAACTTTCGTAACTTTGAAGCCGTTTGTAAAAGGCGATGTAAGATTGAATTTTTTTTTCATTGCTTCAAAATTCCAAAAATGGATTCGTAAAAACCGGTTAAATCCACCTTTTTCGTATGTTTGAAACGCTTGCACAGCTTAGCATTCTTGAATGGCTGGGCTATATTGCTTCCGTCATCATTGCCCTCTCGATGACATTGACTTCCATTGTGAAATTTCGAATTGTCAACCTTATTGGTGCGGCAATGTTTTCGGCTTATGGCTTTGTTATCGGTGCATATCCGGTTGGTATTCTGAATTTGTTTATTGTTTCGGTTGACGTGTATTATCTGTTCAACCTTTTTGGCCGCAAGGATATTTTCGAGCTGCTCGAAATCAGGCCCGACAACCGTTACCTTGCGCGCTATCTGAGCTTCCATCAGCGCGAAATCGAAACTTTCTTTCCCGGATTTACGCATCAGAGCGACCGGGTTTCGCTAAGTTTTTTTGTGTTGCGCAATACGAGTGTTGCCGGCATTTTCTTGGGCAAAAAAAATGAAGACAACACAATGAGCGTGTTGTTAGATTATGTAGCGCCAAACTTCCGCGATTATAAAAATGGCCGTTTTGTTTACAGCTACCTAAGTGAATCGCTTATACAACAAGGGATTACGACACTCATAGCCGATGATTCGAGTTCGAAACATGCCAGCTATCTTTTGGCCAACGGCTTCAAAAAAACCAAACAAGGCCATTTCGAAAAACGCCTCATTCCAAATCCTTAAGCCCCCCGCCGGCACGAATTGCAAACCCGCTCCGGCGAAAAAAAGAAAAAAAGCAGAACTCTAAATGAGAAAAGCTTTTACGGCCTTATTTATTTTTTGGGTGAGCTTCGACTTGGCAATATGACGCGAAAGCAATACCATGTTTTTAATGGCTAAGGCACTGCTTATGCCATGACCAATCACAATATTGCCATTGATGCCGATAATCGGGCTGCCACCTTGCAGCTCGTAGTTGAAACGTTGAAAATAGTCGTCAGCCAAACCGCGTTTTTGCATAATGCGATACATGGCTTCAATCTGTTTGATGACAATGTTGCCTGTAAAACCATCGCATACCACCACATCCGTTTTGTCGTTAAAGAGGTCGCGGCCTTCAACGTTGCCGATAAAATTGTATCCTGCAGCTTCTTTCATCAGCGAAAAGGCCGACTGAACCAACAGATTGCCTTTTTTTTCTTCTTCGCCTATATTGAGCAGGCCTACCTTTGGATTTTCGATGCCCAGCACCGCCGAAGCAAAAACCGAACCCAAAAAGCCGTATTGAAACAAGACGTCGTATTTGGCGTCGGGATTGGTTCCGACATCGAGAAGCAGGCTAAAGCTGCCGTTTATTTTCGGGATCAAAACAACGCTGGCCGGCCTGATTACTCCGGGTATGGTGTTAATCACCTGCACGGCGCCTACCATCATCATTCCGCTGTTGCCGGCGCTGGAAAAAGCCTCGATTTTTCCATTTTTCAAATCGGCAAAACCCTTTACAATACTCGAATCGGGTTTGGATAGAAAAGCTCTTACCGGCTTTTCGCCCATCCCAACAATCTGTGGTGCATGCACCACTTCGGTAAACGCCCGCAATTCGGGGTTTTGGTTTATAAAATCGTTTATCAACCCTTCGTCGCCATACAGCACGAGGGTGGTAGTGCCGGTAAACTCATCGTCGAACAGCAAAAGACTTTCCAATGTTACTTTGGGGGCAAAGTCGCCCCCTGCAACATCAAGTCCTATTCGCAACATTGATCCGGATAGTGATTGAATGGTTGTTGGCCAGTCAATTACGACTTGCTTCCTTCCATCACCAGCTGGCCCTTGTAATAAAGGTCGCCGTCAACATAGTAAGCACGGTGGTAGATGTGTACGGTGCCGGTAGCAGGGCATTTGGCCAATGTGGGCATTTCGGCTACGTCGTGAGTTCTTCTTTTATCTCTTCTTGTAGAAGAATGTCTGCGCTTTGGATGTGGCATTTTTTTAAGTTATTATGTTTATATTCTGTGTCTAAGATAAATTTTCAAGGTTTCGCAGGGCTTCCCAGCGCGGATCTATGCTTTCGGGTTTTTCCATTTGCGCCAGGCGCGCCAGCACCTCCGGATCGCAGTTCGAATTGCCATCGGCATCGTTGGGATGTACTTTTTTGAATGGCAACAACAGCACAACGTATTCGTAGATGAGCTGGCTCACGTCAAACTCATGCAGGTCGGCAGGCACAAGAATAATCTCATCAGATTCTTCCTCATAATGGTCGCTGTTTTTAAGGATTAACCGTGCCCGGCCTGTAACCTCTTGCCGGTACAGCCCGCCACAGCGGTCGCAGGGCACCTGCAGCCAGCCTTGCATTTTGAACCACAGCTCTGTCATGTTCTCGTGCTTTGTCAGCACAAGCTCCACATTCACATCAGCATCACTGACCTCTTCGTCGGCATATAGCTCGAAAAACGGGCGCGCCAAAACATAGGTGAAATGTGTTTCACCAAGGGGCAGGCCTGCCAGCGGCAATATGAATTCACTTGCGGATTTCACCTGTAAGCATTTTAATAATTATCTGATGTGATACAAATTAATGTTGTTTGCTGCCTTGCTGCCATGGCAATGTTGACTTTGGATTGATACACGCGCTCATGATTGGGGCTATATTGGTGTGTAAGCATATAGTTGCCTTCGTTGATGCTTGCGGGTTTGCTGAAAGCGGTGTTTTTTTACAATTTTTTTCCTCACACTCACAAAAAAAGAAGTTTAGGGATTTCTTTTTAGCATGCATCAAAAAAACACCAAGGATAAAAGCATAGATAACTATTCTGTACTATATGAGGGGCTTTGCCCCAAGCCCCACTTCATTTTTTGGCTTGACCCAAAAAACGAAGCAAAAAAGTTCAAGACTGCGTTCAAAAATTGGTATTGCAAACAGTAAAATTTTTGGTAATACCGGCACGGATTGCAAATCTGCTCCGGCGGTGTTCACTCTTACCACCTCTGTATCATATCTGCCTGGTGCATTAAATACTCTGGGACTAGGTTCGTCATTAGTTTCTGTAAAGATATAGATCATCTTACCTCAATAAGCTTCAGGTGTGTAGTAAAACCATTAATCTCATTCTCAATTAGCACAAAACCATAATCTTCATGAAACAAAAAGATAGAATGTCCATTACCTAAATTTGATCTAGAAAAGGCCTTTACTTTACGACATTTTATGGCATTCCCTTGAAACATTATCGTGGTATCACCTACAATTTGATACAAAGAAACAATCCGAGTTCGCTTTGGTATGTTCCATCCTTCAAAAGCTGTTAATGTTTGTTTCCATCTGGAATTAATCTTCTTATTTCTTCGTATCTCAGGAAATGGAAGAAGTTGATGAATTTCATTCTCATTTGCTCTTGGAGGGTGGATTTCAAATGCCTTCTTTTTTTCGGTCGCAAGAGTTTCCTCCCAAGTGTAATCAATTTCCTTATTCAGTGAATCCAAACTTAAATAGTAGGTGTACCTAATAAGAGTTTGATTGAACTTGGGTTCAGGTTGTGTAGTAAGCAAAACATAAAACCTACGCGTTATTCCAGTGGAATCGGTAAACAATTCCTCAAACAAATATTGTTTTCCTGGTTTCAGTATGGTATTATCATAATTGGGATTTTTTTTTACTGCGAAGCAGGAAGAATTAATTGCAATTACGGCTAATAGAAGCATCAGGAAGCGATGAACTAAACCGCTTGTTTTTAGCACAATACAACCAGACATCACTATACCAAGAATCTTACGATCTGTCCTTTGAATGCCGTTATGCATATAATATGTTTTCTTACCGAATATTCCATCAACTTGAATATCCTCCTCTGTTTCAATGTAATCAGTAATAATTTCATTTCCAGAAGTACCACCGGTCAGTTCAGCCATATTCGATTTGTCAATTAAAATTACTTTTTTCATAATGCATTAAATTTAATAAAATAAATAAAGAATAAATTTTTTCAAAAAAATCTACTTACTTTTCCAATTGTCCTTATTACAAGTCAGCTGGCTTAATTCAATCGGACTTATTCATCCCCAGCCAAAAGATATATTTTATGGTGCAACATGGAAGATAGTCCGCACCGTAAAAGACACATATATTCTTACAAGCCTCCATACCATTCATTTAGCACCATCAATAACGCCATCAGCTTTTTTGAAGAAGGAATTTTTGGTGATATGGCTTTGGCGTTTTTTCATTGCAGGGGTTGCCTGTATTGTTTGGACAAAGATAATGAAAGAAAAATATGTGTCAAGCGTTTTGTTAAGAAATGTTAAATGGATGTCTGATTTCGTCTTATTCTAAATAAGTTGAATTGATTTTTGATGGCAAAATAAAACAAAGAAAGTGCAACCCTATCTGGCGCAGAATTGCAATCCGCGCCCTTTTTTCAGCGCGGGCAATCAAATGCAGATGATTGGTCATAATACACCGGGCAAACA
>CAYYDS010000102.1:0-1819 GCA_964470665.1 uncultured Lentimicrobiaceae bacterium
TCCTGTATGGCCGTGTTCACAATTTCGTGTACCGAACGGTTGTGGCCAAGATGGAGTATTTTAAATACATGTATGATTTGTTGCAACAGGCCAACTGCGGCCACATTCGCATTTTTGGAGGCGGCGGCGGCGTTATTTTACCATCAGAAATCGAAGAGTTGCACGCCTACGGCATAGCGCTTATCTTTTCGCCCGACGATGGCCGTGCAATGGGCCTCCAGGGGATGATCAACGAGCTGTTGAAAAAATCCGACTTCCCTACCGGAGCCTCGGTAAACAATAACTTTTCGGATTTGAATGTGAAAAATCACCGATTGATCGGGCAACTCATTTCGGCTGCCGAAAATTATCCGGAAACCTCGGCCGATCGGATGGAAATTCTACGGCACAAAATAGAAAAACGCGCGCCAGTGCTGGGCATCACCGGCACAGGAGGAGCTGGCAAATCGAGCCTTGTGGATGAAATAGTTAGGCGTTTTGTTTATGACCAGCCCGATAAAATGCTGGGCATCATATCGGTTGATCCCTCCAAAAGGCGAAGCGGAGGCGCCTTGCTTGGCGATCGCATTCGCATGAATGCCATTGATCACCCGAATGTTTATATGCGATCGCTGGCCACAAGGCAATCAAACTTAGCCATGTCGAAATACGTTCGCGATGCCGAAACGATTTTGCAGGCAGCCGGTTTCGACCTCATCATTCTGGAAACCTCCGGAATTGGCCAAAGCGACACCGAAATTATTGATCATAGCGATGTTTCGCTTTACGTAATGACCCCCGAATACGGCGCTGCTACCCAGCTCGAAAAGATTGATATGCTCGATTTTGCCGATCTCATTGCGCTAAACAAATTCGACAAACGTGGCGCTGCCGATGCGCTGCGCGACATTAAAAAACAATATCAGCGAAACCACAAACGCTTTGCCGACGACCCGGCTACCATGCCCGTATTCGGCACCGTGGCCTCCCAATTTAACGATCCGGGTGTAAATGCGCTCTACCTTGCCATACTCAATGCAGTAAACCAGAAAACGGGCGCAAGTTTTATAAGCCATCTTCACGATGCCGATGCCCCTCAGGAAAAGATCCTGATCATTCCGCCAAAGCGCACCCGCTATCTGAGCGAGATTGCCGAAACCGTGCGCAATTACAATACCTGGGCCAAAAGCCAGAGCAAAACTGCCCAACGCTTGCAGAGTTTAAAAAACAGCAAACAGATTCTTCAGGAAGAAACAGAAGATGCTAATACACAGCATATTGATAGTTTGATTAAGCTCGAAGAGCGAAAACTAGATCCCTTTGTACACGACTTGCTCGAGGCTTGGGAGGATAAGAAAAAACGCTACCGCAATCCCTGGTATGTATATAAAGTACGCAACAAAGAAATAAAAGTTGCCACACACACCGAAAGTCTCTCGCATTTGCAAATTCCCAAAATTGCTATGCCCGGGTTTGAGTCGTGGGCCGAAATCGTGAGGTGGTCGCTACTCGAAAACGTTCCGGGCGAGTTTCCTTTTGCCGCCGGCGTATTCGATTTTAAACGAGAGGAAGAAGACCCCACGAGAATGTTTGCCGGCGAGGGCGGTCCCGAACGCACCAACCGAAGGTTTCATTATGTATCGCGCGGATTGGCTGCCAAACGGCTTTCAACAGCATTCGACTCGGCTACTCTTTATGGCGAAGACCCGCACCGGCGACCCGATATTTACGGAAAAATAGGCAATGCCGGTGTTTCGATTGCCTGTCTCGATGATGCCAAAAAACTGTATTCCGGCTTCAATTTAGCCGACGATAAAACCAGTGTAAGCATGACCATCAA
>CAYYDS010000102.1:1829-9612 GCA_964470665.1 uncultured Lentimicrobiaceae bacterium
CCCTGCGATGGTGGGCTTTTTTATGAATGCCGCCATTGACCAGCAATGCGAACTATTTATCCGCAAAAATGGCCTCGAAAAAGAAACCAACGCCATCATTGACGAGATATATCGCGGCAAGGGCGTAGCCCGTCCGCGCTATTCGGGCGAACTTCCGGATGGACACAACGGACTGGGTTTGTTGCTTTTAGGTGTAACGGGCGATATGGTACTTCCGCCCGAAGTTTACGAGCGCATTAAAACCGAAACGCTCTGCAAGGTGCGCGGAACCGTGCAAGCCGATATCCTTAAGGAAGATCAGGCGCAAAACACCTGTATTTTTTCAACCGAATTTTCGCTCAAGCTTATGGGCGATATGCAGGAATATTTCATCAGGCATCAGGTGCGCAACTTCTATTCGGTATCCATTTCGGGCTATCACATTGCCGAAGCCGGCGCAAACCCATTGAGTCAGCTTGCTTTTACACTGGCCAACGGTTTTACTTATGTTGAATATTACCTCTCGCGCGGAATGCATATTGACGATTTTGCACCCAGCCTGAGTTTCTTTTTCTCCAACGGAATTGATCCCGAATTTTCGGTAATAGGTCGCGTTGCCCGCCTCATTTGGGCTAAGGCCATGAAAAACAGGTATAAAGCCAACGAACGGTCGCAAAAACTGAAATACCACATCCAAACATCCGGGCGCTCGTTGCACGCACAGGAAATTGATTTTAACGATATACGCACCACGCTGCAAGCGCTTTATGCCATTTACGACAACTGCAACTCGCTGCATACCAACGCCTACGACGAAGCCATCACCACGCCAACCGAAGAAAGTGTGCGCCGTGCCATTGCCATTCAAATGATCATTAACCACGAATTGGGCTTGGCTAAAAACCAAAATCCGCTTCAAGGCGCATTCATCATCGAAGAACTTACCGAATTGGTGGAAGAGGCCGTGTTGGCCGAGTTTGACCGCATTACCGAACGCGGCGGGGTTCTTGGCGCAATGGAAACAATGTATCAGCGCGGCAAAATACAGGAAGAATCGCTTTATTACGAAACCCTGAAACACAGCGGAAAACTTCCGATTATGGGCGTTAACACTTTTCTCAACAGCAAGGGGTCGCCTACCGTAATTCCGGGCGAAGTAATCAGAGCCACCACCGAAGAAAAAGAAAACCAGATTGCCTCACTCGAAAACCTGCACCAATGCTGGAAAGATGAAACAGAATTGCAGCTCTCAAAACTAAGAAAAGCTGCCCTGCACAACGAAAATGTGTTTGAAACCCTTATCGAAACCACAAAATATGCCTCGATAGGCCAAATTACCAAGCTGCTGTTCGAAGTGGGAGGGCAATATCGAAGAAACATGTAACATTCAGTTTAACAGTGATTTAATTCCGTAATTAACCCCTTATTTAAATTATTTTCAACTTATTTAGAGCCATTCTAAATAAATACCGTTATCATTGCGCTGCGGATTCTTTTTTAGACCTAATACTATTTTTGGGCTATAATCCATTTTACGAATGCTTTCCTAACACACACTATTTTTTCTCATGAAACATTTTCTACTAATTCTCTCCTTTCTTTTTGCAGCCTCGCTGCTCCGGGCCCAGCAGGGCGAGCCGGCTAAAGCAAGCGCCAGCGGAAATCTTCCGAAACCGCTTAGTGTGCCTTCCATTGCTCAGCAATTGCGCGACGGCACCTTTAAAGGCGTTAATCCGAATGAGCCGGTAAGAATGGGTCACCCCAAACGCAAAGGTGCCAATATAACCATTCCGGGCAAGGGGCTTCCTATTGATAAAGATCCTTTGGTGGACAACCAAAAAGCAGCCCGACGCACCGAAGGGCGCGAGCCCAAATTGGTTTTTGATGCCAACACCTCATCTTATACCCCTTCGGACCCAACGGGAGCCGTTGGGCCAAACCACTTTGTGGGAGGGTGGAATGTAGGCTTTCGTATTTTCGACAAACAGGGCAATCCGCTAAGTCCTGCCGCATCACTTTCTACCCTCTTCCCGGGCAACACCATGGGCGATCCCATTGTATTGTATGATGTGGATGCCGACCGTTTTATCATCACCGAATTCGATCAAAGTCCAAACGGCTTCAACATGGCTATTTGTAAGGGTCCCGACCCGGTAAACGACGGCTGGTGGATTTACACTACGGGCTTCACTACGGGTCAGTTTCCCGACTACCCGAAATTTAGCATTTGGTCTGATGGATATTACGTTACAGCCAATATCGGAACCAACAATAAGCTGTTTGTCATCGAACGCGACTCGGCCCTGCTGGGAAAAACCGCACGTTTTGTATCCTTTCCTCTCACAGGCATCAAAACTTCGGGTTTCTTCAGCCCTCAGGCTTTCAACGTTACGAACGGTAACCTTCCGCCGAGAGGCAATGCTTCGGTTGTGTATATGCAAGACGACGCTTGGAGCGGCATCACCTTTGATCACCTGAAAGTGTGGACAGCCAATGTGGATTGGGCCAATCCATCGCAGTCAACCATTTCGCAGCCGCAGATCATCGAAACCGCTCCGTTTATTGCTGTTTTTGACGGAGGTTCTTTTTCGAACCGGCCACAACCTTCCGGGCCTCAACAGGATGTGCTTCAGGCTACCATTATGAATCAGGCTCAATATCGCCGTTTTCCAACCCACAATAGCGCCATTTTCAACTTTGTAGTGGACACCGACCCCACTGCCGGCGAGTTGGCCGGAGTGCGCTGGTATGAGCTGCGGCAATCGGCCGATGGCGAGCCCTGGGAAATCTTTCAGGAAGGAACATATGTTTCGCCTTATGGCAACAAAGATGCATTCTCGGCCAGCATGGCCATGGACGGGCAAGGCAACATAGGCATGGGCTACACAACTGTGAGCTCCACCGAAAGAATTGCCATTTATTACACCGGCAGGCATGCATCAGACCCTTTAGGCCAAATGACTGTTGACGAAACACTGATTGCCCAAAGCACGGCAAACAACCCCTCTAACCGCTTAGCCGACTACGTGCATCTTACCGTTGACCCATCGAACGATAAAACTTTTTGGCATATAGCCGAATACTTCAACACCCAGCGAAAAGATGTGGTAGGCGCATTTCAGATTGCATCGGAAAATAACAACGACGTGGGCATGGCAGCCATTACCAGCCCCAACGACGGAGTGCTTTCGGAAGAAGAGCCGGTTACGGTTACCTTATTCAACTACGGCCTGTTAGGCCAGCGCAACGTGCCGGTTTTCTACCGCATTGACGACGGCCAGATTGTAAATGAAATTTTTGCCGACACTTTAGCTCCGGGCGCTTCGGCCTCTTACGTTTTCGACACCAAGGCTAATTTGGGGATCGTTGGCAAAACCTATAAAATTGTTGCAGGCTCGGCGCTCGAAGGCGACGAGGGCACAAGCAACGACAGCATAACAAAAATGGTAACTCACCTCAACACCAGCGATATCGGCGTTTCGGCAATAAGCTCTCCGCAGTCGGGCATAGGAATTAATATTCCCGAACCGGTTATTGTGAACATTAAGAATTTCGGCTCAACCGAAATAAGCGATTTCAATGTTGGGTATCTATTTGGCGATCAATTGGTTATCGAAACAGTTGCGCAAGCAGTTCCGGTTGGCGGCCAAATTAGCCATACGTTTGGGCAGCCCATCGTATTTCCGGCTTTAGGCAATTATACGCTCAAAGCCTTTACCTCTTTATCGCCTGACAGCAATGCCGGCAATGACACTACCACAGTTGTCATTACCAAACACAACTGTATGCCCGGTGCCGATTGTTCGTTTGGCGATGGGCTTTCGCTCTTTAGGTTTAACAACATCAACAATGCAACCACCTGCAGCGAAGGAGGTTATGCCGATTACACCAATCTTGTGGCCCGGCTCGAACAATCGGAAACTTACGACCTTGAAGTACAAACACATTATGGCGATCAATATGTAAAAATATGGATTGACTATAACGACAACTTCCTTTTTGAGCCCAACGAAGTGATTATCAACAACATAAAGCTGGGTCAAGGGCAGGGCTCGGGCACTTTCAATGCCGTTATTCCGGTAACCATCCCCGATACGGTGGCTTTAGGCGAACATTTGTTGCGTGCCCGCACATCGTGGAGCGATCCTGTTGGCGACGCATGCGAAGATGTTGAGTATGGCGAAACCGAAGACTATAAAGTAAACATAGGCATTTATACCAACCTCACCACGCGCAGAATCAACGAATCGAAACTGTTGATAAAAGCCTTAGGCAACAACCGCTTTGAAGTTGAACTCGACGCCCCCGAACTTGACGAAATTTTGGTTTTAAACCTGCACAATGTATTTGGCCAAAAACTCATCGAAAACCGGATAGCCAAGGTTAACGGAAAATACACCTACCCGCTCGACCTTTCGTTTGCCGGATCAGGCGTTTATATCCTGCGCATCGGCTCATACACCTACGGAAAAGTAGAAAAGATAAAGGTTGAAAGATAATCGCCTTAAAAAAAACCTGCCTGCGCTCCGGCAGGTTTTTTTCATTCATCTGTTTATCCCATAGCGCTTGATACAAGGCCGGCAAAAGCCCGATTTAACTATGAACAATAAGCCGTACTTTTGCGTTGTTTTCAACATTCACCTTCGTATTGGCCGTTGTTTCCTGACATATGAAAAAATTCCAGATTTATCTCCCGCTCCTTTTGTCGGTTGTTCTTTCGGCCGGCTTATATCTCGGATATCGCATCGGCACAAAAGCCCGGCCGGCCGGATCGGTATTTTATTTACCTGCAGGCACGAGCGGAAAGCTTGACACCATCCTCAAATACATCGAAGAGGATTATGTAGACACCGTAAACAGTGAGCGATTAGAAAACAACGCCATCAACGGGATGCTCGAAAAGCTCGACCCGCACAGCCAATACATTACTACCGAAGAATTTCACGAAATGAACGACCCCCTATTGGGGAGTTTTGAAGGCATTGGCGTATCGTTTCGCATTGAAAAAGATACCATTACCATAATCAACCCGGTAAAAGGCGGCCCTTCGGAAAAAGTTGGCATCATGGCCGGCGACCGTATCGTAAAAATTAACGACTCGCTTGTGGCCGACATAAAAATCGTCAACCGCGATGCAATGCGCCGTCTCAAAGGTAAAAAAGGAACGCAGGTGCAGGTCGAAATTTATCGCCGGGGCGTTTCGGGGCTGCTTCCGTTTACGATCGTCCGCGATGTTATCCCTACTTACAGCCTCGATGTTTCCTATATGCTAAACAATACCACCGGCTATATCCGTTTAAACAAATTTGCAGCTACCACGCATGAAGAATTTCTCGAAGCTGCCGTAAGGCTCAAAGAAGAAGGGATGCGCTGCCTGGTGCTCGATCTTAGGGGCAATTCGGGGGGCTACCTGAAAGCAGCCACCGATTTGGCCGACGAGTTTCTAACGCAGGGCAAACTGATTGTTTATACGCAAGGCAAAAACAGGCCCAAAGCCTATACCTACGCCAACCGCCGAGGAATACTCGAAAACGATGAACTGATTATCCTTATTGACGAGGGCTCGGCAAGCGCCAGCGAAATTGTGGCCGGCGCTATTCAGGACAACGACCGCGGCACCATTGTGAGGCGATCTTTTGGCAAAGGCCTGGTGCAGGAGCAGCTGCCACTGCGCGATGGCTCGGCCCTAAGACTCACAGTGGCGCGCTACTATACGCCTACCGGACGCTCGATTCAAAAACCCTATGATAGCGATTTCGAAAAATACCACCACGAATCGTGGCAACGCTACGAAAATGGCGAAATGACCAATGCCGACTCTGTTCCGCACCCCGACTCATTAAAATATACAACACCAAAAGGCAAAGTGGTATATGGCGGAGGCGGCATTACCCCCGATGTATTTGTAGCCGTTGAAACCGACAGCAGCCTTTATTTCTACAACCGCTTAGCCAATAGCGGCCTTATCTTTCAGTTTGCTTTTGACTATGCCGACAGCAAACGTGCCGGCCTGGCCAAATACAAAGACGCCGCATCCTTTAAACAAGGCTTTGTTATGGACGATGGCTTATTCAACGAGCTCCTTTTGTTAGCAGCAGAAAAAGGCATAGCAAAACCTGCCGCTATTAGCGCGCAAAGCCGCAAACACATAAAAACTTTGTTTAGAGCTTATGTGGGTCGCAACATCCTCGACGACGAAGGTTTTTATCGCGTTTTTCAGGATATTGACCCCGAACTGCAAAAAGCCCTCGAAATAGCCCGCAATCTCACCCCATAAATCATGATGCCAACGGCTTTCATCATCACCGGCTCAATGCTACTGCGCATCGTCACTTTTGTGGTGGTTATGAACTATTACAAAGTATCGCGCCATCGCACAGCCTGGCTGCTTATTGCGGCAGCTGTTGTGCTGTTGGCGCTCGAAAACTTCTTTCACCTTTTGGCGCTTTACGGCTTTTCCAACCTCAGCAACACCTCATTTATTCCGCATATTGCCGGTTTTGCCGTTTCGCTGCTGTTGCTTAGCGGAACGGTGATGGTGCGCAGCATCCTCAAGCGGCTTGTTGCAACCGAAGAAAAAAGCAAGGTGATGGAACACCACTTTCAATTGCTCTTTAACAGCAGTTCCGATCAAATTTTTGTGCTTACACTCGAAGGAAAAATTGTAGAGGTAAATCAGGCCGCTTGCGACTGGCTCGAAATGAGCCACGATGAGCTTGTAACGCATTATTTTAGAGAAATAAAACTTGGCGCCGCCGTTGAAGGAGTGGTTGACCACATTCATACGATCTTAAAAAACGGAAAGCATATTTTTGAAACAGAGCTAAAAAGTAAAACCGGCAAAAATTTACCAATTGAAATCAACTGCCGGCTGGTAAACATTGACAATCAACAGCATATCATTTGCGTTGCACGCAATATCACCGAGCGGCGCGATTTGGAAAAGAAAATACGCATCGCCATCATCGAAACCGAAGAAACCGAGCGCCGGCGTTTTGCCAAAGAAATCCACGATGGCCTGGGCCCGCTTCTTTCAACCATCAAGCTGTATGTAAACGAATTAGAATGCATGTCGGACGTATCGGACGAAAAAAACGAATTTGCCGGCCACATCAACCGCCTGATTAACGAAGCCGTTGATTCGGCACGCAATATTGCCAACAACATCACCCCAAAAATCCTTACCGACTTTGGGCTTTCAAAGGCTCTTAGCACGTTTTGCGAAACCATAAACGCCACCAATCTGCTTCAGATAAACACCTCATTCCAAGGGGTTGACCGCAGCATTGGCCCCACCTATGAGCTTATTTTTTACCGCATCGTAACCGAGCTGATCAACAACACCATCAAACACGCCAACGCAAGCAATATCGAAATTCGCTTAGAAGCCACAAAACAAAAACTTTTGCTCGCCTACCGCGACAACGGCATCGGCTTCGACCTGCAAAAGGCAATCGAAAAGAGCGATCATCACATGGGCGTAAAAAACATCATCAGCCGTGTGCGTACCATGGGCGGCATTTTCAACTTCCGAAACACCTTGCCCGGAATCCTTATTACCATTAGTGTTGACCTTAATCTTCCACCAAAAGCCTGATCTGTTGCCTACTTTTTCTATTCAATAACTACCTTTAACTTTTTTGTAATACATAAAAAGAAGAGAAAATTTACTTTTGAACTTTGAGAACAAAAGCCCGTTCACTTTTGTATTAACTACATTAAACTCAAGAAATGAAAAAAAGACTCATACGTATTGCCGGGATTTTGGCTGCAATTTTGGTTCTGGCATTGATTATTTTTAGTA
>CAYYDS010000103.1:0-9612 GCA_964470665.1 uncultured Lentimicrobiaceae bacterium
ATCTGAAAAATAGGAAGTTTCATAATCTACATTTATACGATAAAAGGAAAAAACAGCGTTTGGTTTATCCAATTTTTTTCCCCATTCAAAAATATAGAAAATACAAAATCAAAGTTTATCCTGCCTCACATTCCCCTGCCATCGAAAGTGCATGAAAACCAAACTTCACATTTTTTTGAAACGATATGCGCGAATGAATGTTTTACTTCGTTCAACTTCACCTTATATTTGCATCACAACTTCTTACATTTACCAAATGATGAGCCCAAACCGATTCGACATTCAAAAGAAAAAACACCTGTTTACCGATACCCTGTTTACCAATCTGATGCGAAAGCGGATTTATCACGTGCTGCTTATTTCATCGGTTTATGATGCCTTTATGCTCGAAGAAGACGGCCGTATTGATGAGCAGATTTTTAATGAATACGTATCGCTCAACCTTCGTTATCCACCAACTTTTATTCTGGCAAGCAACGAAGATGAAGTGCAGAAAGTTTTGCGCGAAGAATCTATTGATTTGATTGTCATAATGTTGAGCTCGCAAGAAAAGCATACTTTCGATTTAGCCGAATCGCTGAAAAAACAAAAACCCGCCACCCCAATCGTGGTGCTTACACCGCTCTCGCGCGAATTGAGCATACGTTTAGACCGCAAACAAACGCAATCGGTTGACTATGTGTTTAATTGGTTGGGCAATGCCGATATCTTATTAGCAATTATCAAACTCATTGAGGATAAGATGAATGCAGAGCATGACATCAAAGAGGTTGGGGTGCAATGTATCATTTTGGTCGAAGATTCGGTGCGTTTTTACAGCAGCTATTTGCCAAATATTTACAAGATTATTTTCACCCAATCCAAATCGTTCATGACCGAGGGCCTCAACGAGCATCAGAAAACCCTTCGCATGCGCGGCCGCCCAAAAATTTTGCTTGCCACAAATTACGAGGAAGCCATTGCCTTATACGAAAAATACAAGGATTACCTTTTGGGCATTATTTCGGATATCTCTTACGAACGAAACGGTCAAACCGATCCCGAAGCCGGGATTAAACTGTGCCGCAGCATCAAAAGGCAAAACAAATACCTGCCCATCTTGCTTCAGTCGTCGGAGCAAGAAAACGCTCAGCTTGCAAAAAAAATTAAGGTTGGATTTATCAATAAAAACTCGAAAACGCTTTCGCTCGAGCTACGCAAATTCATCAAAGAGTATTTTGCTTTTGGCGATTTTGTGTTTCGCGATCCCAAAACAGGCATTGAGGTGCTTCGCGTAGCCGACCTTAAGGCAATGCAGGAGAAAATTTTTCAGGTGCCCAACGAATCGCTTCAATACCATATAGAACGCAACCATTTATCTAAATGGTTAAGAGCCAGGGCATTGTTTCCGATAGCCGACCTCTTTAAAATGTTTATTCCCGAAGATTTTTTGGATTCTGACGATGTAAAACGCTTTGTTTTTGATGCCATTGGCACTTTTCGTTTCAACAAGGCGAGGGGGGTTATTGCCGAATTCAACCGCGACAATTTCGACGAATACCTGTCGTTTACCCGCATCGGGCAAGGTTCTATTGGCGGCAAAGCACGCGGACTGGCTTTTCTCGACTCCCTAATCAAACGCAACAACCTTTACGATCATTACGAGGGGATAACGATCGGAATTCCGCGTACGGTTGTACTTTGCACCGATATTTTCGATGAGTTTATGGAAGAAAATAACCTTTACCCGATTGCGCTTTCCGACGAACTTACCGACGAGGAAATACTGCGGCATTTTGTGGAAGCCCAGCTGCCCATGCGTATTGACGACGACCTTTCGACCCTCATCTCCGTGATCCGCAACCCATTGGCAGTGCGCTCTTCGAGCTTGCTGGAAGATTCACATTATCAGCCATTTGCCGGTATTTACAGCACCTATATGGTGCCCGTTGTCGAAAACGATGAACGCACCATGCTCAAGCTTTTGGCCATCGCCATCAAGAGCGTTTATGCCAGTGTGTTTTACATAGACAGCAAGGCTTATATGAATGCCACAAAAAATGTGATTGACGAAGAAAAAATGGGCATTGTGGTGCAAGAAGTTTGCGGAAAATCTTATGGCACAAGGTATTACCCCACGCTTAGCGGGGTTGCCCGCAGCATCAATTTTTATCCCATTGGCTCCGAACGCCCCGAAGATGGTATTGCAAACATCGCTTTAGGCCTCGGAAAACATATTGTTGATGGTGGGCAAACGCTTCGTTTTTCGCCCCGGTTTCCGCAAAAAGTTTTGCAAATCTCGCAACCCGATCTTGCACTGCGCGAAACGCAAAAACTATTTTATGCGCTCGACTTAAACCCCGACAGTTTTCAGGTTACCCCCGACGAAGCCGCCAATCTTTTAAAGCTTCCAACCCGCGAAGCCGATAAAGATGGCGTGCTAAAACTGGTGTGCTCTACCTACGATTACGAAAGCCATATGCTTCGCGATGGCGCTCACGAAGATGGAAATAAACTTGTAACTTTTGCCAATATTCTGAAATACAATACTTTCCCCTTAGCGCAAATTGTGGGTATCATCCTCGAAAAAGGGCAAAAAGAACTTGATAAACCCGTAGAAATAGAGTTTGCCGTTGAGCTTAACAGCGGCGCCGACGATCACAAAATATTTTATCTGCTGCAAATCAGGCCTATTGCAAGCATCACCGATGCCGTTGTGCCCGACCTCGAACAATACTCCAAAGACAAATTGTTGTTAAAAGCCGAAAATGCGCTGGGCAATGGGGTAACCAATTACATTCACGACATCGTATATGTGAAACCCAAAGCCTTTGACGCTGCTCGAACGCGCGAAATTGCCGTTAAAATTGGCGAACTCAATGACAAATTTCTGAAAGACGCGAAAAATTATGTGTTGGTTGGCCCCGGACGCTGGGGATCGAGCGACCCTTGGCTTGGTATTCCGGTGAAATGGCCGCAAATATCTGCCGCCGCCGTCATCGTTGAGTCGGGCCTCGAAAACTACCGCATCGACCCAAGTCAGGGAACCCATTTCTTTCAAAACCTAACCTCGTTCGGAGTAGGCTATTTTACGATCAATCCTTTTATCCACGAAGGGTTTTACGATGTGGCCTATTTGGATTCCTGCGAAGCAGCTTACGAAGATCAATACATTCGTCACGTGCATTTCGACAAAGAAATCACCATTGCCATTGACGGAAAACTAAACAGAGGGCTCGTCTTAAAACCGGGCGAAGGCCTTTGAAATGCTATAGTATTTTGAATTTTAACTCATTTAATTTACACTTTATTTTCCTTAAAAAAGGAGTGGGATCAAGAAATAACCTATCTTTGTTAAGAATTTAACAACAGTTTTTTTATGACACGTCACGTAATGCTTATTCTCGTCGGCTCGCGCAAGGAAGCGGCTGAAAAAGTGCAGAAAATCCTCACCGGATGGGGTTGTTTTGTGAAAACCAGATTGGGTATCCACGACGATATTTTGGATCAATGCACGCAATCCGGGCTAATTTTCCTTGAGCTTCAAGGTGATCTGGATCACATGAAAGAGATTGAACGCAAGCTCAACCTTATCCCTTCGGTTGACGCACGCCTAATTACCCTTAGCACCGACAAAGAATAAAGGGCTTCATTTTATCCTTTTCGGATAAAATAAGCCTTAATCGGTTTCTATTTTACAACATTTTGAGTTCTCATGGCGAAGAAAAGCTAATTTTGCCTTTTCTTCGCCATTTAATTTGTTTATGCGCCAACATATCAGCTCCAATTTTAAGTTAGGTATCCTCGGAGGAGGACAGCTTGGTAAAATGCTTTGCCAAGCTGCAAGCGCCTGGGACGTAACTACTTGCGTGCTCGACCCCGATCCTCAGGCCTCTGCCTCGGGCGTAGCCACACAATTTAGCACGGGCAGCTTCCGCGATTACGACACTGTGATGAATTTTGCTAAAGATGTAGATTTGCTTACAGTTGAAATTGAAGGAGTTAACATTGAAGCCGTCGAAGATTTGGAAAAATCGGGCCTGCCTGTTTATCCGCAGTCATCCTGCCTACGCATTATCCGCGATAAAGGGCTGCAAAAGATCTTCTACCGCAAACATGCACTGCCTACGGCGGCCTTTACATTGTATGAAAACGAAAAGGAAATCTTGGAAGCCATTGACCATAAGCAACTTAGCTTACCCTTTGTTCAAAAAACCCGCCTGTCGGGTTACGACGGCCAGGGCGTATTGGTTGTCAAAACTTCTCACGACCTGAAAAAGTTATTTACCGAGGCCAGCATCATCGAAGATTATGTAGAAGACGCCCTTGAACTGGCCGTTATTGTTTCGCGCAATATCCATGGCGAGCTTGCCTGTTATTCACCGGTTGAAATGGTTTTCAATTCGCAGGCAAACCTGGTCGAAACCTTGCTTTCGCCGGCCCGCATTTCGGAAAACCTTGCCAACGAAGCTTTGCAGATTGCAAAAGCCACGGCTCAAGCGTTTGGCATTGTGGGCTTGCTGGCCGTTGAGTTTTTTGTGGATAAAAACGGGCGTTTACTCATCAACGAATCGGCTCCACGGCCACACAACAGCGGCCATCACACCATCGAGAGCGCCCTAACCTCGCAATACGAGCAGCATTTGCGTGCAATTTTTGGCTATCATCCGGGCGACACAAGGCTATATTCGCCGGCTGTAATGGTGAATATTCTGGGCAGCGATGGATTTAGCGGCCCGGCCCATTATAAAGGATTAAACCAAGTGCTGGGAATGAAGGGGGTAAAACTGCATATTTACGGAAAAAAACAAACGCGCCCTTTCCGAAAAATGGGTCATGCCACCGTTTTGGCCGAAACAGCCGAAGAAGCCCTGCAAAAAGCGGCAGAAGTATTAAAAACATTGAAAGTTGAAGCTTAACTCACAAAAAAATAAACCCTATGAAACCCGCAGTAAGCATCATCATGGGATCGGATTCCGATCTTCCCGTTATGCGCGATGCAGCCGAAAAGCTTCAGGAATTTGCCATTCCGTTTGAAGTGAAGGTGGTATCGGCCCACCGCACCCCCGAATACATGCTTAACTTTGCTAAAGAAGCTGCCCGGCGCGGCATTCGGGTCATTATTGCCGGAGCCGGCGGAGCTGCACATTTGCCCGGCATGGTGGCCAGCCTTACGTCCCTGCCTGTAATTGGGGTACCCATCAAATCGTCGAACTCCATTGACGGCATTGATTCGTTGCTTTCGATCGTTCAAATGCCCAAGGGCATACCGGTAGCAACGGTAGCCATCAATGGCGCTGCTAATGCTGCTTTGCTGGCAGTGCGCATCATTGCGGCTTCCGACGAAAGCCTTCGCGCTAAAATGGATGCTTTTATGAAAGCACAAACCGAAAGCGTGATGAAGAAGGCAGATAAAGACCTATTGGCCTGATTCGGATTCAATGGCCCGGCCACATGCCTCGGCCTGATCATTGAAACAGCTCATCACATCGCGAATACCTTCTTTGCTGCCCGAAAGGATAAAGAGCTTATCATCGAGTTCGAGCTTGGTTGTGCCATTGGGCGTAAGGTATTGATCTTGCCGTTTGATAATGGCAATCAACGCATTATGCGGAAATTTGAGGTCCACAATCTTTTTCCCTGCAACCCCATGATGCGGCTTAATCACAACTTCTTCGAGCAGAGCATTGGTAGGCTCTTCAAGAAATTCGTCTAAAGGCGAAGCTGTAAATTCTTCCTCTTTGTTATCCAGACGCAACCACTTAGCCAAAGTGGGTAGGGTAGTTCCTTGTATCAGCACCGAGCTTACCGAAATGAAAAATACAATGTTGAAGATGAAATCGGAATGACGTATGCCGGCCAGCAAAGGGTAAGTTGCAAATACAATCGGAACGGCGCCGCGCAGGCCAACCCACGAGATAAAAAAGGATAAGAAAGAGCGAAATAAGAATTCCGGTTCCTATAACGGGCGGTATTTGCGAAGGGAAAACCAGCAAGCCTAAGGTCAGAAATAACACGATCTGCATCAACCAGGCCAATCCGTCAAATACCTTTAAGATGGTCTTTTTATGGATAAACCTCTGATTTCCAAAATACAAAGCAGTAAGGTAAACGGCCAAAAAACCGTTTCCTTTGATAAGCTGAGTAATCGAAAAGCTAAGCAGCATCATGGTAATAACCAAAACAGGATATAAACCTTCGTAACCCAATTTGATGGTGTTTACTAACCATTTGCTAATTTTTCCGAAAAAATAACCTGCCAAGCCGCCAATAAGCATCTGGCTGATAAACAGGGGGATAATACTTAAAAATCCTTTATCCTGGTTGACAACCAAGCCTAAAAACGAGATCATCAGCACATAGGCCATGGGGTCGTTGCTCCCGCTTTCGAGCTCAAGTGTAGGCCTCAAATTGTATTTTAACGAAATCTTTTTGGAGCGAAGGATCGAAAACACCGCGGCGGCATCGGTTGACGATACGATAGAGCCCAGCAAAAGGCTTTCGTAAATGGTCATATCCGTAAGCCACCAAACAAAAAGTCCGAGCGTAAAGGCGGTGATGATAACCCCTAAAGTGCTAAGGGTCATTCCGCGCTTGAAAATTGGCTTCACCGAAGTCCATTCCGTATCCAAACCACCCGAAAATAAAATAAAATTTAGGGCTATTACGCCGATAAATTGGGTAACAAAAGGGCTGTCGAAGTAAATATTTCCAATGCCTTCGGAGCCGGCAAGCATGCCTATTGCTATAAAAAGCAGCAGCACCGGAACGCCAAACTTATACGAAGTACGGCCGGCCAAAAGGCTGATTAACATTAATATAGATAAAACGAGAAGAAAATGGTCGGGAGTGATGCTCATCACTGATTTAAGATAAATTTTTATTACTACTGATCAAATAAAACATTGGTAAAATTACATTTTTTCTTAAAAACTTTAGCCTAAAACCTTCATTCTTCAAGCAGGCGAATGATTTCGGGCAATTTTTCGCGTCCGATAGCCTCGCCGGCGCGGTAGATTTCGCTGGCATGGGCAAAATCAAACAAACCAAAATGTTCAACAGTAGGTGTGTTGATTTTCAGATCGCAATACCTCAACTGGCCAAGCACAGTATTATGCACAGAAATAAAAAGCGACCTTTCGAGCACCAATTTAATTGAGTTGTAAGGCATATCTATCGCATTGAGGTGGTTCGATTCGATGGCAATAATTTTTCGGCCGGGTTTTCGCAAGCATTTAATCGGGAGGTTATTGGTCAAACCGCCATCTACATAATAGTTATCATTAATTGTAACAGGCTGAAAAACAATGGGTATTGATGCCGATGCTACGATCCAGTCAATAAGTTTGCCTTTCGAAATGAGTTCGTTGGTGCCTTTGTTCAAATTGGTAACCGAAATGATAAGCGGAATATTCAGGTTTTCGAAACTAACGGCTTTCAAAATTTTATGAAGATGTTCGCGCAGCACCACCAACGATCCGATGCCTCCCCGATGGCCAATCCAAGAAGGCAGTTTCGAAAGTTCGGGTTTTATCATTTCGTTCAGCATATCAGCAGGGTTTACGCCATCGGCATAAAGTGCCCCGATAATTGCTCCCATGCTTGCTCCCGAAATGATTTCAGGTTTCAGCCCGGCCTCATCCAAAACAGAGAGAATTCCGGCATGGACTATTGCCCTTGCCCCCCCGCCACTAAGCGCCAAACCGAAACCTGAAACCCCTGCCATTATTTGCTTTTGGCAAAAATAGCAATTCCAAGGGCTAAAATCAAGCCCGGATCATGGTTAAAACCATCTTAAATTTTTCAACGGCTTCCACGGCGTGAGGCACATGTGCCGGCATGATGATGCTTTGCCCATCAGTAAGCGTAAAGCGCTGGCCACCAATAACAATAGCAGCGGTACCATCAACAATTTGCACCAACGCATCAAAAGGGGCGGTGTGCTCCGATAACCCTTCGCCTTTCGAAAAAGCAAACAGGGTTACATTGCCTTTTTCATTTTTCATGACCTGTCGGCTTACTACACCTGCTTCGGCATAGTTTACACTGTCTTTAAAACTAAAAATTTCGGAAGTCTCAAATGTGTTCATAAAATGTATTGTAAAGTAAAAAAATCATTGTTTCGAAAAAAAGCGGACATTGTCCGAAAACAAGCAAAGATAAGCCTTAAATGCCTTATGAGCTGCCCTTTTCATCGCTTTTTTCAAATTTTAACGATTAAGAAAAATTCAAATATTTCTGCTATTGGCCTTCTTCTTTTTTTGTTTTAACCACCCTAACTTTCCAAAGCTCAGGCCCTTTTTCTAAATATTCCCAGCGAAACGGCTCTTTACTTTCGGCTTCCATTTGGTAATAAAGAGGTTTGGGATCGTGATCGTTGATAAACTCAAAGGCTTCGCCCGGTTTGATATCGGCAAATGCTTGATAAAACATATCGTGCCGCTGACTTGGAGAGTAGGGGCGGACATCAAACTCGTTGACAACCGAAAAACCGGTATCGCCCAAGCCGCTTTTTGCATTTTTGGTAATGCGCACAACATAACGTGCGGGTTCTTTTTCCTTTACTACCCAAGAATGGCTTCCGGGAAATTTGCTTTCAAAAATATTTTTTACCTCCTCCGGGTTTTCGGCCGATACCAACTCCATGGTCGAGCCGGTTTCCATCATGCCATAGCGGTGAAAAACAATCTGACGCCAGTCGGCAGGTGCTGCTTTGCGCAAATCGAGCAGGGTCGAAACTTCCTTCAGTTCATTTGCAGGCAACGCGCCGGTGCGGCTTACCTTTACTTTCCATTCTCTTCCGCCGCGGTTGAGGTATTCCCAGCCTACAACATCGCCGTAAATAGAGCGAAATTCATAATATAAAGGCTTGGGATCGTGGTCGTTAATAAATATAAAAGCCGAGCCTACGGCTAAATCTTTAAATAGTGCAATCAATTTTGTGTGACGGTCAATGGGTTTCCACGAACGAACGTCGAGTTCTTCATTCAAATTAAATTCTAAGCTCATTTGTATTGGGTTTAAAGGTGATGTAATTCGTTTTTAAAAAGGTTTTAAGGCCATCAAAATAATGACGATGATGAACAGGATATTTTCAATCCGTTCAACAAAAAAGAGGCGTTTGGCCATCACAACATATTCTTCAGGTATGTTTTCGCCTTCATATTCTTTGAGGAATTTTTTTATCGGTTTCGACCGGGGGCTCAATAAAATAGGACCAAAAGCCAAGGCTATGCTGTATATGCTTAGCGCTGCAACATACCAGCCAGTACGAAAAAGATAGGGGTTGAGCGCACCCATACTGAGGCCGGTAATTATTAAAAGCGTGCCGCCAACCATCACAAAATTGTGAAGCCTGTTTCGGATAAAATAGGCATGGCGTAGCTCGGTCATGGTTTTGGATTTGGTAACAATGTAAATCATCACAAAACCGGGCCCCAAACCCATTATGGCCGATAAAATGTGGATGAGGAAAAGGATTTTGTAAAAAGTCATTTAAACGCTAAAGGGGGGAAATAAAATTCGTTGGTTTTAAAGCCCGGTATCGCAACTTTCCGGGTTGCATTTTGCGGTGTCAGTTTGGTTTTCAATTTGGGTTGCGGGCTGCATCTCCTTATATAAATCGCTCAGTGC
>CAYYDS010000104.1:0-9598 GCA_964470665.1 uncultured Lentimicrobiaceae bacterium
GGCCACATTATTGATGTCTTGCGAAGTAAGGCCAAAATGAACAAACTCTTTGAATGTGCTCAGCCCAAAATCATCAAAACGTTTTTTAATGTAATACTCAACCGCTTTTACGTCGTGGTTGGTAACTTGCTCAATGTCTTTGATTTGGGTTGCGTCGTCGAGGCTAAAATGGGTATAAAGCGCCCGCAGCCGATCGAAGTTTTGGGGGTCGAAGTGGCTAAGCTGTGGCAAGGGAATTTGGCACAGCGCAATAAAATATTCGATCTCAACCTTCAGGCGGTAACGAATCAACGCATATTCGGAAAAATAGCCGGCCAAATGTTGCAGTTTGTTGCGGTATCGCCCGTCAACGGGCGAAATAGCCGTTAAATTGTTGAGTTCCATAAAGTGGATAATATGTTGGCAAAAGTACAAAATAAGCACATATCCGGCTTTGCCCGGCGGCTATAATCCGAAGCCTCAAAAGTTTTTCATCAGCTCAAAAAGTTGATAATGATCGCCATTCATTCCCATTTTCTTGTAGGTTTCCTGCGCGCCTTTATTGCTTTTGTCAACATACAAACGCAATCCGCCAACTTCTGCCTCATGCATGGCTAGCCGGTGAACATGCTCAAACATCGCCTTGAAAACTCCTTGGCGGCGGTATTCGGGCTTCACATAAACCGATTGTATCCACCAAACGCTTTGGTTTCGCCAGTCGCTCCATTCAAAAGTGGTTAGCAGCGAGCCAACCATTTCGTTGTCCCAAAGGGCGGTATAATAAACGCCTTTCGAAGGCTCATCGAAAATCCTTTTTACGCCTGCGTTTAAGGTTGGGCCGTCGAGCCTGAGCAATTCGGTTTCCATTGCCATTAATTGTTGAAACAAAACCAGGGTGTTCAGATCGTCTATTGTTGCTTCGCGGATAAAAGGCTTCATTGTTTTCGTGGGTTTTTTTTACTTTTGCTGCTTAATTGCTTGCAAAAATAACCGGTTTCGATACACCAGAAAAGCCATGAGCGATCAAATTAAACACGAATGTGGCATTGCCATGATTCGCCTTCTAAAGCCCCTTGAATATTATCTCGGAAAATACGGAACATCGTTTTACGGGCTGAGCAAATTGCATCTGCTCGTTCAGAAGCAGCACAACAGGGGGCAAGACGGCGCCGGAATAGCCGGAATAAAGTTTGATATGCCTCCCGGGCAAAAATACATCAGCCGAATTCGTTCGAACTCAAGCACTCCGATCCGCGACATCTTCAACCAGATGTACGACAGCCTGAACGCGGTAAAGGAAAAATGGCCATCGCGCTTAAATGATGTGCAGTGGTTGAAAGAAAACCTGGATTTTACCGGCGAACTGATGATGGGCCACCTGCGTTACGGCACATTTGGTCAAAACAACATCAACAACCTGCACCCCTTTGTGAGGGCCAACAACTGGAAAACGCGCAATCTGGTGTTGGCCGGAAACTTTAATATGACCAATGTGGACGAGCTGTTTAATAAATTGGTAGAATTGGGGCAGTATCCTGTTGAAACCTCTGATACCGTTACGGTTTTAGAAAAAATCGGCCATTTTCTGGATCAGGAAAACGAGCGGATTTATGCCAAATACAGAAGCTCGGGTTATAGCAAGCGCGAAATTACCCACAAAATTGCCGACGAGCTTGATGTGCGCTCTATCCTCGAAGAGGCCGCGCAATATTGGGATGGCGGCTATGTAATTGGCGGGATGTTTGGCCATGGCGATGCCTTTGTAATGCGCGACCCCAATGGCATTAGGCCGGCTTATTTTTATGCCGACGATGAAGTGGTTGTTGCAGCTTCGGAAAGACCGCCCATCCTTACCGCTTTTAACCTGAAACCTGCTCAGATAAACGAGCTGAAACCGGGTCATGCACTCATCATCAAAAAGAATGGAAACTGGCAGGAGCTGATTTACAAACAGCCGGCCGAGAAAAAAAGCTGCTCTTTCGAACGGATCTATTTCTCGCGCGGCACCGACTCCGATATCTATCATGAACGCAAACAGCTCGGCAAACTGTTGACACCCCTGGTGCTTCAAGCCATTGATTACGACCTGAAAGATACCGTTTTCAGCTACATTCCCAACACGGCTTCGTCGGCCTTCAGGGGCATGGTGCAAGAGCTGAACCGGCATAGCCACGAAGTGAAGAAAAACCAAATCGTAGCCCTGAAAGATCAACTGACAAAAGAAATACTGGACGAAATATTTGAGGTGAGGCTTCGTGTGGACGATATCGCCGTGAAAGACATGAAGCTGCGCACTTTTATCACCCAAGATACCCAACGCGACGATTTGGTGGCGCATATTTACGACGTAACCTATGGGGTTGTAACGCCCGGAGTTGATAACCTGGTTGTTTTAGACGATTCTATTGTGCGTGGCACAACGCTGAGAAACAGCATTGTACGTATTCTCGATCGCCTCGAACCCAAGCATATCGTAATTGCTTCGTCGGCTCCACAAATACGCTACCCCGACTGCTACGGCATTGATATGACCAAATTGAGCGACTTTATTGCCTTCAGGGCTGCCATTTCGCTGCTTAGGGATAGCCGTCAGGAAAGTATCATCAACGAGGTTTACCGCCTATGCAAAGAGCAAGAAAAGAGGCCAAAGGAAGAAATTGTAAACCATGTGAAAATGATTTACAAACCTTTTACCGCAAACCAAATTTCTGAAAAAATAGCCCAGATGATTAAACCTGCCGGGATTAAAGCAAAGATTACGGTAGTATATCAGTCAATCGAAAATCTGCACACAGCCACTCCCAATCATAGTGGCGACTGGTATTTTACCGGAAACTATCCTACTCCGGGCGGAAATAAAGTGGTCAACCGCTCGTTTATTAATTACATCGAAGGGCGCAACGAAAGGGCTTACTGAGCTTTGTAACCAAAAGGCCATGCCTGTGGCATTTTGGTTTTTGTTTGTCATTTCTTTTACCAAAGGGTTGTCCCTTCGGGTCATTTTATTCGCCCCGCAGGGGTGTCCTTTTTTGTAGAACCCCCGCTATTCATTGTTTAATAATTTTTTGATGCCCAATAGTAAGGAAACACGCATTTGGCACGCTATCAGGCTATATTTTACTCCACCACGTTTATTTTTTTTGTGATGAAGCGATTCACCCCCGGATTAATCACTTTGAGGCTGAGCAAACCTAAGCTGTCGGCTTTCAGTTCGAGCTCGGTGCCATCGAGTAGGGGCAAATTCTCGGGACAAATAAGGTTAGAGCCGACTTTACGAAGTCCAATTGCTTGTATGTCAATCATGTTTTCGCTTTTGACAGTATGAAAACGCGAAAAGCGATAACAGCCGTTTTCGCCTATTCTACCGAAAAAAATAAGTTTAAATGGTTTTTGAAGCTGCACCGTATCAGGGCATCGAATGCTGTCAACCTCAATGAGAAACTCCTCTTCCGTATATTTTGCCCGCATATCACATGAGGTAAAACAACCGGTCGCCAAAAGGCAAAAAGCTAATAAATAAAGCTGTATCGTTTTCATTTTCAGCGATATGATTTGTTGTTTGAACTTAAAGGCCGTATGCTCTCCCTTCGGTTTTGTGGGCTTCGAGTCGCATCACGCATACTTCGCGGATAGCCGGAATGCTAAAACGAAAATCCGCAGCTGTGTATTGTTTCATGATGCAGTTTAAGGCCTTTTCTTTTTCCTCCAGCTCATCAACAAACTCTATGCGGCCAAATATCAGCACCGAGCGGTACTTCATCGAATAGCTGCAAGCAACCATTTTGTTTTGCCAGCGAAGCTCGTGGTCGGTGCTAAACGAAAGGCATACGTCGGCTTTGTTTTTCAGGATTTCAATTTTTTTTCCTTTGGGTGCCGAATGCAAAAAAACAATGCCATCTTCATAGCCAAAGTTCATCGGAACGGCGTAAGGCATCCCGTTGGCATCTACCATCGAAAGTGTGCACGATTCGCTTTTGCGGATAATCTCTTCAATTTCGTTCTGTTCGGTTATTGGTCTTACTTTCATTCTTCAAGGCTTTTGGCAAAAATAGGCAAAAATCAATACAGCGCGTCAAAGTTAATGCCAAACAAAAACTCGAGGGGCATCTTATTTAAAGGGTTGATGTAAATAAATCGCAGCCCGATATCAAATGGGGCCGGAAAGTTGAAAAAGTGCCATTCGCTATGCAGCTCAGCGCCGGCCGAGGAAAAAAATGTGTTGATATTTTCATTTTGGCCATTTTGCAGATCGTAAAAAAACCTCCCGCTCAGCCGCTTAAAATAACTCAGGCTCGAAATGCTCCAATCGGGATAAGCGATCGGAAATAAATAATCTATTTTTGCAACTACCTGTTCATCAAACAAATGTGAACTATTGCCTCGTGGCGAAGCAATCAAATTCTGAAAACTTGTTTTTTTACTCCGGTTTTGCTGTGTGGCAAGGTAAAAGCGAAATCCGTGATGCTTTGCAAAGCCCGGCAAATAAATAATACCGCCTGCAAAAATCTGGCTTGATGTTTCAATTTGGCAAAGCCTGTGGCGATAAACCATTTGTGCGATGATGCCGTATTTCGGAAAAATATCGCGATGAGCAAGGCGACGTTGACTATAAATTAACAAGCTATATTTCAGGCTACTAACAGATTTTTCCTGAAATTCGAGCGCCATTCCGGGCTCCATCTCTCTAAAACTTTGGCTAAAACCCGTTTCCGGCCTGATGCCTCTGATCCATTGCCCACGATTGAGGTTGAAGGGTATGCCTGCCGAAATACCCCAATCGCTTTCTTTCCATTTTAGGTCGTAAGTTGTGCTGCCAACCGTTGCCTTTGCGCGTCGCAAACCATGCCCGGCACTCATTCGCAACTCGGGATAGAGGCCAAGGTAGGTTAGCGAAGCCTCATAGCGTCCGGTTTGCTCCGACTCATCCCAACGAAAACCCAAAGCGGCAAGCATTGTGCTGAGCGCATTTTGCGAAAATAAGCTTAAGCCGGGTGCAAAACCTTGGTTGTTGGCATCAATGTAGATTGGCGCCCAGCTGTGCACCTCAAAAAGGTGCGCCAGGCGGCGATAGGGACGCATGGCCGAGCTATCGGGCTTAAACCGGGCGGTATCCATATTGAAAACAGACCGGGCCGTAAGCGTGTCGGCCAGCGGAAAATTGGCTTTTGAAGCAAAGTTGAAAGCTGCTGAAGTTAATCTTTGCTTTGCATCAATTTTTTTTAGTTTTAAGCCCGTGGCCGAATAATCCGAAAAAACGAGCCGGCGATCGGCATGGCTGTAGGCAGGGTCGGCAGCAGCAAAGCGGGGCTCGAAAAGCTTTACAAGTTGCCGGTCATCAAATCGAAAAAGGTAGAGGCAACTCTTTCCCGACCAGTCGCCATAAAGCAACACCCCCTCTTCGGTGGCTTCGGAAAGCTGAAAATTGGTAAATGTGAAAGGCGAAATTAGCTCAGTCTCTTTTGTTTGCAGATTGATTTGTGCTATGGCTTTGCCTTTTTCGCCCAATTCGGCAAAAAGAAGCTGCTTTCCGTTGGGGTGCCAGCAGGGCGTTAAAAAAACCGTGCTATCGCTTTCCAAACGATACACCTCAATTCCATCTGGCAGTTCGAGAAGAACGATGGCGGTTTTGCCGTTATCGAGCTGTTCTATTGCCGCCAGGCAGTCGCTTTGCGGCGAAAGAGCGGGTGCAAAGAGTTTGGTTTTCGAGCTTATTTGTTTGACTTGGCCGCTGCGAAGGTTTGCCATTTTAAGTACGCTATAATTGCGGTTCGACCAGCGCAGGTCGTTTTCAAATTCGGCCCATAGCATGAGGCTGTCGCGCGCCGTAATCCAATCGTGCAGCAATATGCCCGGATACAGCAGCAATTGTTCACCGTTTTGGCTAATTCGCACCAAAGCCGGAATATCGCCAAGGTTTCGCTTTATGGCAACAACACTGCCGTCGGCCAGCACTTTTGGCGAACGGTAGCTCATATAATCTTCCTTTTGTTTGATCAGAAGGGAAGATACAGAATCGTATTTAACAATTTGATTATCAAAGTTTTCGCTAAAATCTCGAACAAATTCATTGTACAATTGCTTTTTTGAAAAACCACTGATTGCTTTTATTCCCGACGAAAAGGGAGTCAATGTCCAGGGTTTTCTTGCCGTAAAGTCAAGGGCATTGGCCCAGAGTTTATCGCCAAACCGAGCGTTTCCGTAAGCAACAATCGCATAACCAAGCTCATACACATTGGGCACATAGTCTTTATAGGAACCAAAATAGGCTTTGTTGTAGGCAAAAGGGCCGCGTTCGTGCAATTGTGCTTGTAAGCCGGCCAAAAAGAGCGCCTGGCGGCCTCTTCCCGAAAAAGAGCAGCGTGTTTCGGCCAGCACGGCATCGCCCTCAGCAAACCATAGCGGCACAAATATGCCAAAAATTCCGGCATTTAGCTGTTGGCCACCTATCCAATGCGCAACTTTACCGAAACCTTTTTCCATCGCGCTAAATTGCGCAAGATGCCTAAGTTCGTGTATGCTAAGCTGTTTGGGCCAGCTTTGCGAATAGCTGTCTTGTGGCACGGTATGAAAAAAGTCGAGCCGGCGCGGTGCCCAGGCCGTGCTGGCATTGGATACCACAGATTGATGGTGAAGAACAAGGTTGGTGAAGCGGCCGGGAGCATCCAAATCAGCGTTTAAAACAGGCTTAACGACCGATAAAAACGCGGCATACTGCCGAGCTTGATCCTCTTGCCCTTTTGGGAAGATGATGCGAAATTCGTTGTTAATCAGCTGCATCCATTTTGCCGAAGCGGGCTCCTGTCCGGTTAGGAAATACTGCGCTCGAAGCTGAAAAAAAGGCAGGAGAAGCAAGCCAAAAATGATGCAGTATTTTTTCATCTTGCAACGTCAGCTTTGGACGAAATAGTTGAGGATTTCGCTTTTAAAGATTGCCCAATGCCGGCTGTTGAAGTCGGGCAGGGCTTTGATGAGTATTTGCCGGCCTCCTACGGGATGTTTAAAACCCAGCAATGCAGCATGCAACGCAATGGAGGCGTCGGGCATCGAACGCTTGTCGCCATATTTTAAGTCGCCTAAAACAGGGCAATTAAGTGCTGCCAACTGGCAGCGTATCTGATGATGCCGTCCGGTGTGAAGGTTTATTTCGAGCAGATAGAACGATTCGGATTGTGCCAGCAAAGTATAAGTCAAACGGGCTTCTTTGGCTCCGGGCTGATTGGCTTTTGCCACATAGGATTTATTTTGCGCTTCGTTTTTCAGCAAAAAGTGTTTTAGCTCGGCTTTTTCGTGTGGCGGCCTGTTTCGCACAACGGCTAAATAACGTTTGTCAAAATTGCGTTCGCGCAGCATATTGGTCATGCGGCTCAGGGCTTTGCTTGTGCGTGCATAGGCCACAGCGCCGCTCACGGGCCTGTCAATGCGATGGATTAAACCGGCAAAAACATTGCCCGGTTTACGGTATTTTTCGCCAATGTATTCTTTAACGGCTTCGAGCAAACTGGGGTCGCCGGTTTTATCGCCTTGTACAATTTCCGAAGGCAACTTGTTGATAATCAGCAGATGATTATCTTCAAAAAGGATACGTGAGCCAAGCGGAATCATGCAAGGAGCTTTAATATTGTTCGCTTTCCGATGGGAAACTTCTCGATTTCACATCGCCGATATAGTGCACAACCGAATCGTGGATTTCGTTGTAAAGGTTGTGGTAACGCCTGAGGAAGCGTGGCGAAAACGATTGGTTGATTCCCAGCATATCGTGCAACACAAGCACCTGGCCGTCAACCTGATTTCCGGCGCCAATACCTATTGTGGGTATCCTTACCGACTGTGTTACCTCGGCAGCAAGCTTCGAAGGAATTTTTTCGAGCACAATGCCAAAGCATCCGGCTTCTTCAAGTATTTTGGCATCGCGGCGCAGCTTATCGGCCTCGCGTTCGTCTTTGGCGCGCACTCCGTAGGTTCCAAACTTATTGATACTCTGTGGAGTAAGCCCTAAATGAGCTAAAATAGGGATACCTGCCGAAAGAATTCGATCAACCGATTCTTTAATTTCTTCGCCTCCTTCGATTTTCACGGCATTGGCTCCCGACTCTTTCATGATGCGGATGGCCGACTGCAACGCCTCTTTCGAATTGCCCTGATAGGTACCGAAAGGCATATCCACCACAACAAGGCTGCGCGTAACGGCACGCATTACCGACGAGGCATGATAGATCATTTCGTTGAGGGTAATGGGTAGGGTGGTTTTGTGGCCCGCCATTACATTTGAAGCGCTGTCGCCCACCAAAATAACATCAATGCCCGATTCGTCTAAAATCTTGGCCATTGAATAGTCGTAGGCGGTGAGCATCGCAATTTTTTCGCCTTTCAGCTTCATTTCCTGCAACACATGAGTGGTGATTTTCGAAATATTGCCAGATAGGTACATAGCTATTTTTTTTGGTTAAGAAGGCAAAGTTAATGGTTTTTAAACGGCAGTGGTAAAAAAAACGGCTTTATCGCACAGCACGAAAAAAAAACGCCGAGCCTGAGCAAATACTTTTACATCATTTGCTTTTTGCAGCCTTTGGCTTGTTCAATAAAGCTTTTCGCTTGATAAAACCAACAGTTCATACATCATTCATTATCTTTGCCGGTTCAAAAAAAGAGTGACATGCGTTTTTTAACTTCTATTCTGGCTGTTTTGGTTTTGTTGCAGCTAACTTCTTGTAGTACTGACGTTGATAATTATGCCGACTATAAGGACATTACGGTAGTTTACGGTTTGCTCGATGCGGGCGTTGACACCAATTACATCAAAATTACAAAGGCTTTTTTGGGGCCGGGCAATGCGTTGCTTATTGCTCAAAACCCCGATTCGAGCCAGTATGCCGGAAAATTGAACGCAAAACTTGTGGGAAAAAGAAATGGCAATCCGCTTCCCGAAATCGCCCTCGATACCGTTAGCATCCAAAACAAATTGGCCGGCGACAGCATTTTTTACTTCCCGCAACAAAAACTTTATTATACAACTCAATCCATTGATCCTGAGGCTGTTTATACCCTTCGGATAGAGCGCGGCGATAAGCTTGTGGAAGCCACAACAAAGGTTGTAAACGATTTTGCCATTACGGCGCCCGCCAATCGGCTAAATTTTGCCTCCACTGTTCCGGGTATTATCAGTTGGAAAGCTGCTGCCAATGCACGCCGTCACGAAGCCATCATGGTGTTTAACTTCATGGAGCTGTGGCCCGGATCGGCTGATACGCTTCATAAAACAATGCAGTGGAGGTTGGGCACGGTGAGCAGCAAAACCCTTAATGGCACCGAAATCCTTGACCTATCCTATCAGGGCGATGAATTTTTTACCCGGCTTGCCGCAGTTATTGATGTGGAGGCCCCCAATGTGAAACGATTTACCGGCAAAGTTGATGTGTATATCTCGGCCGGAGGCGACGACCTAAGCACCTATATCGAAGTGAATGCACCCAGCAATTCGATCATTCAGGAAGTTCCGCAGTTTTCAAATGTCGAAAACGGAATAGGCATTTTCTCGTCGCGCAGAACCATCATGCGTTCGTATCTGATGACCGTTCAGAGCGAAACCAGATTGGTGGAAAATTACCCCTGGGGCTTTATG
>CAYYDS010000105.1:0-9562 GCA_964470665.1 uncultured Lentimicrobiaceae bacterium
GTTTGTAGCGCGAAAAAATATCCGAGGCAATGTATCCTAACGGATGCCCCACATGCAAGCCTGCGCCCGATGGATAAGGAAACATATCGAGAACGTAATACTTGGGTTTGCTGTGGTCAATCTCAACCTTATAAACCTGGTTTTGACGCCAATAGTGCTGCCACTTTTTTTCTACTTCCGTGAAATTATATTCCATTCTTAATCTACTGATATATTGTTCAAAACGATTGCTGTCCGACTTTTCAGGTTTTTTTCTTTGCATAGGCAGAATCGAGCGATAGCATCCTTTTGCACGATCATTTAAAAAAAAACACCTTTAGTCAATCAGGCCGCGAAATTAACAAAAAGGGGCAAACGAACCATAGCGGCCATCTAATTCGGTTTTGCCTCAAGGGGGGCAGCCTTGTGTTCATATCAAGGAGTTGCAAAAAAAGCTTATTTCTTGGGCATAATGAGTTGGTCTAGCTGTTCGAACGAAAGATCGAGCAGGTCAAATTTTTCCCAACCCACAAAATCGTAATGCCACCATTCGCTTGGATAAACGCTGAATCCATTTTTGCTCATAATATGGATTAATAAGCTGCGGTTTGCCCGAGCTTCGTCGGTGATGTTGTTGTAGTCGGGCGCGGCAGCCGGCGTAAAATCATCAAATTTTGTGGGCATTTGCAGCTCGAGGCCTGTTTTTTTATCTATCAGGCTCAGGTCAACGGCTGCGCCCCTGTTGTGGCGCGATCCTTGCCACGGAGCCGCTACAAAAAGGGTGTCGGGAACTACTTCATAAAATTTTAGCGAAGCTTGATAAGGCCTGTATGCATCGTAAATTTTCAGGGCGAGGCCAATGCTGTCGAGCGATTGTTGCACATTACGAAGGGCTGCGGCCACGGGCTTCCTTATAAAAGCACGGGCTTGGGTGTAAATGGTTGTGCGGGTGAAATTGTGATTGCCGGCATAGCGTATATCGAGGCTTATGCCCGGAATAAATTGTGCAAGATCAACCAATGCATGCGACGAATCGGCTAAAACAATGGTTTGCAAAGCCTCCGGTGTATCTACTAATTGCAAATGATAGGGGTTGTTGTTGGTTTGCGCTAAACTTATGCCAAAGAAATTTGCAAATAGAAACAGGATAAAAAAGGATCTCATTTTGTTGCGAATTAAGATTGATGAGGGCGAAAATAAAAAAAATGACGGATTGTTTGATGTATTACCCTTAAGTTGTGATGCTGTTTATCCGATTGTACCCCAGTCAAATTGTTTTTTAAACAAGTTTTCGAAATGATCTAAGGTGCGTTTGTGTTGGGTAAGTTGCAGTTTTGGGTCTTTGGCAAGCAGCTCGGCCACATCGTTGCTCACCTGTTTGATGAGCCTTTCGTCGGTAGCCAGATTGCCCAGCTTAAATTCTATGGCTCCCGATTGGCGAGTGCCTTGCGTATCGCCTGGTCCGCGCAGCTCGAGATCTACCTGTGCAATGCGGAAACCGTCGTTGGTTTCTACCATCGTTTTCATTCGCTTTCGCGCATCGGCGCTCAGTTTGTAGTCGGTGAGCAGTATGCAGTATGACTGCTCTGCACCTCTGCCCACTCTTCCGCGAAGCTGATGCAATTGCGACAGGCCAAAACGATCGGCGTGTTCAATCACCATAACACTGGCATTCGGCACATTAACTCCAACTTCGATAACGGTGGTTGCCACCATAATTTGCGACAATCCGTTAACAAAACGCTGCATTTCCCAATCTTTGTCTTCGGCCTTCATCTGTCCGTGTACCATACTAATGTGGTATTGCGGCTCGGGAAAGTCGCGCAGTAGGGCTTGATAGCCTTCTTCTAAATTAATGAGGTCTAATTTTTCCGATTCTTTAATTAGCGGATAAACCATATAGATTTGCCTGCCCAGCTCAATTTGTTTTTTCATGAAACCAATAAGGGCATAGCGTTTTTCGTGGTAAAAGTGCACGGTTTCCACTACTTTTCGCCCGGGCGGCATTTCGTCAATTTGTGAATATTCCAAATCGCCATATTGCGTCATTGCCAGCGTGCGTGGGATAGGTGTAGCCGTCATCACCAAAATATGGGGAGGGCTCAGGCTTTTTTCGTACATACGCGCCCGTTGTTCTACTCCAAAACGGTGCTGCTCGTCAATTATAACCAGGCCAAGAGCATGAAAAACCACATTATCTTCGATGAGGGCATGTGTTCCAACAAGGATTTGGAGGCTTCCGTCTTTTAAGTTTTGATGAATGTTGCGGCGATGCGCCACCCGGGTCGAACCTGTGAGGAGTTCTATCGAAACCGGCAGTGGTTTGAGCAAGGTTTTCAGCGTTTCGAAATGTTGGTTGGCTAAGATTTCGGTAGGCGCCATCAGGGCGGCCTGATAGCCGTTGTCGAGAGCTAAAAGCATTAGCATGAGGGCAACGATTGTTTTGCCGCTGCCTACATCGCCCTGAAGCAGGCGGTTCATTTGCTTTCCCGATCCTAAATCGCTGCGCATTTCGCGAATTACTCGTTTTTGGGCATTTGTAAGCGAAAAGGGTAGGTGTTTCGAATAAAAGTCGTTGAAAAGCCGCCCCACTTTTGAAAACAAAAGTCCGCGCACCTGCTCGTTGCGCTGCATTTTGCGTTGCATGAGCTGCAGCTGAAAGAAAAAATATTCTTCAAATTTAATGCGCCTGACGGCTTGGCTCAGGCTTTTGTGGTCGGGCGGAAGATGGATGTTGAACAAGGCTTGTTCGCGTGGCTGCAGCTGGTGTTTTTGCAGTATTTCGGGCGGAATCACTTCGCCAATGCTGCCTTTTATCTGAAAAAGGATGTTTTTGATGAGCCGGGCTATTTGCTTGCTTCCCAAGCCGCTGCTTTTCATCGTTTCGCTGGTGTTATACACTCCCTGAAGGCTTTCGCCAAGGGTGAAGTCGGCGGGATTGTACAGCTCGATGTCGGGGTGTACAAAGTTGAATTTATTGTTGAAAATGCTTGCTTTGCCAAAAACCACATAACGTTGCCCGGGCTGAAAATACGTTTTTACCCAACTTAGCCCTTTAAACCATACGAGTTCTATGCTTCCGCTTTCGTCGTTCAACAGCGCTGTGATGCGTGTGGTGCGCGGCGATCCGTAGGCCTTGATGTGGCTAACCGTGCCAACAAGTTGGTAGTAAACCGTATCGTCGGTTATCTCGTTGGTTTTGTGAATTTTGCTTTTATCCACATAGCGAAATGGGAAATAATACAGCAGATCGCCAAAGCTGGTTACTTTCAGTTCTTTGAAAAGAACCTGTGCTTTTTTTGGCCCAACACCCTTCAGAAACTCTATTTTATTGTCCAAAAGGTTAATCATTCCGGCTATTCTTTAGGCTTTATATTTGATGCAAAGGCTTGAGCCGCTAAGATACGCTGCTTTTTTTAATGACAAAAGGCTGCCCGAATTTTAGACAGCCTTTTGCATTATTTTTTCTTTGGTTTGTGGTTTTTTAATATTCCCAAAGATCGTGTTCAAAGTTGAAGATGTCCATCTTCACGCGTTCGGATTCTAACAAGGCGTCAAGTCCGGTAGCATATTGGTTGATACGCCTGTCGTACACGTTTTCTTCTTTATAGATGTAGCTGTCAAACATGCGTTTGAGGAAGATTTCATCGTAGGTTCGTCTTTCGGCGGCATTATGACGGTTAAAAACCTGCGCTTTGGCCATCACTTTGCGCGACTGATCATAGGAAATCCAGAAAAGGGGTTGGGTAAATTCTTTTCCGTCTTTTTCAACAATCATTACCGGGCAAAATGCGATGATGCGCACCATCAGTTGCGAGCGTTGTTTGTCGAAATACCAGTCTTCCTTTAGGCGCAAGCGCATAACTTTGGAGGGGTCGAACTGACGAACAATCATGGTGTCGTATTCTTCGTAAGGCGGATAGGGTCTTCTTTCGCGCACAAAACTGGTGTCGGTTTGCTTGGCAATGATTTCGTTGTAGGTAATGGGAACCAATAGCTCATCGGTATTGCTGATGTCGTAGGCTCTGAATTTTCGTTCTTTCAGGCCGTCCATCACTACATTGATAAAGCTGCGCCAATTGTTGTGCGATTCGATGGGATAATAAAAAGGCTGATTGAGTTTTTGCCGGAAGTCAATTTCGCGCCACACCCTTTTTTGCCAACTCACATCGGCCACCCTGATTGAGGGCAGTGGGATGGGGTCTTTGTCAATCATGCCGTTATCAACAAACAGGCCGTCTAAAGGCTTTTCGTCGGTAATTTGAGCCTGAAGGCCGGGGATGCACCATAAGGCAAAGAGGAGAGCCAGCAGGCTTTGGATGATTCTTTTCATAGTGCTTTGTGCTATATGGAGTTAAATGATTTCGAGGTTGATCGGGTTTAATGTGCGCATGGTGCCATCAGGTCCTTTGGCCTGAATGCGCTCGAAATAGAGGCGTTGGCCACGGCTTGCGTTTTTGATCAGATTGGTTACGGCATCGTTAAATACATTGCCGCGAATGGTACCCGTACGCTGCAGCTCGGTGCCGCGATAGGTTGAGAGTTCGTACGAAACAATTTCAAAATGAAAGCCTTCGAAATCGAAGTCAATCATTTCCGGAATGATTGCCCTGGCTGCCAACAAACGGTTTTTATCCAACTGGCCGTCAGTTATATCGGCAATTTTGGCTATTGGGTCGGGCACACGTTTTATTCTAAATTCGAAACTTCCCAGAGAGAGGCTTTTCCCTTCCACATTGGCTACAGCGCTGATGGTGGTAGTGCGTTCGTTGCTCGGAACTTCAACTTCCCAGTTGCCATTTGGAGCGCGCGTGATCCTGCCTTTAGTGATTGAGGGGACGATTTGTTCGTTGGGGATACCCGGCGAGCTGATCGAGATGGGGTTTTTTAGGCCTGAGTATAGGATGTTCATCTTGAGCGGAGCCACGGTGAGTGAGGGCGGCGCTACGATGTATTCGGCCGAAAAGGGATAACGGATAATTTCCTGAGTTACGGGGTCGTTCATTTCAATAATGCCGGCATAACGCTGTGGGCCAATATTTTGTCCCGGAAATTGTAGCTTAACAACGCCGTTTTGGCTTTTAATAACCTGGGCGCTGCCTATGTTGGCGTCGTTCACAGTTGAAGCGCCGCGTACGATTTTTACTTCCGACTGGGTTTTGCTGTCGAAGGCTGCTACCAGCACCTGTGCTTCATAGTTTTGACCTGCCAGAATATAGGTGGAGTTTGGAATTACTTTAGCCGAAATATTGTCGAATTTGAAGTCTTTTTCCGAAATGTTTTCATACAAACGGTTGATGGCATCAAATTCGGCGCTTTGTACCTCGGAGATGATCTTGTTCAGAATAGTTACGTTAGCGGCTAAGATGGTGTGGTAAAAATTGTAATACATCCAGTCTTTGCTGGTATCTGACGCGCTTTTGTATTCTTCTTTGGTGTTCAGGCCAATTTTATCGGCATGTTGCTGACCGACGATGCTAAGTATAAACTGCCGGTAATCTTCTATTTTGCCGGCCAACTCGTATGCTTTACCGTTTTTGTTTTGCCCGATCATGTAGTTGGTAGCCTCATCGTATTTGTCGCGAGTAGGTACCTTAGCCAGGTCGAGCACATCTTTATCCATCATGCTTCCGGGATTTAACGGATCGGGCAACTCTATGCGATTGTAGTACAATGATTTAACTTCTTCTTTGCTTTTTTTCTCGGATTGTGCAATTACTTCGAGTTCGATGTTTTCGATATAGCTAATCAGGTTTTGGCTGGCTTTTCTCACTTCCTGTGCTTTTTCCCAATACTCGCCCACTTTGCCGGGGTTCATATTGTATTGGTTTTCAAAACGGCTGTAAACGCCATCTACTTTGCTCGAAAAGCGCTCGTTTGTGCTTGTCATTCCTTCGTTGACCACCAGAAAGGCATCGAGAATGTCTTTTGACACATTGAGTGCCAGCAGAGCAGTAAGCACCAGATAGAGCATACCGATCATTTTTTGCCTGGGGGTTTCTTTATATCCTGCCATGCGCTATGGGTTGTCTTTGACGGGTTAAAATAAAACGGTTTACGGTTTCACGTTCATTGCCGTGAGCATATTGCCGTAAACTTTATTCATTGCACTTATTTTTGTGTTTAGTTCGGCAAGTTGTTGGTTAAGCTGGCCGGTATTGGCTGCCGTTTGGTTCATTTTTTCCAAATACTCGGTCATGGTTTTATAGAGTTTGTCGGCAGTTTCGGCGGCCTTGCCTGTGCCTTGCAGCTGCAGCTCGTACATGCTGTTGATGGCGCTCATGTTTTTGGTTATTTGATGCAACTGTTTGTTGTACGTTTCACTTTCAACCGATCCAAAATCGAGTGCTTCAACGGATGTTTTGATCATTGCTGCCGATTTGTTGTATGCATCGGCTAATTGCCTGGCCGAGGTCGAGGCGGTTTTTACCGTATTGGCAAACTCTTCGGTTGACCGTACTTCGTTTTGAAGGATGCCGGCAGCCTGATGGTATGCTGTGCTGAGCTTGGCAGCATTTTCGGAAGCCGATTTTATATTGGTGATATAATCTACCGAAGCTGTTGCGTCTTTGCTTAGCACTTCCGATGCTTTTTTGTAGGATCCGGATAGTTCGGTGGCCGTTTTGGTGGCGCTGCGCATGCTGTCAACATATTCGTTGGTAGCTACAACGGCATTGCTAATTTGCCCCATTTGAACCGTGTTTTCACTCAGTTTTTTCAATCCTTGCCCCAATCGTTCGAGCGTTTCTTTCTCTATATTGGCCTCCTTAAACATTTGGTCGAGTTGCTGAGTGGCGGTTTTTTTCGACGAAAGTTCATGTTCTACCAGATTGTCGCCATACATCCCGGCAAGTTGGGGGTAAACCAGACTCCAATCGGGCTCAACATGGGGGGGCTCGAAGGCCGAGAAAAGGAAAATCAAGGCTTCGGTTCCAAGGCCGATAATGAGCATCTCGTTGGCGTAGTTGTAGTGGTTGATTTTGAATAGCGCACCGATAATTACAACGGCTGCGCCGATACCATATACTTTCGACATGAAGTTTTTATACTTCTTGCTTCTGACAAACTGGTTGAAATTCATATTGATTTATGGATGAAAGATTGAAAATGTCATTTATTTGCTTATCTGTAAACTCTGGAGGCTTTTAATGGGTTGTCGCCTTTGTTGCGTCCGAGGTATGGTTGTATGGTGCGGAATCCGATGTAGCTTTTGGCTGTGTCTTGGTATTCATAGGCCCTTGAGGTGGTTTGCAGGTAGTATGCAATATCTTTCCACGATCCGCCTCTGATTACTTTGCGTTTCATCACAGGTGGGTCGGTTTCGTTGGCGTTGTAGGTATAGTTGGGGTTCATATCCCAGGTGAGGTTATAGCTGGCCGGGTCAAAGGCGCTGTTGGTCCATTCTGCCACGTTGCCGGCCATGTCGTACAATCCAAAGTCGTTTGGCGGATAGTGGGCTACAATTACCGTACGCAAACCGCCATCGGCAATATAATCGCCTCTTAAGGGTTTAAAGTTGGCTAAGAAACAACCTTGATCGTTGCCGCCCCAGGGGTAGGGATTAAGCGGATTTCCGCCACTTGCCGCCCATTCCCATTCGGCTTCGGTGGGCAAGCGGAATTCGGCTAAGGCTACTTCGCCTTTTTTCGACAGAAGGTAGCTGTTGAGTTTTTCGGTGCGCCAAACGCAGAATGCCCGTGCCTGGCTCCAGTTGACGCCTACAACCGGATAGTGGTCGTAAGCCGGATGCCAGAAATATTTTTCGGTAAGCGGATCGTTGAACGAATAAGCGTAATCGTGAATCCAGGCCAAAGTGTCGGGATATACATTAATCATTTCGCGTTTTACATAAACCGAGCGGTTGGTAAGGCCTTGCGGGCGGTTTGCCAATCCGGCGTTGCGATAGTCGTATTGTTTGTTTTCGTCAAACTCTTTTTTTGCAGCAGCCTGAAGGTCAACCCAGTAGTAGGCATAGTTGAGTTTGCGTGTGTCAATTTCCTTGCGACGGAAATAGCGTTCCAAATCGGGCAGAAACATGTTTTCTAAGGCATCGCGAGCCTGCTGGTCTTTGCTGTTCCAGTCAATTTTTAGTTTCCAGTTCAGATGCGGCGGGTCGTATTCTTCGCCGGTTTTTTCGTTTTTACTGATCAAAAAATCCGGGTTGACTTCGCCGAGCAGCATCCGTGCAATGGAATCTCTAACGTAATATACAAACTCGCGGTATTCGTTGTTGGTGATTTCGGTTTCGTCCATAAAAAAGGCCGACACCGAAATGGCTTTGGGCTGGTTGAGTTGGCCATAAACAATATCTTCGCCTCCTGCACCCATGGTAAAACTGCCTTGAGGAATAAACACCATGCCGTATGGGTCGGGCTGGTAAAAAGGCTTTGATTTCTGCCGCACCCCAACGAGTTCGCCCGTGTTGGAGTTGCCGCATCCGGCCAGCAGCATAAGGCCGGCGGTGAATGACAGAAGTTGCTTCATGGTGTAAAATGAATATGTTTTCAACTGTTTTGGATTCGATTTCGATTGTTTCGGTTTCAATACCATCTTTTTCTTTTGTTTTGTTACCGCCTTTTCTTACAGATACCTGGTGTTTCTGTATGTACGGATGTTCTTTTCAGTATTAATTTTAAAACAATAGCCTAAACTTACTTCGTGCGAGCCGGGTACTCCCAGCCCAAAAGTGTTCACATCGTAAGCGTAGCCTATTCGCAAATCAAGCACGCTTAGGCCTACCATCAGGCCAATTGACTCTTGCGGCCGATAATTAACGCCCGCCCAGAACTTTTTATTGTATATCACCGTGCCGGTGAGGTTCATTTGTAGTGTAGATATGTTGCTCATCACGCTTATCGAAGGTTGAAATTCGAATGCCGGGTTCAATTCCGGAATGTAATGGTAGCCTCCGGTGAGGTATAGCGTGCGGTCGCCAACAAAGCTTGCGCTGGAACTTTCGGTAAGGGCCTTGCCTTTGGATTCGAGCAGGCTGGTAACCGAAAAACCAACAAAATAGCTGTCCGGAACTTCGAGAAATACACCAAGGTTAAGGTCGAAAAGCATGTCGGATAGCTCGGTGTTTGGAATAAGAGGGTCGCCCGTTTGATGTGGTTTAAATTTGGAGAAATCAACCGTGCGGTTCAGAAAGTTAAGCGCCGTGCCAATGCCTAAATTGGCTGCGCCAATTTCGGTGTGGAAAGAATAACCCAATTGCACGCCTACGTTTTTTTCAAACCCAAGCTTGTCCTGAACAATAGCTAAGCCAACGCCTCCATGCAAAAATTTTAATGGCATATCGCCGGTAATCAGAAAAGTTTCGGGCGCTACTTTATTGCCGTCCATATCTTTAAATCCTGCCCATTGCTGCCTTACAATGCCGTTTACACACATCCCTCCGCTCATTCCCGCATAGCCCGCATTTGTAAAAGCGTGAGTTTGCATATGGTGCGTAAAAATGGGGGCCTGTTGCGAATAGGCAAGCCCATTGCATACGAATAGCAGCAACAGAATAGATAAATATCTGATTATCAATCTAATCAATTTATAAGTTCCGTTCAGTTTAAGGCGGCTAAAATAGTAATTT
>CAYYDS010000106.1:0-882 GCA_964470665.1 uncultured Lentimicrobiaceae bacterium
ACATTTATTTGAAGGAAGTGGTTTTGAATCGCCATAGTTTAAAGTGCTTGCTGTATTATTAAATACGATACAAATTTCGTATGATGTACTTGCTGCTACTGTTTGAACTGTTGTCCAATTCCCATTAGCTCGAACTTGTAAGTTTGCGCTGTTCACTTGAAAACCTGCAGATAATTGAGCCCCATTGAATCCATTGGCACTTCCAAAAGAAGCCCCATTACCAACAGCACTAACCATTACACCACCTAAAGTAGAAGGTGTTTTAAATTTAAATTTAAGCGTTCCACTTGAGAAAGAGGTTAGTCCTGTTTTGTCAACAGTAGAAATAGAACCTCCCTTTGCACTAATTAAGCATGAGCTAGCGGTAAATGAACCGGGATTTGAAGCGATGATTTTATTATCAAATGTGCTTCCAGAAGTCGATATTCCAACTCTAACATAGCTAAATGATGTATTTGATGTTGTAATAGCAGTTTCATTTGCTAGTGAACCAAAATCCTCTGAAAAAATAGGATTTGTAAGAACTCCTTGCCCCCACACATTTCCGCTACCCAAAAGCAGCGCAGCCAAAAGCAGGAGGTTTTGCAGGAGGCGGGTGGTTTTTTTTGTTTTATCCCGTTTTGGGTTTTTGTGTACATTTTGTGTCATAAAATCGGTTTTTTGTGGTAAATTTCGTTGGTATTGTGTAAATTTTTTAAAATTTTCTAAATTTATTATTCCCTAATGCGTTTGTGCGCAAATATATACAATAATTATTAAATGTGAAGTTTTTGTTAATGACTTTAGAATATTGTTAATGATTTGTTTTGTTTTTGTTGCTGGCGCGCTGGCGCGCGGCAATGGCACGCGGCTGGCGCGCGTCTCCAGACGCGTGCCCCAACG
>CAYYDS010000106.1:904-3268 GCA_964470665.1 uncultured Lentimicrobiaceae bacterium
CCGCGCGCCAGCCGCGCGCTGGCCACTGCCGGTCGTGTGTGGCTTAGCTTTCTTCGGCAAAAAACTCGTCCTTGAAGTTGATGAGGTAGAGGTTTTGGGTGGCTCGTGTGATGGCGGTATAGAGCCAGCGCAGCTCGTTTTTGTCGGCAGGCTCGTTGCGGTAGTATCCCGGGTCGAGAAACACCTGCGGCCATTGTCCGCCCTGAGTTTTGTGGCAGGTGAGGGCGTAGGCGTATTTCACTTGCAGGGCGTTGTAGTAGGGGTTTTCGTTGAGGAGTTTTCGCCGCGTCGTTTTGTTTTCGCCGGCATAGTCTTCTTCAACGGCAGCGCGCAGCTTTTGCTCGTCGGCCGGGCTCATTGCGGCGCTGTCGGATCCAAGGGTGTCGGTGATGATTTTTACCGTCAGGGTGGGCATTTCGGGGTATTCTATCAGCCTCATCTCCACATCGGCAAAGCGAAAGCCATAGAGGTCTTCGAAGCGGCTGATGCGCATCAGCTCGGCTATGTCGCCATTGGCTATGAAGCCTCCCCCCTGCCCTTCGTCGAGCCAGAAGTAGTTGTTTTTGACCACCATAATGAGGTCGCCGCTTTCTATTTCGGCATCCTTTCCCAATATGCGTTGTCTGATGGCCTGGTTGTATAGGTTGGCGCGGCGGTTGCTTCGGCAGATGACCACCGCCTTGCTGAAGTCGCGGCTGCCAAAGGCCATATTCAGCGGGTCTTCGAGGCTGTCGGCGTCGAGGCGGCTGATGTCGGTAAATGCGCCAAGCGAAAGCAGCGGCAGCATTGCGTTTTCTTCGGCCAGGCGGTTGCGCAGCAGGGTGGCGTTGTAGAGTATGCCCGAGTCGAGCGCCTGGCGCATCACCTCGCTAAGCTCTAAAGAGGCCGCTGTGATGGGATAGGCGCGCCTGAGTCCCTGCAGGTCGAGGGCCGGACTGTCGTCGAATCCCACAGGGGGTAGCTGGGCGTTGTCGCCAATGAGCAGCAGGCGGCAGTTGTGGCCGGCGCCGATGTAGTGCATGAGGTCGTCGAGCAGGCTGCGGCCGTTTTCTGTGGCGCTGTCGGCAATCATCGAGGCCTCGTCCACAATAAAAAGGCAATGGCTGTGCCTGTTTTGAGCCAGAATCATCTTGCGGCGGCCGTCGGGCGTGCGGCTGTGGAAATAAATTTTGCGGTGGATGGTGTGGGCTGCAAATCCGCTATAGGCGGTAAGCACTTTAGCCGCCCTGCCGGTAGGCGCCAGCAGCACAAATTTCATGGAAATGAGCGGAAGCGCTTTTACCAAAGCCGCCACGATGCTGGTTTTGCCCGTTCCGGCGTAGCCTTTCATCAGGTAAACCGGGTGGGGCTTGTCCGAAAGCAAGAAGGCCGCTAAATGCTGCATCACTTTTCGCTGGCCGGCTGTAGGCTCGAAGCCGAAGGCGTGCAGCAGTGCATTAAAAAGTTGAACAGGATTCATCAGAACGGATATCCTATGCCAAAATTCCAGACCAACTGCTTCAGTTGCAGCTTGTTGAAACGCCAACGTTCGTTTTCGGGCCGGGCCGGATCGCGAAGCGGGATGGCAGTGTCCACACGGAAGATGAAAAACGAAAAGTCGAAGCGAAAGCCCAGGCCGGCGTCCACAGCCAGCTCTTTGTAAAAGGTGTTGAAGCCAAAAGTTCCGTTTTTGAAATAGGTTTGATCGTGCAGAGTCCAAATATTGCCGGCATCGAGAAAAAAGGCGCCCTTTAGGAAGCTCACCATCGGGAAACGGTATTCGAGGTTCATTTCCAGCTGGATGTCGCCAATGCGTTCGATATCCACGGTGTCGGAATAGGTTCCCGGCCCCAGATGACGCAGTTGCCAGCCGCGCATGCCGTTGGATCCGCCGGCAAAGAAGCTCTTTTCAAAAGGCATCTGTTCCGAGTTGCCGTAGGAATAGCCGATACCCAGCATGGCGCGATACACCAGGCGGTGTTCGTGCGTAATCACGCGATAAAGGCGCAAATCCTGCTCCAGGCGCAGGTATTGGGCATAGCGTATGCCCAAAAGACTGTAATAGTCGTCGGTTTTTTGCAGCAAAGGGCTGGAGTTTAAAAGCGACACCAAGCCGCCCGAACTTTCGGCATTTACGCGGTAATAGATAAAATCTTTGAGCTTATCCACATTTTGATTGTTGTAGATATAGCTATACATCATACTCAGTATCAGGTGGTTTGAATATTGATCGCGAAATCGGCGGTTGGTTTGCCGGTTTAGAAACTCCTGAAACTCTTTGGAGGGGTTCACTTTTACGGAACTAAGGTTTACAGGACTTAGAATATGTTGAGCCACAGCGCTTTCCATCCAGTCATATCCAAATGAAGTTTTGAGGATGGTGCG
>CAYYDS010000106.1:3278-9533 GCA_964470665.1 uncultured Lentimicrobiaceae bacterium
AGTATTGCCGGTTTTGCTTGTTAAAACCGATGTTGATATTGGTTTTGGGCAGGTATTCGCGGGCAAATTTGCGCAGCCTCACCGGGCTAAGGAATCGCGGAAAATAAATATTGGCGTCAACCCCGGTTTCGAAGGTGTTGAAAAGCGCCGGGCGGTTTTGCCCTTGTATGTTGAGGTCGCGCATGCGCTGTGCCTCCACCCCTCCGTTGAAACGCAGCCGAAACACTTCGGCTCCGCGAAATAGGTTTTTGTTGGTAAAAACGAGCCCGCCCCTAATGCCCAGATCCCCGCCGCTGTTGGTACCTTCGAGCTCAACGGAATAGGAGTTTGCCTCGCTGCGTTGCAAATAAATCTTGCATTGCAAAAAGTTGGAATCCACGCTCTCGGGCCGGCCTTGCAGCGGAAGGGTGTCGTAGCTGATGCTCGAGGCGCGAAAAATCTGCAGATTGGTTAGCCCCTTATAGGTTTGGCGCAGCTTGTCGCTGCTAAAAGATTCATTTTCAAATATTTGGATTATCGGATTGAAAGTCGCCGGTTTAATGCCCATTTTATTGTGATAAACAAAACTCAAGTCCGAAGGTAGGTTTCCGGCAGGGTTAATGCGTTTGTATAAAAGGGTGTCGGCCGCATCCGTAGGGATGCTGAAAGGGTCGAAAGTAGGGAAAACCTGTACTTCTTTCACAAAGTAACGCTTGTGAAAAGGGGCCAAAATGTTGTTGCGTTTCAATGGGTTGCGGATGAGCATAGTAAGATTCAAGGCATGTCGCCGAAGATTGGTATCCACATCAAACAGGATGTACTCTTTGGTAAAATCGTAATAGCCCTTGTTTTTCAACAGATTAGTGATGCGATCGCGCTCGGCATCCAACAGATAGGCATCGTAAACGCTGCCTTTTTTGATGAGCGACGAGGCTGCCGAAGCTTGCAGATAAGGCAGCAAATTGGTGTCGGCTATGCTTTGCGCAATGCTGTCGAGAAGGTAAGGCTCGTTGAGTTTCACACGGTAAACCACCGTTGCCAATCTGTTTTCCTGAACCCGCAATTCGGGCTCAACCGTATTGTTGAAATAACCTTTGTTAAAGGTATAGCGCGAGAGTTGGCTGGCCGTGTTGTGGTTGAGCGATTTGTCCACATACACCGGCTCCGGCCCCGAATTTTCGTGCACCCAGCTCCATATCGCGTTTTTAGGCCATTTGGCCGAAAAATAATGAAACCAAAGCGACACCCGGTTGCCAAAAAAGCTGCGGTTGGGTTTTTGCGCAATCAGGTATTCCAGGTCCGAACGGGAAAAATTGGCCGCTTTGCCTTCCTCAATCAGCACCATGTTTTTTTTGAGTAGGGCTTTGTCTTGAGGGATAAAACGCGTTGCCGTACAAGAACTTAGCAAATAAATAGCTGCAGCTATCCCTATCGTCTTAGGCAAAAGCGACAGCAGAAAGTTTGAAAAACCAAGCCGTGAACGAAAGGCAGAAAAGCTTTTTATCATCATGCGGACGGCAACCAAAGCGTGAAATACGTGATTTTTTTTACAAATGTAGGGCAAAGCAAGCAAACAAAAGAAAAAAAGACGGGAGGTTCAGTGCAAATTTTCGATGCAAGAAATAAGGCGCAGAAGTTATTTGAGCATTTATGTATGTTGATATTCAATTTGTTAAGAGAAATTCTCTTTTTTTAGCTGAAAAAAAAATCCGTTTTAAAAAATATTTTTTATAAATGTTAAATAAATCTAAAAATCTGTTAATTTTGCTTTTTTATTCTGGGTCATATTTGCCTTGCGACCTGCTTTGGTTATCAAGGAAAAAACTTCAGAGAACAAACAAAACATTTTATCCGAGGGAGTTTCACGCTCCATTTTTATTTTTCTTTTATTCACTAAAAACAAAACAATTATGCGAAAATTGTCTTTGCTTTTCTGCTTTATGCTGTGGATTGGGAGCCTGAGTCTTTACAGTCAGGACCGCAGCATTACCGGAACAGTAACAAGCGCAGAGGATGGCTTTGGCCTTCCGGGCGTTACAGTTCGGATTCAGGGCACCACCATTGGCACCACGACCGATTTTGACGGCAAATACGCCATCAAAGCCACGGATGGCCAGGTGTTGCAATTTTCTTACATTGGGATGATTTCCCAAAATGTAACCGTAGGGGCTGCCTCCATCATCAACATTGTGTTGGCGGCGGAAAGCACCCGTTTGGAAGAAGTAGTTGTAACGGCTTTAGGCATCAAACGCGAAAAGAAATCGCTGGGTTATGCTTTGCAGGACGTGCAGGGGAGCGAGATCACCCAATCGCGCGAAACCAATATCGGCAATGCCCTCACGGGTAAAGTTGCCGGTTTGCAGATCGTTCGTTCGAGCAACGGCCCGGCCGGTTCGTCGAAAATGCTGCTCAGGGGGCAAAGCTCGCTCACGGGCGACAACCAGCCTTTGATTGTTGTTGACGGTCAGCCGCTAAACAACTTCACCGGTCGCGAAAACAACGACTACTGGAACCCTTCGCTTGATATGGGTAGCGGTATTGGCGACCTGAACCCCGACGACATCGAGAGCCTCTCGGTGCTCAAAGGCGCCTCGGCAGCCGCGCTCTATGGCTCGCGTGCCGGCAACGGAGTTATCCTGATTACCACAAAAAAAGGTTCGCGCAAGCCCGGCTTGGGAGTAACCTTCTCTACTTCGCTTGGCACCGAATCGGCCTTTACACATCCGAAAATGCAAAACAAATTCGGACAAGGTGCCGAGGGCGTTTTCGACAACATTTCGAACTACAGCTGGGGGCCTGAAATCAGTAGCCAGGCAATCACAAACTGGGACGGCAAACAAGAAAATCTTGCCGCTTACGACAATGTGAAAAACTTCTTCGACAGAGGTACTTCACAAAACTACATCCTCTCTTTTCAACAAGAATACGACAACAGCTCCATCTATACCTCATTCTCGCGCAGCGACGAAAAGAGCATCATCCCCGGGGCCGAACTCATCAAAACCAATCTAACCACTCGCGCCTTTTCGAGCTTCGGCAACAAAAAAAACTGGACTATTGATACAAAAATCCAATACCTGAAAGCCGAAGCTAAAAACAGGCCACTGCTGGGTCACAACTACCAAAACCCCTTCTACACCATGTATCTGATGCCCCGCAGCATGGATATCACCCAGTTTGATGCGGCCACCAACGAGGCCGGCAAAATGCTGTGGTACGGCGGAAGCAACCAGATTAACCCCTATTGGACTTCTAAATATGCGCTCAACAACGACATCCGCGACCGCTTCCTGCTCTTCACCTCGCTCAAACACCATTTCAGCAACTGGCTAAGCGGCGAACTGAATGCCAGCTCGGACATCTATACCACCAACAAAGAAGGCAAACGCTATGCCGGTAGCCCCATACAGCCCAACGGCGCCTTCGAAATGGGCAAAGAAACATTCTTCGAAAACAATTTTAGCACATTGTTTACGGCCAAACAGGATAATATTTTCTCGAAAATAGGCGGCAGCGCATCTTTGGGCGGAAACATCATGGATCAACAGTTTTCTTCCATCAGCGGCAGCTCGGGCGAGTTGGAAGTGCCCAATCTGTTTGCATTGAACAACGGCAAAACCAACCCAAGCGTTAACGAAGGTTTCTACCAGAAACGCATCCTCTCGGCCTACGGAACACTGCAACTCAACTGGGACGGCTATGTGTTTTTAGACGGAACCCTGCGCAACGACTGGTCGTCAACCCTGAGCAAAGAAAACCGCTCCTTTGCCTATCCTTCGGTAAGCGTTTCGTGGGTCATCACCGATATGCTTGAAAAAATGGACAAAAAAGCTCCCCGGTGGCTCACCTTTGCACGTTTGCGCGCATCCTTGGCCGAAGTTGGTAACTCGCTGAATCCCTATGAGTTGTACAACACCTATAGCATCGGAAACGACCCGCTTGGCAATACTACCGCCACTACGGGCAATGTGCTGCTCGATCCAAACGTAAAGAGCGAGTTGATCTCGTCGAAGGAAGTTGGCGCCGACATCCGCTTCTTTAACAACCGTTTAGGGCTCGACTTTACCCTTTACAAATCCAATGCAACCAATCAGTTGCTCAACCTTCCGATGGACCCCCTGAGCGGTTACGATTTCAAAAAAATCAATGCCGGCGACATCCAGAATAAAGGTTTGGAATTTATGGCTACCGGCAAGATTTTGGAAAACCCCGGAGGGCTCAGCTGGACAGCCCAGTTTAACTATTCGCGCAACGTAAACACCATTGAAAAACTAACCGACGATGTTGATATGTACACGCTTGGCGGGTTCGACAATTTGAAAATTGTTGCCGAAAAAGGCTATGACTACGGCATGATCTATGGCACCAGCTTCCTAAGGGCGGAAGACGAAAGCAGTTCGTTCTTCGGCCAGATGATCGTTGATGCAAACGGCCTTCCGCTTGTAAACAACGATCCGAAAGCTTTCGGAAGCCAGCAACCCAACGCCATGTTAGGCTTCACCAACACACTCAGTTACAAAGGAATAAGCCTTGGATTTATGTTTGACGGTCGTTTTGGAGGCTATATTTTCTCGCAAACCAATCAGCAGATGCAATTTTACGGCACGGCCGATGCTACCGTTGTTGACGGTTTGAGGCCAGAGCTTGTGGTAGATGCCGTGATAGATAATGGCGACGGCACTTTCCGCAAAAACGATGTGAAAATCACACAACAACAGTATTGGCAAACCGTGGCCGGAACCGGCAATCTGGGCATCACCGAGGCCAACATCTACGACGCCACCAGCATTAGGCTGCGCTACATCAACCTCAGCTACGACCTGCCGCGCAACTTGCTGAACAACACCCCTTTCCAGGCCGTGAAAATAGGCGCCACCATGAATAACGTTTGGCTCATCAAGAGTAACCTCAATGGCGTTGACCCCGAATCGGTATTTGCTACCGGCACCAACGCACTCGGCTTTGAAAACGCTGCACCTCCCTCCAACCGGACATTTTTGTTTAACTTAAGTGTATCATTCTAAAAGCTTTACAACATGAAAAGATATATCACCCATACATTTTTTATCCTTGCTGCAGCACTTATTTTCAACGCCTGTAAGAAGGACTTTCTTGATGTAAACGTCAACCCCAAAGCAGCCAGTTTCGATCAGGTTCAGGTTGAATATTTCATCAACAACTCCATCACCGCTACGCAGATGGATCCCCACGTTGCCGAACGCGCCTTTGTGTTATACTGGAAAAATGCCGCCCGCTTCGACCGCACGAATGGCGCCCTTTCCTGGGCTGATTACGACGATGGTTGGAGTTCCGACTATTACCGCTACCTCTCGGGATGGCTCAAGGATGCCACAAGTGCCATCAGTGTGGCGCAGGGCAAAATTGACAACGAGACCCAAGATTCCTACACCCTGAACATGATGCAGGTAGCGCGCATCTGGCGGGTTTATCTGATGAGTGAGTTTGCCGACAACTTCGGCCCCATGCCCATTGACGGTTTTCAAGGGACGAATCCCGAATTTAAAGACCTCAAAACCGTATATGAATTTATGATCAGCGAGCTGAAAGATGCCGTTTCGAAGATAGATCCGGAAAAAACCTCGCCCGATGCGGCCAAATTCGACAAGGCGTATGGTTTTGACTATGCAAAGTGGAAAAAATACGGCAACTCGATGCGAATGAGGTTGGCTATGCGCCTCTCGGAAGTAGCTCCCGACTATGCCAAAACACAGTTTCAGGAAGCCGTTAGCGGCGGCGACGTCATCCTGAACTGGGCCGACGCTTTTAAGGTGGCCGAACGCGACGGCGGCTGGGACGCCCTTTCGCCCGTGATGTCGAGGGAGTGGAACGCGCAAACGATCTCTACCACCATGAGAAACATCTTGGTAGGGCTTGGAGGCATATCTTCCGCCGATCAGCTTCCGGCCGAAATTCATCCTTACATTAAACCCGATGATTATTTAGGCATCCGTTATCAAAACCATATCGCCACAGCCACCAACGACCCGGCCGCAGGTTTCTGGCTCGATGGCGTGCCAACAACCATTGACCCCAGAGCATACAAAGATTTCATCCTGCCCGGCTGGTTCGATAATCCCAACTTTTGCAGCTGGCCTTCATGGACCACCGAAGCGCAGACCACCGAACGCAGCCTCTTTAATCTCGACAACGACGATGTGCTGGTAACCATCAACGCAAAATACACCTTCAACGCATCGCCACTCGGCAACTGGGGCGCCAAAGAGTTGATGCTGATGGGCGAGAAGCCTTATACGA
>CAYYDS010000107.1:0-8958 GCA_964470665.1 uncultured Lentimicrobiaceae bacterium
GTATAATTTATTAACAATCTGTGTGTTAAGAAGAAGAAGGTTTTTAGACAGTTTGTCGTGCCGCGTGTTGGCGGATTGCGGGATTTACAGCACTAACGTTGATACGAAGCGGACACTTCAAATATATAACAAATGTTGATACGAAGCACGTCTCCCGCATTACGCCAATACGATGTTAGCGGTTCGTGCTATTCTGTCCACGAAGGAATGTCTATCAACGTTTGCCGTCATTTCTTTAAAGTCCAAAGTAATAACTAATGTTTAGACCGCCACTATACAAATAATCTGTCACGGGTGCGTCAATAATATTTAAAACTCCGTATCTGAAAGTCGGCTCAACTCTCAAATTCATTCTACTATTTATTTTCCAGTCAATGCCAACACTAATAGTCGGTGAGATGTTTACTTTTTTGAAGTCATAGTTGGTTGGACTTGTTTTTCTGTCAGTGCGGTCTGAATATACTAAAACACTTGTTGATGTCTCTTTGATAAAAATATTTGGCGTCACGCCAACGCTTGTGAAAAAACGAACTTTCTTTTTGCCTATCGTGAAGTTTGCCTTTACAGGAATGTCAATGTAATGAAAGTTGTAAATAAATTTTGCTTTGTTGGGTGCACTTGGGTCAGGTTGTCCAAAAATTAAATCGTTAAACTTTGTCTGATAACCCTTATTTGAATATTGAATGCCTGTCTCTAAGCCAATAAATTTTTTGATGTTGAAGCAAACATTAAGTCCAGCCGTGTAGCCAACTTTAATTGTTTCGTTCTCATTATTCAGTTTCACAACAAGGTCGCCTGTTGAACTACCGTCATTGTTTTTAAGTGTCCGAAAACAAATGTCAGGAGAAATATTAACCCCTATTTGAACTCTTTTAAAGTCCGATGACGAAGTTTCTTTGGTCTTGTCTTGTCCATAAGAACTAAATGCTGTCAGTGTCAGCAGAATAATTGTTAGGTGTTTCATTTTTATCAATTTTTTTTCTCCTGTTGTGGTTGTCTGCTGTGTCGTCCAAGCATGACCGCTAACTCATAAATATATGCGAATATAACATAAACTTTTAACCGCCAAAAATTTTATTAAGAAATTGTTAACAAATTAAAAGTAACCTTAATAGGAATCTACTTGGTCGGGTTTCAAAATTTCGGATTTTGTTTATTCCCGAAAAAAAGCATACTTTAGCCACGTATGAGCCTTTTTCTAATCTTATTTTTGTAGAAAAATAGCCGGACAAATTTAAAAATGAATAAAACAGCTTTTTTATCCCTTTGCCTTTTATGCTTCGTGTTTTCGTGTCGCAAAGAAAAACCGGATCCATTAGCCGGTCTGAAAATTGAGGTTGAACATTCGGTAAACGGTTCTCCTTTAATTGTGGACGAAATGCGTTACCTCAATGCCGCCGGAAACCAATATATGATCACTGAAATTCAATGGTTTATCTCGCACCTTTCCCTCGTCAAGGCCGATGGAAGCGTTCTGGCTGTAGCTCCGGAAAATCCCATTCACTATGTGGATACGGATATTCCCGAAAGCCAAACGATGTTGTTGACGCAAAAGCTTGAGCCGGGCGATTATACGGCTTTGCGTTTTGTTTTTGGTTTGAATGAAACCGACAACAAAAGCGGGAGATTTGTCAATCCGCCTGAGTCGTTTATGTTTTGGCCCGAACATCTTGGAGGCGGCTATCATTATATGAAACTCAATGGCAAATGGAAAAACCTGTACGGACAAGACGAGCCTTTTAATTTTCATCTTGGGATTGGGCAGGTTTCCGATGACTCTACTGCCGACACGCGTTTTGTACAAAATTATTTTGAGGTAGATTTGCCCGGGTTGATACGCCTTGAGGAAGGAAAAACCACGGTTTTGAGGCTTAATATGCGGATAGAGCAGTGGTTTTCGGCACAACATATTTACGATTTTAACTTTTGGGGAGGCCATATCATGCAAAACCAGCCGGCTATGCAACAAGCCTGCGAAAATGGCCGTCATGCGTTTTCGTTTCGTTCGTCAAATTAAGCAATAAAATGAAAATCAGATATTTCCTAATTTTTACATTTGTAGCTTTGTGCTTTTCGGCATGTAAAAAAAAGGAGGATGAAAAACCGTTTCGCCCTACGCTTTACGAATTATCCATTCCGTTTGGTTTTCCTACAAAACTCAATATTCCACCCGATAACCCGCTTACGGTTGAAGGGGTGGCTCTTGGGCGTTTTTTGTTTTACGACGGCAGGCTGAGCGGCCGCACACAGCCCGACTCGCTGATGAGTTGCAGCACCTGCCACATTCAGAAAAATAATTTTGAACCCGGCATTGATCATCCGCGCTTCAGCGGTGGCTTTGTGCATGGGCTTAGCGGGCAGCCCACAACACATGTGGTGCTGCCATTGGTCAATTTGGTTTGGAATCACAGCGGATATGGCTGGAATGGCTTCATTTATCCGAATAACCCGCAAAGCGATTTGCGAAATATCGAAGATTTTGTGCGAATTGCCGTTACTGCCACCGACGAAATGAATGCCGATACCAATCGGGTGAAAAACCTGTTTCAATCGCTGAAAGGCTATCCAGAGCTTTTTTATTATGCATTTGGCAGTCAGGCAATTACATTTCGGAATATAGAGCGGGCCATTGCCCAGTTTGTGCGCACTCTAAACTCGACCGATGCGCCTTTCGATCGGTTTTTAAGGGGCGAATATCAGCTTTCGGCATCCGAACTTAATGGTTATGTGCTGTTTACAACAGAAGAAGGCGCCGATTGTTTTCACTGTCATGGCGGGGGGGGCAATCCGCTTTTTACGACTCATCTTTTTTACAATAACGGCAAAGACAGCTTGTGGACTCCCCAGCACGACCGCTTTTCTGTTAGCGGCGACCCCATGCATCGCGGCGCTTACAAAGCTCCAAGCTTGCGCAATGTGAGCCTGTCGGGGCCATATATGCACGATGGCCGTTTTGCCACACTCGATCAGGTGATTGATTTTTATTCGCATCATGTGCTAACTTCCGAAACCATTGACCCGCTTATGCATCACGTGCTCAATGGAGGCGTGCAGCTTACTCCGTCACAAAAATCGGATTTGAAAGCCTTTATACTCACACTGCACGACACCTTGTTTTTAAACAATCCGGCTCATGCCAAACCGGAAAAATTTCCTGATGATTAGGAAAATGCTTACTGCACTACAAAACTTGCCGATTTGATTTCTGCTTCATGAAGTATTTCATCATCAATGGGGTACGGATAGTTTTTTAGTTTTAAAAAATGAAGCAATGTGCGCGTATTGAGGTTGCCCACCATTTCGCTGGCGGCTGTGGGGCAGCCGCCCAAGCCTCCCAACACCGTTTCGAAGCTGCGTACACCTGCTTCCCAGGCCGCATCGAGTTTTTGGAATGTTTCGCTCGGGCGTGTGTGCAAATGAAGCCCAAAATCACATTCCGGAAAGCTGTTGTTCAGCATCTTAAAGGTGTTATAAATAATATCCGGCTTGGCTTCGCCCAAAATATCCGAAAGAGGAAGCCTCTTGAAGCCTTTTTCGATGAGCATTCCGGCTGTATCGCTTATCAGGCCTAAACTCCAGTCGTCGCCATAAGGGTTGCCTAAACCCATCGAAAGGTAGATTACCCAATTGAGCTTGCGCCTTTGACCGATTGCCTGCATGCGATCAATCGTCCGGAGTGCATGTTTTTCGTCGGAATTAAGATTACGCTTTAAAAAAGTCGGCGACACCGAAAAGGGATAGCATAAGCAGTTTATTTGTTCGTTTTCAAGGGCTTTTTCAACACCTTTTTCGTTGACTGCCAAGGCCATGATTTCGGGGCGGTTGTCAGGAAAATCGAGTTGGCTGATCACGACCGCGCTATCGGCCATTTGTGGAATAATACGCGGCGACACAAAACTTCCGCAGTCAACCGTATCAAAACCTGCCCTTAACAACAAGTTGATATACTGTATTTTATCTTGCGTTGGAATGAAGTTTTCGATGCCTTGCATGGCATCGCGGGCAGTTTCGGTGATGTGCACCTTTTTGGCTTGCATGGCTTAGGGGGGGCAAAATTCGGCCTCAGGATCTGCCTGAGAGGCTTTTTGGTATGCGCCCCTGATGAATGCTTTCCGAGCGAAGTTTGCGGCCAACGATGCGTTCAACCATTTTGCCGGTTTCGAGCAAACGGTCGATGTCGAGATTGGTTTCGATGCCCATTTCATCCATCATCACCACCATGTCTTCGGTTGTTACAAGGCCAACGTTCAAAGAATCTTTGTAATAATAAGCCCCGGTACCGCTTACGGGCACTCCATCTACAAAGTTGGCCGGCTGCCCGCCAATGCCGCCCATTGTGCTTTCATAATTTGTCATGCCTGCCTGCAAGGCCGCAAGCACATTGGCCAAGCCCCAGCCGCGAGTTGAGTGGAGGTGTACGATATGTTTCTGCGGATTTTGAACTTTATCCAACAACATACTGAAATAGCGATAGATGCGATCGGGCGAGGCAGAGCCGTCGTGGTCGGCGTGCTCCACATCGCTGGCGCCGATGCTTAGCCAACGCATGGCAAAATCTACGGCTTTCGACATTTCTGTGGGGCCTTCAATGGGGCATCCCCAAATGGTGCTCACTGTTCCGTTCACTTTGAGGCCGGCATCCAGTGCCATTGGAATGTATTTTTCGGCCATACGAAAATATTGGTCAATGCTAAGTCCCGAGTTTTTAAACTGATGCGATTCGCTGGTGCTCACCATCAGGAGAATACGGTCGGGGCCATAGCCTTCTTTGCGAGCCTGTATGGCGCGTTCGATGGCTTTTTCGCGAATGGTAATTGCCGTTAGCGAAACGTCAGGAAGCAGATGTTCAACGCGTTTGCTCTTGCGCAATGATTTAAAGAGCGTGTCGGCGTCTTTAAACTGGGGCATGCCGTTGGGATTACCAAAATTGCTTACTTCAATGTGTTTGAATCCACACAAAAGCAGTTCCTCTGCAAGCCAGAGCTTGGCTTCGGTGGGGATAAATTTTTCTTCGTGCTGAAATCCGTCGCGAACGGTAATGTCGCCAATGACTACTTTTTTGGGATAATTCATAAAGATTGAGGTGTTTTTTGGGGCTAAGATACGATCTAAACGAGATTTGGCTCATTTTGTTCGCCAAAAAAATGCTTTTGTATCTTTTTTCAAATAAAAAACAACACCACTCCACTCACGCTGATGCAAGCGCCTGCGATATCGGCCCAGCCAATTTTTTGCTTAAAAATGAAAGCTGCCGGTGGGATAATCAGGATGGGCACAATGGCCATAAGGGTAGAGGCAATGCCGGTTGAGGTGTGCTGTATGGCAAAAAGTGAAAACGAAACCCCCAAAAACGGCCCGAAAAAAGAACCAATTGCTACTCCTTTCAAGGCTGCCCTGTTTTGCAGAGCTTTGGCTACAGTCCGGCTTTTTCCGGTAAAAAGGATAATGAGAATATAACCCGCCACACCGGCTATGATACGGATTTGAGTGCTGGCAAATGCGTTGTAGCTTCCCATACCTATTTTGCTCAAAACCAGTCCGCCGGCCTGACCTAAAACACCAAAAAATGCAAACAGAATGCCTTTGATGGGATATTTCAGCCCGATTTTTTTCCCTTCTGTTTTGTTGAAAATGGTAAGCGCTATTCCGCCAACAGTGAGGCTCATGCCCAACAGATGTTGCGCTGTCATGGATTCGTCTAAGGCAAGCCATCCTAAAAAGGCGGTTACCGGAGGCACAAAGGTCATGATGAGCATCGAAATGCGCGAGCTGATGAGGCGGTAACTATAAAACAAAAAATAATCGCCAAAAACAAAACCTACCAATCCCGAAAGGCTGAGCCATAGCCAGGAGTGCATTTTGGCATCGCATGGGAAAAAAAGCCCGCGCGAAAAAAAGTTGAATAGCGATAAAAAAACCAATGCCAGCAGTAATCGGCCAATGTTTACCGATAAAGAGCCGATGTGCCGGGCTGCCGATTCGAAAGCAAGCGCAGTGATTGTCCAGAATACGGCTACTAAAAGAGCTGCAAATTCGCCGGTATAGCTTGTTGCCATAAAAATGCAATTATTGCGCTGCAAAGTTTAGGACGAAAACAACACGAGCCAGGCAAGTTAAGTTTTGGGCAATATTCAGCCTGTTTTCGGAATGAAGGCTATCCGAACAGCGCCGAATGTTTTTTTTTGAAAAAGCAGTTAACGGATAAATTTCAAGCTTTGCCGTTGACTGTTGCCGCAAACAACTTCGAGCAGAAAAAGCCCTTCAGCTGCAAAATGTGGGGGAAGCAACTCGCTCAACCTAATGTGATTGATGCCTTTTTGGGTAGAGTATTCGGTTTGAGCCATTAGCCGGCCGCCAATGCTATAAATGCGAATCTTGCTCGTTTTTTCATTTCTGCAAAACAAAGTCAATACACTGTTTTCATTTGCCGGATTCGGGTTCAGGCGCATGGAAAAGGTTTCTTCTTCGGCAGTTAACAAATCCGTAAATCCTTGATATTCAAAAGCCCCAATATCTATTGTGCCATACATGAGCCGGTTGTTTCCGGCAAAATCCTGTGTCGGCAGTTCAAAAATACCAATTTGGTTTGTTCCGTTGTTAATGGCTGTGCTGCCGGGCAAAAGGCTGAAATCATCGGGAGCGGCAAAGAGCGGATCGCTGTCGAAAATGGCTTCATATTCGCCTGAAAACTCGCTTCCGCCAAACATTTCTAATCCACCTTCGAGGATGCAATGATAAAAGCCCGGTTTTGAATACACATCCCAAATCCAAACCTGAGTTCCTTTTGGAGTGTCGGAAGTGTTGCCCCACATAATACCGTTAAAAAATTTGGTATGCGAAGATTGTCCGCAATAATATCCTCCACCCATCGAGGCAAAATTGTATGCCAGCGTAACGTTTGCCATTGCGGTGGTTGCTCCAATATTGGCAATGCCGCCACCAAAATACATGGCTTTGTTATTCACAATCAATAGGTTGGCAATTGGCTGGTCGGGCGTAGAACGTAAAAAACAAAGGCCTGCACCAATGGCGCTATAGTTGTCGTGAATATAACAATCGAGCATCACAGGTTTTGATAATTCAAAAGAAGCAGCGCCGCCCACACCCGTTGAGCGGTTTCCGTAGAATTCGTTTTTTTTCAAAACAGGATCGCAAGAAGCAACGCAAAGGCCGCCTCCGTAGCCAAAATCATAGCTATCGTCGCCGGCATAATTGTATGAAAATAAGGAGTTTACGATTAAGAAATTGCTTTTGTAAGCAAATAAACCTCCCCCTCTGTGGAAAGCATAATTATGATAGAAATGGCTATGGCTTATTTTCAGTTTCCCGAAATTGCGGATTCGTATGGCTCCACCAAAGCAGTTGAGCGAATCGCCAACAGCCTTGCCGAAGCTAAATTTGCAATAATTGAATAAGCTGGAATCGTTTGTTTCGGGGGTAGCTTCCAGTCGGATGCCATTCCACCCCCCGGCATTACTGTTGATATCGCTAAAACCTGCGGTGTCGGCTACTGAAAAATAAATGGTGTCGGCGGCCTGGCCGAAAGCTTTTAAACTGCCCTGCACATGCAGCGAATGATGCCCGGCAAAAATAACCTTCGTTCCCGCTGCAATTTCGAGCCGGCTGCCATCAGGCACCAGCACATCGCAATGCACAAACACAGTATCGTAGTTCCAAAAGCCGCTTTCTTCGCCACAGGCAATATAATTCTGACTTTGCAGGATAAAGGGAAATGCGATTAAAAGCGCAATAAAAAGCTTTTTCATTCTAATTTGGTATTGCCGCAAAATTAAGAAAAAGCAAGAGTAATTGAGTGTCGAAAGCGCAACTTTGCTTCAAACAATGCTTTTTTTCACCCCTCAACGCAATAGGTTGGCGCGTATTTTTTTCTGAAATTCGAAAACAGCTTGTTGCACTTCTTTTGCGTTTTGAATTAGTTTTGGGTTGAAACGCGTATTGCGAAGAAGCAGCTCGCAACTGTCGGTGAGCATTTGTGCCTTTTCGAGCTGCGATGTGTTGATAGGCCCCTTTTTGCCACCCTGGCTTTTGTTGAATGAGGTGGCATACACATTATAGGCGCCAACGGCCCGGTTAAAAATATCCGAAATGTGCCTCAGCCGGATTACAGATTGGTTGTAATTGTGGATTTGCAGGCTGTTTTCGAGAAATTCGATGCGTGGCGCCAAAGCCGATAGATTGCTTTGCTGTTGTTTTATCCTTCGCAGTTCATCCGCCATCTTCTTTTCGAAATCTAAATCCAGATAAAGGCTAAGGCTGTCGCTGTGATGAATAAAATAGTCGGTTAGGCATTCGTTTTTTCGATTTTTGTAAAAACCTTGGTGACTGACAGGCGAAACCAAAAACTGCCATAATGGATCGTATGGCATATGGGTTTCAATTATCTTTTCAGGTTTTACCATTAGGAAATTGGGGTTGTATTCGAAAACAAAGCGGTTGTTTTCGATGCCTCCGGCAGCAAAAGTCGGATCGCTCAGCAGCCATTTTCCATCCACATAATTGGCCACCCACATATGCGGCGTTGGGTCTAATTGTCCGCTAAGGCGTGTGTATCCGCTGACTAACTGCGAGGGGATGCCCATGAGCCGCGCCAAACTGTCAAAAACACCCGCATAACCTTCGCAAACAGCCTTTCCGCTTTCAAACGCTTTTGCAGTTATCTGCGACTGTGTGGCGGCCTGATCCACAGAATTTGTTTGTTTCAGGTCGTAACGAATATGATGCGCAACCCAGTGGTAAGCCGCTTCAAGGCGTTTTGCCGGCTCGCTGTTTTGCTGCATCAGCTCCTTAGCGAGGGCCTCCATCGTGGGCAGCTTTTGTTGCTGGGCTTTGCAATGCAAATGACCAACAAACAGAATCAGGCTCAATGCAAAAAGTGTAAAATGATGTTGCTTCATAAAAATGAAAACGCAAAATCGGTAAAAATCGTTTGAACTTTCG
>CAYYDS010000107.1:9002-9528 GCA_964470665.1 uncultured Lentimicrobiaceae bacterium
AGCGAAATATCGCTAATTTTGGGGCTTTTAGCAAATGAAATTACCTTTACCGGGCCTAACTTATGTGCGAAAACCAAAGCGGTGAAAAGATATTGGCTGTTGAATGGCGCATCAAGGGCCTCGTGCAAGGCGTTGGTTTCCGGCCTTTTATCTACCATATTGCCCGGGCAAACGGCCTGAATGGTTGGGTTGAAAACGACAACTTAGGCGTTAAGGCCTTTACTCAAGGAACAAAATCGCAAATTGATGCTTTTCGGCACGATCTTATTCATAAGAAACCACTTCCGGCTTCCATTCTAAGTGTTACTGAAAGAACATGTAAACCACAGACATTCAGCTCGCTCGAAATACGTAAAAGCCAAAGTCATTCCAACAGCATCACGCTTGTGAGTGCCGATATCGCGGTTTGTAGCGACTGTTTGGCCGATATGCAGCTTCAGCCCCATCGCCACGGATATCCATTTATCAATTGCACCAATTGCGGTCCGCGTTTTAGCATTATCCGTTCATTGCCCTACGACAGGGC
>CAYYDS010000108.1:0-9406 GCA_964470665.1 uncultured Lentimicrobiaceae bacterium
GAAAACTGATTGTTGCAGCATTTGCCTTTATAGGGTTGCCGCTTTTGTAGGATGCACAAATATTGGGAACAAGAGTTCGATAATTGGTTTTTCGTTTTTAATGGAAATAATAAGTCTGTTAATGTTGACCCAAGATTTTGGGATATTATTGGAGCTGACGCACAAGGTGCTGTTGGAGGAGCCATTGGTGGCGGCCTTGTTGGCGCATTGATAGCAGCTCCTTTTGCTTCAGGAATTCAGGGAATTATTGTTGTATTAAAATCTTTATAATTAATTGATATGAAGGTCGTTAAACTAAATCTTATTCGTTTTATCGTTTGTTTTATTGCCGTGTTTTTGATGAGATTTTTTATTTCAAACGAAACAATTGTTCTCTCTTTGATTTTCTCAGCCGTATTTACATTAGGTCTTTATGTCTTGTTGAGAGTTTACAATAGTATTGTTGATAAGAGAACAAAAATGAAAAAGGCAGTTTAAAGCTACTCAAAACACCAAAGTGGAAACTTAGTGCAAGCAGCCCGTAAAAAAACCCGTTACAGCCATGTTTCGGGTTTTTTTCATGTCTATTTTATTTGCAGGCTTAGTAGTCGGCATCGCGTCCCGAAAGGTGAATCATTCCTTTAACCAGCTCGTTAAACTCATCAGCTTCGATCAGTTCCTCCAAACGAAGCGCCATGCGGTATCGCCATTTATTTTCAGGATTGCTTGGCACATTAATTCTTTCGCTGTCGGTTTGTTCGTAGCGAAGGTTTCCGTCCATAGCCAGCAAATCCTGAATGGGGAAGATGGTCCACATAGCCGGCGAATGCAGATGCTGTTTGATGATGTCCTGGCACAGCCATGGCTCGGCAAAAAAAGGCGCAGTGCCATGGTTCCCCAAAATGCGCTGATAAAAGCGCTGGGTTTTGGCCTTATCTTCCTCCCACCAACCTCTTATGGTTGACATATCGTGGGTTGATGTGGTGCAAACGCTCAGATAAGGTGCCTGATTGGGGTGGCCAAACTCTACTCTGGGGTTTTTGGGCATACGCTGAATTTCGAGGCTGAGGATGTTGAGCTGGCGCATCACCTCGGGCACCACATCGGGCACCATGCCCAGGTCTTCGCCGCACACCAGCATATTGCTAGCTTTTACGATGGCCGGCAGTTTGGCCATTGCATGATATTTCCAGAACTCTTCGTGCCGTTTGTAAAAGAAGTGAACATACAAGTCGTTCAAAGCATTCTTTCTAGCCTCGTCGAGATCGCGGTAAGAATAGGTAAAATGCAGGGCAATGCGGGGATGCCAGGCCGGATAAGGCGAATATGGGTCGTGCACAAACAGCACCTCGTTAAGTAAAGACATCAAGCTATCGCGAATGAGAATATTTTTCTGGCTGTTTTTGTTTTTTCCTCCCAGTGCGGAAAAGTGTGAAAATATTTTTTGTTGCGTATCGTATTCCGGTTTTAGCGAAAACTGGTCTTCCTCTGTTTCAAAAAGATATGTTCTGCGCACTTCGTCGGCATATTCGCCAAAGAAATCGTGCAGCATATAGGCGCGGATGTAGGGGCGCGTAAACCTGTCCTGATCGAACCACAATCCCCAGTCTTCGATTTCGGAAGCCGACATGGGCAGGCCGGGCTTGAAATAACCCAAAAGACCGTGAAGCGCGTGTTTTGGAATTTCCCAAATCCTGAAGAAGCCCAAAATATGATCAATGCGGTAGGCGTCGAAATATTTTTCCATCATTTTCAGCCGTTTTTTCCACCAGCTATAGCCGTCGGCAGCCATTACATCCCAGTTATAGGTTGGAAAGCCCCAGTTTTGCCCCATCATGGCAAAATCATCGGGAGGCGCGCCGGCTTGTCCGTTCAGGTTGAAAAGGCCGGGCTCGGTCCAGGCTTCAATGCTGTTTGGGCTAATGCCGATTGGAATATCGCCCTTTAAGGCAACCCCTTTCGAATGGGCATAGTCAACCGCATTACGCAGCTGCCGGTCGAGATGGTATTGTATAAAATAATGAACTGCAATGTGTTCGTGAAAAAGCTGCACCGGATCGGTAAGGGCTTCTATTTGCTCTGCACTATAATTCGAATAGCCGTCCCACTCGCGAAAATCGCTGGTCTTAAACCGGTCGCGCAAAAAGCAGAAAGCGGCATAAGGTTTCAGCCATTCTTTATTTTGCTCGAAAAAGAGTTGATAATCATTCGTTTTCGACAAGATATCCCACTCCTGATCAAAAATAAGCTTATAATATTGCGATTTAACTTTTGTAACCTCCACATAATCCACACAAGGTTTTTCGTTGAGTTCGTTTCGTTTTTTTTCAAATTCTTTCCGTCGTTTTTTATCTTCCGGCAATCCGAGTTCGGGAAGATGAAGGTACATCGGATGCAAAGCCATTACGCTGATTGATTTATACGGATACGAATCGAGCCAGGAGTGGGTGGCTACCGTTTCGTTTATTGGGAGCAACTGAATGATTTTCATTCCGGTGCACACACACCAATCCACCAACTTTTTCAGGTCGTTGAACTCGCCCACGCCAAAACTATCGTCTGTTCGCAGCGAAAACACAGGCACTGCCACTCCGGCGCCTTTCCAAAGCCCAACCGGATAATTAAAATGCAATTCATTAATCACAAAAACCGATGAGCCATCCGTCTGATCAAAATCAGGGAGCTGCCTGTTTTCGCCCTCTTCCCATGTTACAATTTCTTTATCGCTCAATCTGACGATAACAAACTTATACTGATCGTTTGGATTGACACATTTTGCATCAAGCTCTAATTCCCATACAGGGTAATGGATGTTCGACATCAAAACCGGCTTTTGCCAATTGCCAAGTTCATCGTTGCCGCCAACGATAGCCATGCCGTAATCCGGGCCAACACGGGGTGCGGTCAAGGCGAAGCGTATAATACACTCCGAATCAGGCTTTTGCAATTGGGCGTATTGCGTTGTGGGTTTTAAAATAACCCGGGTAAACACTTTTGAGAGCATAAGCTGTTCCACCTCCTCGCCATCGCGAAAACTGTCGTAGAGCACAACCGAGCGGGCGGTTTCGGCTTTTAGCAGCCTGTTGCTGCCGTTTTCCCAGCTGATTTGCCCGTTGGCATTTGTAGCAAAATACTTGTATTCGACAGTTTTGTTTGCCGGAAGCTCGAGCTGAGCCGACCATTGAAAATTGCCTTCATACTGCATAAGAACGGCATGTTCGGGTTCCCAATTGCCCAAGGCCTCGTCCGATCCGCTCAGGTATGCCGTTTGCCCCCATTGGCTCTGAAAATGTAGGTTGAATAGATGTTTCATGGCCGTTATGTTTCGTTGATTTTATTGTTGTAAATATCGGTATTTTAAACAGCTGTAGCAAGCAAAAAATAAAAAACATCAAAAATGAAGTTAAGTCTTGGCCTTAATATGCTTAAATTGGGCTATAATCAACCTTTCAAATTGCGATAAAACGTTAAAAAAGCCTTTTTGCAGCGCCATATTCCATTGCTTTATCACTTTTGCTAACGGCAAAAATTGTATTTTTGTAGCAAATTTGATTACAATATGTCAACAAAGAATACCAAGCCCGTGCATCGGGAGGCTACTGATGGCCGCCAGTTTGCTTTTGATCGCGAAAATTACAAATGGGTTTTTATCAGCCTTGGGCTCATTTTGGTCGGTTTTTTTCTGATGATTGGCGGCAACTCCAACAATCCCGCAGCTTTTAGCAATCGAATTTTCAGCTTTCAGCGGCTTACACTTGCACCTTTGATGGTGCTTGCGGGTTATGTTGTGGGCATTTATGCCATTATGAAAAAGCCGAAAGACTGAGATAATGAGTATTTTAGAGGCAATCATTATCGCTATTGTTGAAGGCATTACCGAATTTCTACCCGTTTCGTCAACCGGCCATATGATCATCACCCAAGAGTTGCTTGGGGTTGAGATAACTGATTTTGTTAAGGCATTTACGGTAAACATCCAGTTTGGGGCCATTTTGGCCGTTGTTGTGCTTTATTGGAAACGCTTTTTTCAAAGCCTGACATTTTATTACAAATTATTTATTGCCTTTTTGCCTGCGGCAGTAATTGGATTATTAGCCTCGGACTATATTGACAGCCTGCTCGAAAACGTGATTGTAGTAGCTGTGATGCTCATTCTGGGAGGTATAGTGCTTGTGTTTGTTGATCGTTGGTTCAACAATTCGCAAAAAACAAACGAAGTATCCTATGGCACGGCCTTTAAGATTGGCCTTTTTCAATGTATCGCTATGGTGCCCGGGGTAAGTCGCTCGGCAGCCACCATTATTGGCGGGCTTTCGCAAAAATTAGATCGGCGCACAGCGGCCGAGTTTTCGTTTTTTCTGGCCGTGCCTACCATGTTTGCGGCTGCCGGATATAAACTTTTACAAAACTATTCGTCAATTGACAAACAGCACATCAGCCTGCTCTTAACCGGAAATGTGGTTGCCTTTGCAGTAGCGCTTATTGCCATCAAAGGATTTATCGGTTTGCTCACCCGATATGGGTTCAAATATTTTGGTTATTACCGCATTTTAGTGGGAACAATCATTCTTTTGATGATTGTTTTGGGATATGATTTAAGCCTTATTTAATGCAATTTGATTTAGAAACGGGGGAAATCGTCCTTATTGACAAGCCTGTTGGATGGACATCGTTTGATGTTGTGAACCACTTTAGGGTGTTGGCGCGCAGGCAGCTGGGCATTCAAAAACTGAAGGTGGGCCATGCCGGCACACTCGACCCCCTGGCATCGGGCTTGCTTATTTTGTGCACTGGCAAACGCACAAAAGAAATTCAGCAATATCAAGACCTCGACAAAAGCTACGACGGCACATGGCGGCGTGGAATGACAACCCCCTCCTTTGATTTGGAAACGGAGCCCGACGCGTTTTTCGAAACTGAAAACCTGAAGGATGAGATGCTTATAGCCACAGCCAAAACTTTTGTCGGCAACATCGAGCAGCTTCCGCCGCTCTATTCAGCCATTAAAATTGATGGCAAAAGAGCTTTCGAATACGCCCGCAAGAAAAAAGAGGTCGCTCTCAGCCCGCGTTTAGTTCAAATTAGTCGCTTCGAGCTTCGGAATATCCAAATTCCGGAGGCCGATTTTACGGTAGATTGCTCCAAAGGCACCTACATCCGCAGTTTGATTCACGATTTTGGCAAATCACTGCAAAACGGGGCCTGCCTAAGCTCGCTTCGGCGCACCCGAATCGGCGATTTTAGCATAGAAAACGCTTTGAGCATCGAAGAGCTTCGCGAGCAATTTTCGTTGCAAGGTAAATTAAGAGTCAAAACCGAAGAAACGCTCGCAGAAAATAAAAACGAGGCCCAATTAGCTCATTATCAACATTTATAATAATTTTGATCAATCTTTACTTGACTTCGCCTTACGTCTGAGTTAAATTTGCATTTCTCTCCTCCAAAATGCTTTAATGAAAAGATGGATTTTTTGTAAATCAAGTTGGAAACACAAAGTTTAAGCATATGAAATTATCTCAATTTAGGTATAACCTACCTGCAAATCTTATTGCCAGTCATCCCCCAAAAAACAGAGACGAATCGCGATTGATGGTTTTGCACCGTCGAGAAAAAACAATCGAACACCGCATCTTTAAGGATATCTTAGAATATTTTAAGGACGGCGATATCTTTGTTTTGAACAACACCAAAGTTTTTCCTGCCCGTTTGTATGGCGAGAAAGAAAAAACAGGCGCCAAAATCGAAGTCTTTTTGCTGCGCGAACTCAACCGCGAAAGCCGGCTTTGGGACGTCATTGTTGATCCGGCGCGAAAAATACGCATTGGCAACAAACTTTATTTTGGTGAAGACGAATCGCTTGTTGCCGAAGTGATTGACAACACCACCTCTCGGGGTCGTACTTTACGGTTTTTATTCGACGGGCCCTACGAAGAGTTTAAAAAAACCATTTATTCGCTCGGCAAAACCCCTCTGCCCAAGATTCACGAACGCGAAGTTGAACCCGAAGATGCCGAACGCTATCAAACAATTTTTGCCAAACACGAAGGCGCTATTGCCGCACCAACAGCAGGGCTTCATTTTAGCCGCGAACTGATGAAACGGCTTGAGCTAATCGGTGTTTCGTTTGCCGAAGTAACCCTGCACACCGGTGTTGGAAATTTTAGAGCCATTGAGGTTGAAGACCTTACCAAACACAAAATGGATTCGGAAGAGATGCGCATTGACGAAGAAAACGCCCGCATCATTAACGAAGGAAAAAAACGGGGCAGCAACATCGTAGCTGTTGGAACCACCACTATGAAGGCTATCGAATCGGCCGTTACCATTCCCGGACGCATCAAGCCATTCGATGGCTGGACAAACCGCTTCATTTATCCGCCCTACGATTTTGGAATGGCCGATGCAATGATTACCAACTTCCACCTGCCAAAATCGCCCATGATGATGCAGGCAGCTGCCTTTGCCGATTACGACTTTCTGATGCATGCCTATAAAGAAGCTGTGGCCGAAAAATACCGGTTTTTTACTTACGGCGATGCCATGCTCATTTTATAACACAAAAACACAGTAAAGCCGGAAAAAAAACCGGCTTTTTTTATTCAAAAACATTTCCAACGTTTGCACTGAAAAAGAGGCCGTACTTTCCAAGAACTGCACAAATGAGCAAAATCCTTTTTGTAACTTTGTACGGTCGCAAAAAGGCCAACAACACGGCCTCAAAGCGTTTTTATTACGAATTTTTAAAAAATAAACAACCTTAAAAATAGAACTTTATGTCAGAAAAATTATCTTCCCTCGTTGCAGCCGGTGTAGCTAGCGGCGATGCCTTACAGGAAATTTTTAAAGCTGCCAAAGCCGGCAAATGGGCTATACCTGCTGTAAACGTAGTAGGTACCAACTCGATAAATGCCGTTTTGGAATCGGCAAAAATTGTTCATTCACCCGTTATCATCCAGTTTTCCAACGGTGGAGCAGCATTTTATGCCGGCAAAGGCCTTTCGAACAGCGGCGAAAAAGCAGCCATAGCCGGAGCCATCAGCGGCGCCCTTCACATACACGAAATTGCTGCAGCATACGGCATTCCGGTGATTTTGCATACCGACCACGCAGCCAAAAAACTCCTGCCCTGGATTGACGGCCTGTTGGATGCAGGCGAAAAATATTACGCACAACACGGAAAACCTTTGTTTAGTTCGCATATGCTCGACCTCTCGGAAGAACATTTGGAAGAAAACCTCGAAATAAGCAAACGCTATCTCGAACGCATGGCAAAAATGGGAATGACCCTCGAAATTGAGCTAGGCATTACCGGTGGCGAAGAAGACGGCGTGGACAATACGGGAGTTGACAGCTCGCGACTTTATACCCAGCCCGAAGAAGTATGCAAAGCATACGAGGTTTTGAGCAATGTGAGCAATCGCTTTACCATTGCCGCCTCTTTTGGAAATGTGCACGGCGTTTACAAACCCGGAAATGTGAAGTTGCAGCCAAAAATCTTGTACAACTCACAACAACACATTCAAAAAAAGCATCAAACAGACCCTAATCCGGTAAACTTTGTATTTCATGGCGGATCGGGATCGGAGCCTGAATTAATCAAGGAATCGCTGGGCTACGGTGTTGTTAAAATGAACATTGATACCGACACACAGTGGGCTTTCTGGGATGGCATCAGGGTGTTCGACCAAAAAAACCACGACTACCTGCAGGGTCAAATTGGCAATCCGGAAGGCGACGACAAACCCAACAAAAAGTATTACGACCCGCGAAAATGGCTGCGCGAAGGTGAAGTTTCGATGATTGAAAGACTAAAAATCGCTTTTGACGATCTAAATTGCCTAAACCGCTATTAATCACATATTAAACGACAAAAAAAATCCGCCACGTGGCGGATTTTTTTTAATCAGTTCGTCTTCTTTGGCTTCCTGCCTGAAAAAAGAAATCAAAGAAATGGGCAATAATGAATAAATTTGCTGCCGAGAAACACAAAATCAATGATAAAAAATATTCCGATGGTTGACCTTGCCGGTCAATATCAAAAAATAAAAGCGGAAGTTGACAGTGCAATTGCCGAAGTCATTTCCAGCACCTCATTCATCAACGGCCCTGCCGTAAAACAGTTTGCCGGCAATCTGGAAAATTACCTTGACATTAAGCACGTCATACCCTGTGGCAACGGAACCGACGCCCTTCAGGTGGCGATGATGGCGCTCGATCTTAAGCCGGGCGATGAGGTAATCACAACTTCGTTTACCTTTATTGCCACAGCCGAAGTGATTGCTTTGCTAAAGCTTCGGCCTGTTTTGGTGGATGTTGACCCAAACACCTTCAACATTTCGCCCGAAGCCATTGAAAAAGCCATCACCCCAAAAACCAAAGCCATCGTGCCCGTGCACCTGTTTGGCCAATGTGCCGACATGGACCGGATAATGGAGATCGCCAACAAACACAAGCTCTATGTTATTGAAGATAATGCGCAGGCACTCGGAGCCGACCATTATTCGTCAGACGGGCACAGCCGCAAAGCCGGAACGATCGGACATATCGGATGCACCTCGTTTTTCCCCTCAAAAAACCTTGGCTGTTACGGCGATGGAGGAGCTATTTTCACCAATGATGATGAACTGGCCGAGCAATTGAGAATAACGGTAAACCACGGCATGAAAGTGCGGTATTATCACGATTTGGTGGGTGTAAACTCGAGATTAGACAGCATTCAGGCGGCAGTGCTCAATATCAAACTAAAGCATTTAGACGAATATGCAGCTGCCCGTCAATATGCAGCCGACTATTACAACCACGCTTTTGCCGGCTGCAGCAAACTCAAAACCCCCGAAACGGCTTCATTTACCAATCACGTATATCATCAATATACGCTTGTTACCAATAATATTGATCGTCAGGCATTTATGGCTCACTTGCAACAAAATGGCATTGCCAGCGCCATTTATTATCCGGTGCCGCTTCATTTGCAAAAGGCCTACCTCGATCCGCGCTATACCGATGGCAACTTCCCCATGACCGAACATTTGAGCCAACACGTCGTTTCGTTGCCCATTCATACGGAGTTTGACGACGAAACCCTGGAATACGTTTGCGCAAAGGTGTTGGATTATCTCAAATAAAGCGCTTCGCGCTGATTTACAGCAAGATCATCTTTTAAGTTTGCACTAATATTTGCATTATCGCCCCAAAAATAAGGCTGTATCAAAATAACATTGCACACGGATAAAACGGGTTTAAAAGATAAACTCAGATTTAACCGATATTGGTTATCTGTGTTTTGTAAGATATTTATTTTGTGTTTTCCGTATAAATCGGCCTAATCTGTGTCATCTGTGTGCTTATGATACAAGCTCTATTAGATCTTATTCTTTTTTCGGGCCGGGCAGGCGCCCCATAACAAGGGTTCCGATTATGCCAACGG
>CAYYDS010000109.1:0-9369 GCA_964470665.1 uncultured Lentimicrobiaceae bacterium
CTGTGCATCTTATAATTACAAGAAATTTATTCATGTTACCTGATACTCATTTTAACTAAAAATTATGAGAGTCCCTTGAAAACACCTATTTTTACACCAAATTACGCCAAAATGAAGAATTATAAATAGGTTTGTTTTACCCGCATTACAAAATAAATATTGCAGAACGTTTAAAATTGGTAAAAATGAAAAGAAAACAGATTTTATTGTTGGGTATTTTCTTAATGTTAATTCAAAGTGTTTATTGCAATGATAGCATTCCAAGCAGGATTATATTCTACAGGGAGAATAGTTTTCAAGGCTCGTCTATTTCTTATAAAATATTTGCGGGAGATTCTTTAGTAGTTAAGCTAAAAAACAATTCATACTATAGCTATTCGTGCTTGCCCGGCGAATATGATTTTCAAATCAATAAATTTCCGCAAACGAAATTGCGTTTAAAGGCAGAACAAGGCAAAACCTATTATTTGCGCTTTGGGATAAGGATGGGCCTTTGGTCTGGAATTCCTGAATTATTGCTTGTTGATAGTATTTCGGCTTATCCCGCTATCTATAACGGATCCATGCGAAATTTAGATAATAATACACCTTTAGTAAGGCCAAAAAATAGAGTAGGTTTAAACGCCAACGCGGGAGGAGGATTTAAGAGCCATCCTATGGCTATAACAACAGAAGGAAAGGAATCAAAAATAAGTTTTGGCGGTGGCTTTGGAATTGGCCTAAAGTATGGACATGAATTTAATAAACATTTTGATTTAGCGGCAGATTTTAATTATCAGTTTAGCAGTTTAACGCCTTTCCTTAAAAATGCAGATGTCTCATTTAGCAGGGCAATCGTATCCGTAACCCCTTCTTATATCCTTCCAATTGACGGAGGTGATGCCATGCGCCTGAAATTCGGCATTGGACTTGATAGCTATTATGTGCCGAAATTAGCAATTGATTTGAGTAAATTATCAGAAGGATTTAAGGACGATTGGACTTACAAAAATAGTTTTGGTTTTCATTTAAATGTGATATATGAACTTAATGTTTCAGACAATTGGTCGTTTAATTATGGATTAAAATGGTACAATGTTTCTTATTCATTTGAGGAAGGCCATATTTTTTATCCTTTAGCTGAAGAACTAAAGACTCCGAATGGCTCCGGAATTGATTTCCTTATTGGGTTTTATTACCATTTTTAGTTCTTAAAATACGATTGTAAATACCGGGTTTAATCCACTGGCGCTTAAATGGTTAAATAGCAAGCATATAGCAAGCCGCATCTTCCCCATAAATTACGTCCGGGCTGCTTTTGCGCGAGTAAAATTTTGTCCGGGCAAAGCCAGCTCAACAGCATTCTTAAAAACCGGCAAAGAATCGGTTTGCCGGTGGCTTAACCTTTGCTGCTTATTGGATCACGATTTCGCTTACAAACAGCCATGCGTCTTCGCCGGCGCCGCCATGCCCTTCAGGAAGTTTCCCGTAGTTGTTAATTTTTAGCCTTACATAGCGAACATTTTTCTTTTGCCCCAAGGCTTCGATTCGTACCACTTGCCGGCCGGCGCCATCAGGCTTGCCTATCACCACATTTTCAAAAGGTTCATAGTGTTTTCCATCAGCAGAAACTTCAACCATGGCTTCTTTTGGCGCCATTATCCACGAGGCGCTGTTGTGGAGTACATAAACAGTGATCTGTGATATTTTTTCTTTGCTGCGCAAATCAATAACGGCATCCAGATCTTTTCCGCGGAAGCCCAGCCATTTCTGGTCGCTGTGGTTTACCGATCCGATAATTCCATCGAGCAAAACACCCTTGCCGCCACTGCTGTATTGTTTTTCGGGTTCGTTTTTCAGGCTGATGTCGGCGCCGAAACCTTTGTCGAAAAAGTATCGGTTGCTGATTGTCTGACCAATTTTTCGTTTGCCGTCAAATGTTGCGGCTTTCACGGTTGTGGTTTTTTCGATGGTGAATGGGCCTTGAAACAGTGTTGAAGCCTCGGAAGGCTCGCTGCCGTTGGTGGTATAACAAATTTGCCCCGGAAGCTCGCTGAAGAGCGTAATGTTCATGGCCTTTTTTTGTGGCGTAGCTTCGGTTTTCGACTGTACCTGATAAGCGCTTTTTGCTACATTTAGGCCGCGCAGTTCATAACGCTTAAACTGTTTTGGCATGCGGCGGGCAAAGCTGTCCCAATTGCGGATTTCTTTTGGCGACCACAGTACTTCGCTAAGCGCCGAAAGGCGCGGAAAAGCCATGTATTCCACATCGGCAGGCACATTCATAAACTCGGCCCAATGGTTTGCCTGAGCGCCAAGTATGTATTTTCCCTGTTCGGCCGTGAGCGCTTTAGGGATGGGCTCAAAATCATATACTTTTGACAAAGGCGTATAGCCGCCGATGGTGAGAGGCTCGTTGTTGGGGTCGCCCTGATAAAAGTCGAAATAGCAATGCGTTCCGGGAGACATAATCACCTGATGATGCATTTTGGCCGCTTCGATGCCGCCATCTTCGCCGCGCCACGACATGACGATGGCGCCCGGAGCAAGCCCGCCTTCAAGAATCTCGTCCCACCCAATTGGATGTTTTCCGCGTTCAATCAGGTATTTCACTATGCGGCCAACAAAATAGCTCTGAAGCTCATGTTCATCTTTTAGGCCTTCGGTTTTCATGCGCAATTGGCAGCGCTCGCATTTTTTCCAATTGGTTTTGTCGGCCTCATCGCCACCGATATGGATGTATTCCGAAGGGAAAAGCGCCATTACTTCATCAAAAACATCTTGCAAAAAAGAGAAAGTTTCTTCTTTTCCGGGGCAGAAAATATGGGTTATGGGCCAAACACCACCTGTTGCTACACCTAAGTTTTCGCCCGTACACGATAGCTCCGGAAAAGCGGCTAAAGCTGCCATGGCATGAGCCGGAAGTTCGATTTCGGGAATGATGTTGATGTTGCGTTCGGCTGCATAGGCCACTACCTCAGCAATTTGTTTTTGGGTGTAATAGCCGCCAATTTTATCGCTCGCATCGAGCCGGCTTAGTGGGCGCTCATCCCAATGCAAGTGTTCCATGTTTTCGCGAAAACCACCGATTTTTGTGAGCTCGGGATACTTCTTAATTTCTATTCGCCACCCCTGGTCGTCCGTCAAATGCCAGTGGAAGACATTCATTTTATGACGTTCTAATTCGTCTAATATTCTGTAAACAAGTTCTATAGGCATAAAGTGACGGGCAACATCGAGGTGCATCCCGCGATAGGCAAAGCGAGGATAATCAACAATACTTACGCAATTCAGGCGGTTGGCTTCCATCGAATCAAAAAACTGGCTTAAAGTCTGAAGCCCATAGCCAATACCAGCAAGCGTATTGGCCGAAAGCTGGATGCCCTCTTTTTCAATGGTAAGGCGATATCCCTCAGTTCCCAACGAGGCTTCGCTTATGTGGTTGAGTACAACGTAAATTTGGCCTTTGATGGCTTCGCTTTGATGCAACATTGGGTTAAATGGGTGCCCCGAAACAGTTTGCCACTCTTTTGCCATGCGGATCAGCAATGGCTTTAGTGCCGGATTGTTGAAATAGACAGTGGTTTGTTTGGCAAGCGAAAAAGTTTCTTCCGATTCTTCAACATGCGCCGGATAGGGGATAAGTGGCAGCTGTGCCATCACAAGTGCTCGTAGCACGATTGTAAATAGTGTCAAAAAGATAACGCGAATTAGCCTGTTTTTCATGATGCTATTTTTTTAAGTAATTCTCAAGTTTAAAAGTCCATGCTGCCGTACCCATGATTTCGGAGGGTTTTACCGACGACACATCAATCAGCAACTGATTGTATTCGTATTTCCAGGGCAGAGTTTGATTGTTTTCCAGCAGTATGACGATCAAATCGTCTTTTGGCTGCGGAATGTTTAGAGCCAAAGTGGCGTCGGGCCACTCAAAACTAATGGCGTAAAGGTTGTTTCCTTTTGTGGTGTAGGCCAGGTATTGTTTTAGCGAACGATAGGTTGCCTTGAGGCCATTGCCATGGGGGAGGCCGGTTTCGGTGAATAGGTTTGCCTGCGGAACAATTTCTTTTTCGAGGGTTTTAGATTGCCAGCTCAGGGCTATGGAGGCGTTCTGCAATTCTTCGTGGTACTCAACCCGTATTGGATAATACTGGTCTTTTTTCAGTTTTACACTTGCGGCTAAGCTGTCGGCTTTTCGGCTGCGCATGGCTTCGGAGTTGGTGCCGTCTTCGGTATTTTCCCAGCGATCAATCAAGAGTTTGTTGTCTAAAAATAACTTAGCGCCATCATCGGCCTCTAAGGAAAAGGTGTAGGTGTCGGTTTTGTCCGCTTTTATATACCCTGCCCAGCCGGCTGTAAACTGATCAACTGCAATGGGTTCGCCCGGTGTATTCCTTACCCAGTCGAAGTTGATTTGTGCATCGGTGCGTTCGAGCACAACGGGTTTTTCCTGTCCAGTAAGGCTATATTTTTCGGCGCTGTAGATGGCTTCTTTGTTTTTGTTGATCCATTTTCCGAGGTCAATTAAGCGTTCCTGCTGCAGCAGGGGAATTTGGCCGTCGGCAGCCGGGCCAACATTGATGATTAGCCCGCCTCCATTGGCCACAGTGCGGATAAACAGCCTGATGAGTTCGTTGGAGGTCATATAGGCCGAAAGTTTTTCGTTGCGGTTGAGGCCAAAGGAGCGCCCCAATCCCCTTACCTCGGCCCATGGGCGTGTGGTTTGCAGGCCTCCCGAGCTGTATTCCGGAGTAATGAAGCCGATGTCGGCACCATGCCCCCAACGATCGTTCACAATGGCGTCGGGGCCCACTAAATCGTAATACCACGAAATGAGTTCGCGTGCATGCCATTGTTCGGCCGAATTGTACCATTCACCATCGGAAAAGATAAGGCTCGGACGATAGTTTTCGACCAATTCTTTAAACTGCGGTATCATGTGTTTTTCAACATAGGATGCAATCGAGTCGTGCGGGTCGGCATACCAGTCGTGCAACGGATGACCCCACTCCGGAAGGGAATAATACAAGCCGAAACGCAAACCTTTGCTTTCTACCGATTTTTTTAACTCGCCCACGATGTCGCGATGCGGACCGGTTTCAACGCTGTTCCAGCCCGGCGCATAAGCGCTTGGCCAAAGGCAATAGCCATCGTGATGCTTTGAAACCAAAACGATATAGCCTGCGCCCGAAGCCCTAAAAAGGTCGGCCCATTCGTTGGGATCGAACAGCTCGGCTTTGAAAAGACCTGCAAAATCGCGGTAACTGAAGTTTTTGCCGTAGTTTTTTTGCACAAAATCGAGGCGGCCGGGCTGTTTGTTTTTCAGGCCAAGCAAAAACCACTCGCCATACGACTCTGCTCCGCCATACGACGGAACGGAGTATAATCCCCAATGGATGAAAACTCCAAGCTTGGCATCTTTAAACCATTGAGGGTAAGGGCGTTGACGGAGCTGCTCCCAGCTTTTTGTTTCTGTTTGCGCCGTAGAAGCAAGCGATATCAAAAAAAAGCCGAATGTCAAAATACAGTACTTTGTTCTTTTCATATCTATAACACATTGTAATCGTGTAAATTGCCCGTTAAACCAAAATACATTGGGTAAGAAATCTTTGGAAAAACAAAGATACACCAAAACCTAATGGTGGCCTATATGTGGCAGCTTCTTAAATAAAACAGTATATTTGTAACATAACCCACATCAGGCAATTCATATCATGAAACACCACAAACGTATTTATTTGTTCGGGAGATATTGGCTTTTAAAGCCTTCCCTGGGCATCTTTATGGTTTTAATTTATTTTACAGCTCCTGGCCAAAGCACTTTAGGAATAGCCGACACAACAAAGAGTTGGCACACGCTTTATTATGGCTTTGGAGCCTGGGGTATAATAAATTGCAGCGGCACCAGAATTAACAGACTCGCAGAAAAAACAGTATTTAACGACACTTCGTTTTTTAAGGTTTACGAAAGCACGGATTCATTGCAACAGCTCTGGAACCCAATCGGGTACCTGAGCGAAGATTCCCTAAGCGGGAAAGTCTTTTTTGGCAATCCGTACATCAACAGAACCGGGCTTATCTATGACTTTAACCTGTCAGCCGGAGATAGTGTAATTGTAGATAATTATTACGTCAATTTTGAAAACATTCTGTTAATCTGCGACAGCATAAAGGCGGTTAGCATCTATGGTACCGCAAGAAAGCAGTTTTTCTTTTCATCTCCGCAAACCACCTCTATTGCCGATGTCTGGATAGAAGGGATTGGAAGCATCTATGGCTTACTTAACAGTGGTGTATTTGGCGTGCCCTTGGGCGGTGGAGGGATGAAGCTGCTTTGTTGTTCTGAAGACGGCAATCTTATCTTCAGGGATTCGACTTACCACTCCTGTTTCATCAGTGAATTTTATCCAAAAATTACCTCCGAAAAACTTGACACCGCTTTTTTAAACAAGTACTATGAATTTCAGATACAATTGGCCGGCACCAACCATGTAGGCGCTTACAGCCTGAATGGCACAGTGATTCCGGATGGATTTTCCCTCAACGAAACTACAGGATTGCTTACCGGCACGCCGGTTGCAACCGGCACATTTCCATGCGTAATCACGGTTATAAACCAGGATATGGGAGCGGAAACCGATATTTTATTTGCGGATATCACCGTTGTGTTGCCCACCAACACTGATGAAGTACCGGAGCATGAAGTTGTAAAAATACTGCCCAATCCGTGTGTCACAGGATTTTCGGTTTCATACGGCAACAACTCTGAAAACATTTATTATCTGGAGATATTTAGCCATAAAGGTAAAATGATTGAGATGAAAATCATTAAAGAATCGGGCACATGGATTGATGTAAGCCATTACAAAACCGGAATTTATCTGTTGAGGTTCACCGACTTAAACAAAAGGGCAGTAAAAACAAAAAAAATGATGAAGATCTAATTTACAATCCCTTTTGGCTTAATTCTTCAACTTAAATCAGTTAACGCCTGTTTGCATTCGCCAAAATCAAACCACAAAGTGCCACTCTCTCGCTAAAACAGCATTGTGATGCCCTAATTATGAAAAAGTTGAATGGTTGGCTGCAAAACTCCAAAGCTAAACTTAGAACTAATATTTTGCGAAAGGGAAAGAATTTCATCGCGATTGATTGGTGGCCAAAACCAACAAATTCATAAAATCAGTTCAAGCCAAAAGAGCCATTTAAGCAGCTTTTGGTTTATATTTACGGCCTCTTAAAAAAAATCGTTGAAATTTATACCGATGAGCGCATCAAAAAAGGAGGTTTTGGCTTACTTCGGAATGGTACTCAACACCACCATTACCGGTTTGTCGTTTATATTTATGAAACTGGCTCTAAGCCATACCACACCCCTCGATTTGCTGGCCCATCGCTTTACGGCGGCCATGGCCGTTATGGTTTTACTCTTGTTGTTTGGCCTGATGAAGATGCCTCGTTTCGACCCGGCCAAGCTTAAGCCCTTGCTGTTTTTGGCCTTGTTTTACCCTATCCTGTTTTTTACCCTTCAAACTATTGGCATGAAATATAGCGCAGCCTCCGAAGCCGGCATTATTTTTGCCATCACCCCGATTTTGACTCTGCTTTCGGCCATTGTTTTTCTAAAAGAAAAAACCGGATTTTTGCAAAAGGCGGGCATTTTTCTTTCGGTTGCCGGAGTATTGTATATTATTCTAAAAACCAACAGCAGCATAGGAAACTCCAACCCAAAAGGCGTAATTCTTTTGCTGCTTTCGGTTTTGTGCATTGTGGCCTATTACACTTTGGGCAAAAAAATTGGGCCGCGTTTTTCGGCTGTTGAACTAACGGCCTTGATGACAATACTGGCTTTTCTTACGTTTAATATTTGGGCGGTGGTTGTGCATTTGCAGCATGGCACAATCAGCCAATTTTTTGTGCCTTTGAAACAAACAGCTTTTCTTATTCCGGTTTTGTATTTGGGGATTTTGTCGTCATTGCTCACGGCTTTTCTTTCCAATTTTGCGCTCACGGCTATTCCGGCATCAAAAATTGCAGTATTCAACAATCTGAGCCCAATTATCAGCATTGTTGGAGGCATTCTCATTTTGAACGAAAAACTTCTTTATTACCATATCCTTGGCGGAATTTTGGTTTTAACGGGTGTTGCAGCCACCGTTTTCTTTAAAAAGCGAGGCTAAATTTTCAAATGTTTCTGCCTTTATTTTGCCTCGCCCAGTACAAACTGAAGCGTTGTTCGGCTGCGTTGTTCGAGTAGAATTTTTTTGCCGGCCAGAATTTCCGGAAGCTTATCTTCGGTGTAATGGCGCACGGTAAGGAGCGTTAAACCGTGATTGTATCGCACGAAAAAACGATCGCTAAACAGGCCTTTCAGGGTGTCAATCAATCCGTTGTGATAGTCAATGCAGAGCGATAGGCTTAATGCCGAAGTTTGCATCAGACTGGTATGGATGTGTCGCTTAGCTAAAAGTCCGAAAATGGTTTCGAGGCAGCCTTCGTCCATAAACGAAAAATCGCGCGGGCTTATGCTGATCAGCAATTGGTTGTCTTTGAAAATATATGAAGACTCAAGGGCGTCGTCGGCGTTGTTTTCTGAAATAAGACTTGGTTTAAGTTCGGGTCGGATAAACGAGCGGACAAAAAGCGGTATGTTTTTGTTTTGCAGGGGTTTAATGGTTTTCGGGTGGATTACCGTTGCACCGTAAAAGGCCAGCTCAATGGCTTCGTTATAGGATATGGAAAAGAGTTGCACGGTTTGTTGCATCCGCTTTGGGTCGCCGTTGAGCAGGCCCGGCACATCTTTCCAAATGGTTACTTCCGTTGCGTTGAGGCAATAGGCAAAAATGGCAGCGCTAAAGTCGGAACCCTCGCGCCCCAAAGTGCTGCTAAGCCCGCTTGCCGAACGGCCAATGAAACCCTGCGTAAGGATGATCCGATGATTGCCGAAAAGCTGTTCTATAGGCTTAATGCGCCTCTCGGTAGCCTGCCAGTCAACCTTAGCCGCGCGATGCCGGCTGTCGGTAAGCACATATTCCCTGCTGTCAATCCACAGGCAGTCGGCCCCGCTTGCCTTTAGCCAATGCGAAATAATGATGGTAGATAGCAATTCGCCAATCGAAACCACCTGATCGTAGCTCTGGTCGCTTTCTCTTTCGGGCAAACGGCTTAATTCTTCAGATAAAATCGTAAAACAGTCTTCCACCCTGTTCATTAAGAAAGGGTCGGGCTTGGGAAACAGCTCGTCAATAATTTTCAGATGAAAAGCTTTGATCTGATCAAAAAGCTTTTGAGCTTCGGCACTATCTGTTTGCGAAGCGCTGAGTAAGGCTTCCAGGGCATTGGTAGTTTTGCCCATGGCCGATATCACCACCAGCAATTTATTATTGCTAA
>CAYYDS010000110.1:0-9337 GCA_964470665.1 uncultured Lentimicrobiaceae bacterium
AAGATACTTTTTTCAACAATAAAAGAAGCAACTTTTGAGTTTATAACAACATCATATACCTACTCTATTTGATCTTTTTTACTTGAAAAAAGCCATTGTTTCGGTCATAAACGATCTGGTTACCGACCAGCGCGTGCATAAAGCTTGTATTGCTTTGCAAAAATCGGGCTTTCAGGTGCTTCTTGTGGGCCGCGTCCATCCGGGCAGCCCTGTTATGCCCGAACGCCCCTATACCAGCCATCGCATGAAACTTGCCTTTTACAAAGGGCCGCTTTTTTATGCCGAATATTCTATCCGGCTGTTTTTCTTTCTCCTTTTCAATAAACATGATCTATTGGTTTCTAACGACTTAGACACTTTAGCCGCTAACTACCTCGTTTCGAAACTAAAGAAAACCAAGCTGATTTACGATAGTCACGAGTACTTTACGGAAACTCCCGAACTTGTTGATCGAAAAGTGGTGCAAACGGTGTGGAAACGCATCGAAGAGGCTATACTGCCGGGGCTTGGCAGCATGATCACGGTGAATCATTCCATTGCGCAACTTTTTAAGGAAAAATACGGCATAAAAGTGGAAGTTGTTCGAAATATTCCGGCCACCTATGTTCCTGACGGACATTTGGATAGGGTTTCGGCCAAACTGCCTGCCGGCAAAAAAATCCTCATCCTTCAAGGCTCAGGCATCAACATGGAGCGCGGTGCTGAAGAATTGGTTAGCGCCATGCAGTTTCTATCTGATTATGTGCTACTTATCGTTGGCAATGGCGATGTTATCCCGCAACTAAAAGCGCTTGCAAAAAATCTGCAAATCGAAAGTCGTGTAATTTTTAAAGGCCGAATGCCCTATAACGAAATGATGCGCTATACCGCGCTTGCCGATCTTGGGCTCACCTTGGATAAAGATACGAATATCAATTATCGTTATAGCCTGCCAAACAAGCTTTTCGACTATATTCATGCCGGAATTCCTGTTTTGGCAAGCCCTCTTCCCGAAATAAAAACCATTGTGGAAGAAACCCAAATCGGCACATTTATTTCCAATCACGAGCCGCGATCGATTGCCAATAGCATAATGGAAGTTTTTGCCGACAGCAAACGCTATGAGCAATGGAAAACCAATACAGCAATGGCTGCTAAAAAATATTGTTGGGAAAAGGAAGAAGAAATTCTGCTGCAAGTTTATGAAAAATACCGCTGATAAACACTTGCATATCGTTTCGTTCGATGTGCCTTGGCCTGCAAATTATGGCGGCGTTATTGATGTTTTTTATAAACTTAAAGCGCTGGCTAACAAGGGGATAAAAATACACCTCCATGCGTTTGAATACGGCAGAGAACAAGCGGCCGAGCTCGAACAATATTGCGAAAGCGTGCATTATTACAAACGCGATATTTCGAAAAAAAACCTTTTCACAAGCCTACCCTATATCGTAAGCTCACGCAACTCCGAAGAGCTTATTGCGCAATTGTTACTCGATCGTCATCCCATTCTTCTCGAAGGTCTTCATTCGTGCCTGCCATTGAACGATCTGAGGTTCAACGGGCGAAACATCATCGTTAGAACACACAATATCGAACACGAATATTACCATCATCTGGCACAGGTTGAAACCGATATTTTAAAGAAATATTATTACTACAACGAAGCCAAAAAGCTCAAACGATTTGAGAGTATCCTGCTCAGGGCCAGCCACATAATTGCCATTTCGAAAAAAGACGAGCAGTATTTTTCATCGCGATACGACCACGTTGTTTTCATTCCGGCTTTTCATCCGCACCGCGAGGTGAAATCGCAAAATGGCAAGGGCGACTATGTGTTGTATCATGGAAATTTATCGGTGGCCGAGAACAAAACGGCGGTAAAATATCTTGTGGACGAGGTTTTCAACGATTTAAAAATTCCGTTGGTGGTAGCCGGCTTAAATCCTCCTGCAAGCTTGCAAAAGCAAATCGAAAGCGTTTCGAATATCCGTTTGGTTGCCAATCCCACTGACCACGAGCTTTTTGAGCTGATCAATAATGCACATGTCAATATTTCGCTTACATTTCAGGCTACCGGACTAAAGCTCAAGCTATTAAACACACTTTACAACGGCCGGTTTTGTTTGGTAAACGACAAAATGCTCAGCGGCAGCGCTGTTGACGAATTGTGTATTTTGGCCAACGATGCCATTTCGATGAAGCAACAAATTAAAAGGCTAATGAGGCGAAGTTTCAGCAATAAAGAGATTATGCGTCGCGAAAACAAACTCGAAATACTCTATCACAACGGCACAAATGTAGATCGCTTAATCGAACTGATTGGATGAGAAAACAAGCGTTCCTTCTTCGCATTTGATGATTCTGGCCGGAAATTTATGAATCAAATTGTAATTGTGAGTAGCCATCACAACAGCTTGGCCGCCTTCGCTAATGCCCATCAGCAGGCGAAGAATTCCGTTTGAAGTTTCGGGATCTAAATTGCCCGTAGGCTCATCGGCCAAAATAACCTCGGGCTCATTGAGTAAAGCGCGCGCAATGGCCACCCTTTGCTGCTCGCCGCCCGAAAGCTGATACGGCATTTTATAGGCTTTTGAAACCAGATCAACCTGCAACAAAACCTGATGAATGCGCTGCTCTATTTGCTTTTTCTCTTTCCAACCGGTAGCTTTCAAAACAAACAGCAGGTTGTCGTAAACCGAGCGGTCTTCCAAAAGCTGAAAATCTTGAAACACAATGCCCAATCTGCGACGCAAAAATGGAATTTCTTTTCGTTTGATTATTTTCAAATCGAAGCCGGCAATCCGCGCATCTCCATCAATCACAGGGAGTTCGGCATAAAGAGTTTTCAAAAGACTGGATTTTCCACTTCCTGTTTTGCCAATCAAATAGGCAAACTCACCTTTGTATAAATTTAGGTTTACGTTGGTCAACACTAAGTTTTTCCGTTGAAAAACCGATAACTTCTTAAGCTCTATGATGGGTTTGGCTGCCATTCAATTTCTTTTTAGAATTATCCCATTGGGCGATGTTACTGATGCAAATTTAGCATTAAAACAATTGAATTGCCTGCAGTCGGCTCTTTTCGCACCGGAGCTTTTGCCAAACTTTTCAATTTTTGAAAAGCCGTATCATCACCGGCAGGTGATCGCTAAAACCTCCAAAATATTTTGTGCCGCTTGCTGAGCGGTTTGGGCGTGCCGTAGATTGTCGGGGGTAAAACAACATCCATTCGTATTTGACCACCTGCTGCCCCGATGCTTTGAGCTTTTTGGCCTGAATAAGCGAAGGCGACACCATGATCTGGTCAAACATATCCCATTGCCTGTAAAAGTATGAGCCTTCGCCATTCATATAAGGTTCCAGGGCGAGGTTATAGAGCTGTTTTGGCTCGAAGGCTTCATTGGCGGCACCTGCTCCAAGATAGGTTGTAATGCTTTCGTCGGTTGGATTATCGTTAAAATCGCCCATAATCACAATGTGTGCGTTTGCATTTTCGAGAAACAACGAATCAACCTTTTGCCGCAGGGCAGCGGCTAAGCGGTTGCGGGCTGCAGCCGTTTTTTCAACCCCGCCAAACCTCGAACTCCAGTGGTTTACAAAAAGATGAAGGGTATCGCCGGTGGCAATGCGCCCTTTTACATATAAAATATGGCGCTGTTCTTTAACAATGGTTTCGGGCCTAAATGTTTGAACAGAAATGGGTTGAAAATAATTTTTCCGATAAATGGCGGCCACTTCAATGCCTCTGGGATCGGTGTCTTCCACGTGGAGAATTGCATAACCGGCCGTTTCGAGCTCGGGCCGCGCCACGAGATCTTCGAGTACAAGGCGGTTTTCAACCTCCGACATGCCCAAAAAATTTGGGAATCCGTTGGTGTCCATTGCTGCAATCACACGGGCTATATTTTTTAGTTTAAAGGTATATTTAGCGGTATTCCATTCTATTTTTGAGCCGGGCAAGAAGTCTTCATCGCGGGTTGAAGGGTTGTCAATGGTATCAAACAGATTCTCTACATTGTAGAAACCGATTGAAAAACCATTTTCCGGAAACCGAAGCTGCCCATAACCTTGATACCAGCTTAATGAGCACAATATCAGTATGGTAAAAGAATAAAGAAAAGTTTTTTTATGCATTTAAGACAAGTTAATTATTAGAAATCAGGCATTTCATCCTGAAACTGATCTAAGTCGCGGCGCTCTTTTTTTGTTGGTCTGCCGCTGCCCCGTGGTCTTTGTTCGGTTTTAAACTCTTTAAGCATTTCGAGGCGCTCGTATTCTTCCTGAGGGGTGAGGTCGGCAAGCAAACCATCAACCAATTTGGCCGAAACGCGGTTGGTAGCAGCAAATAGCACTTTTATGGTTTTTGTGATCCCCGAAAGCTGCACGGTAATCACATCGCCTTCCTTAACTTCGCGTGAAGCTTTTACCGCTTTGCCATCTATTTTTACCTTGCCTCCGCGGCAGGCTTCGCCGGCCAGCGTTCGCGTTTTAAATAGTCTCGAAGCCCAAAGGTATTTGTCAATCCGTACGGTTTCGCTCACTTTTGCCTAAAATAAAGTTGAACAGGCACCCCTCGAAACTCAAAATTTTCTCTGATTTTATTTTCAAGAAATCGGCTATAAGATTCTTTCACGTCGTTCGGAAAATTGCAAAAGAAAACAAATTGCGGGGTGGCAGTTTTGAGCTGGGTGATGTATTTTATTTTGATAAAGTGGCCGCGCGAGGCAGCTGGAGGCGGAAATGCCTGGATGATTGGCAGTAATATATCATTTAGTTTTGCGGTCGAAATTTGCCGTTTGCGGTTTTCATATACCTCATGAGCCAGCTCAAGGGTTTTAAAAATTCGTTGTTTATGAATAACCGAGGTGAATACAATCGGCACATCAACAAAGGGCGAAAGCCGATCACGTATTGCGCGCTCGAACGCTAAATGTGTATTTGAATCTTTTTCGATCAAGTCCCATTTGTTAACGACAATGACGATGCCTTTGCGATTTTTCACAGCCAATCTCAGGATACTCATATCCTGTGCTTCGAAACCCTGGGTAGCATCAATGAGCAAAAGCACCACGTCGCTCTCTTCGATAGCGCGAATGGAGCGCATTACCGAATAAAATTCGATATTTTCGAACACCTTACTTTTTTTGCGTATTCCGGCCGTATCAACCAGAATAAAATCCATGTTGAAGGCATTAAAACGAGTGTGAACAGCGTCGCGCGTGGTGCCTGCCACAGGGGTTACAATGTTTCGTTCGTGCCCTAAGAAAGCGTTTATGAGCGACGATTTGCCCACATTTGGCCTCCCAACTACCGTAAAACGCGGCACCTCGGCATCATCGGGCACTCCATCGGCCGATATATGCTTAACCACCTCGTCCAGCAAATCGCCTGTGCCGCTTCCATTAATGGCCGAAACCGGATAAACCTCGCCCAAACCAAGTGCATAAAACTCTTGAGCCAGAATATTTCGGTCGAAGTTATCTACCTTATTTGCAACCACATATACTTTACTTTTTGATTGCCTCAGCAATTGGGCAACCTCCTCGTCGAGCGTATGCAGGCCTTCAACAGCATCCACAACAAAGAGAATCACATCGGCCTCTTCCATGGCCAATGCGGCTTGTTTGCGTATTTCCGATTCAAAGGTATCGTCCGAACCCACCACATATCCTCCCGTATCAATCAGGTGAAAGGATTTGCCGTTCCAGTCGCTCACTCCGTAATGGCGGTCGCGGGTAACTCCGGCGGTTTCTTCAACAATGGCTTGGCGCGCCTTCACTAAGCGGTTAAACAAAGTTGATTTGCCCACATTTGGCCTCCCAACAATGGCAATAATACTACCCATCTATTTCGAATTAGATTTTTTTAAGCATTAATTATCTTCGTAGCCGAAGCGTTTAAGTTGAGTTTCGCTGTCGCGCCAGTCTTTCATCACTTTCACGTTCATTTGCAGGAATACTTTTTTCCCGATAAACTCTTCCATGTCTATTCTTGCTTCGGTGCCCACTTTTTTTATTGCTGCACCATTTTTACCAATAATAATGGCCTTTTGCGATTCGCGAGCCACATAAATATTTGTGCTTATGCGAATGAGTTTTTCACTTTCCTCATACGTATCCACCACTACCTCAACAGAATAAGGTATCTCCTGTTTGTAATGCATCAGTATTTTTTCGCGAATAATTTCGGAAATAAAAAAGCGCATTGATTTATCGGTAAGCTCATCTTTTGGAAAATATGGGGGCGATTCGGGCAGCACTTCCAAAATGCGTTGAATAATCCCCTCCGTATTAAACTGATGTGCCGCCGATATGGGCAAAACCCAAGCCTGTGGAATTTGTTCGTTCCACCACTGAATATCAAGCGCTATTTTGTCCTGACTTGAAAGGTCAACTTTATTTAACAATACGAAGATCGGTATGGACGCTTCTTTCAATCGCTGTATGTTTGACTCGTGGTTGGTTTTTTCGGTTACATCCACCACATACAATATCAGGTCGGCATCAATGAGCGCCGTATTGATATGGCTGTTCATCACTTCGTGCATTTTGTATGCCGGTGCGTGTATGATACCCGGTGTATCGGAAAATACGATCTGAAAATCGTCGTCGTTCACAATTCCCAGAATACGGTGTCGGGTGGTTTGTGCTTTTGAGGTGATGATAGATAGTTTTTCGCCCACCAACACGTTCATCAATGTTGATTTGCCAACGTTAGGATTTCCTATAATGTTGACATATCCAGCTTTATGCGTCATGAAAAATCTTTTTTTCCTTTTTTCTTGTTTTGCAAAGAAACAAAATTTATCTTTGCACACCAATTAAAGAAAATTGGATTCACACTGCGGGGTGGAGCAGTGGCAGCTCGTTGGGCTCATAACCCAAAGGTCGTAGGTTCGAATCCTGCCCCCGCTACTAAAAATCCCCCGATGCATGGCATCGGGGGATTTTTCTTTTTTACCCCTATAACAGCCTGACTATTAGACAAAAAGAGGCACAAAAAAAAGGTTGCTCCTTTGCGAAGCAACCTTTTTTTGTGCATTAAAATGCGTACTATTCGGCACCGCCGGCCCACCATACCTTATCAAAGATACCGTAATTGCTGGGAACGTTGGCCGAGTTGGAAGATACTTCGCTCAAAGCCCATGGGAAGCGCCAGATGAAGCCAACAGTAGCATTGTTGGGGTTCTTCATATCGGGGAAACCGGTGCGACGATAGTCGTTGTAGGCTTCGATGGCTTCGCGGTCGAAGAAAGCGATGTATTTCTGGGTCATGATTTCTTTCAGTTCGTTACCGCCTGTAAGACGAGGTGCAACGTTATCTGTATAGTAATCATCAGCGCCTTCAGCTCCAACGAAATCAAACGATGCCTGAATGGCTTCCTGCAATGAGGTAGTCCAGCTGGCGTCGCCGGTGCGGAATTTTGCTTCGGCTTCGATGAATTTCAGTTCGTGGAAGGTAAACATTAAAATCGGCGATTCAAATGCGTCCCACGAATTGGTGAAATTAGATTGCGAATAGCCGCCCTGTACCTGATTAGCAGCGCCAATCGGGGCAATGTCGGCAGGGTCGGTCGAGCTGAAGTAAATGTCCATACGAGGGTCGTTGCGATCGTTCATGATGTCGAAAATGGTTGTTGAAACCGAGAGGTGATCCCTGTTGTACCAGAATTCGCCCCAGGGATTGGCACCCGGAAGATCAACTACAAAACCATCTAACAACATGGCATCAGCAGCGTCGGCAAAAGCGTTTTGTATGGCAGCCAAAGCCTCTGTTGCAGCCTGGGTTCCATTAATCTTGGTAAGACGCAGGGCATAGCGGGCTTTCAGTGCATAGGCAGCTTTAATCCATTTGGCCTTGTTTCCTTTGTAGATATAATCCTTTGAGGCATAGGTTGTTGTAGCCTGCGAAAGGTCGCTGATAGCTGCATCGAGCAATGCCTGAATTTTTGGATAAAGCGTTGACTGCTTATCGTACTTTGGATTGAGGTTTTCGCTTCCCTTCATTGCTTCGGTAAACGGAGCTTCGCCCCAACCATCAGTGGTGATGGCTAAGTTGTAGGCCAGCATTACTTCGGCTAAACCCCTGGAAAAGAAATCGGTAGGTTCCGATCCTGTTGTGGGATCGGTAGCCTTGAGGATGGTTTCAGAAATGTTCATCACATCGTACAAGGCATTCCAGCTATTGTTTAAAAGTGAGGATGCGTTTTGGGCAATTCTGCGGTCAGCCTGATAGGATTGATTCCAGGTTCCGGCATTGTGTTCGATATAAACCGTTGCATACCAGGCAATATCGGTGCCTGTTGACTCGAAACCGCTCTTGAGGAGCAGATCGGGGAGCAGGTTTTGCGACTGCATTTCAGTCGTATTGTTATGATCCTTGTTGATTTCGTCCATCTTATCTTCACTGCACGAGAAAAGCAATACGGAAATCAACATTAATGACAATATCTTTTTCATATTCATTATCAATTATTAGTGATTAAAAAGTTAAGTTAAGGTTGAAACCGTATGAGGTTGTTTGTGGCAGCGACATATAGTCCATACCGCTTGTCATATTACCCTGTCCTTGTGAAGCTTCCGGATCGAAATAAGGAAGTTCTGACCAAAGGAGAATATTACGTGCCACAAATCCGATGGAAGCCTGGCTAAGTCTGAGGCCGGAGATAAGTTTCTTAGGAAGTGTATAGGAAACTCCAATTTCTCTGAGTTTTACAAATGAGGTTCCATAAATATGAGCTTCGCTAAGCGCATCTAACACACTCGAATAGAGAATTTGGTATGCATCCGGATCGTTCTCGCCACCACGCTGAATGTTGTTCGGTTGTCCGTTAGAGAGGTATCCGTCATAAATAAACGGTGTGGTGCGATCTTCGGTGCGTTTTGAGGTTCCGTAGAGGTCCATCAACCTGTTGCTTCCGCTGTACATCTGTCCGCCGTTTTTCCAGTCGAGCTGGGCAAAGAGGTTGATGTTTTTAAACAGTGTGAAAGTGTTGTTGAGGGTCAGGATAAATTTCGGTGACACATCGCCAATTTTACCAAATTCGCCTACCATCGGCATACCATATCCATCATCATTCGGATCTTCATTTACAAGAATTCTTCCTTGGTCATCGCGAACGAATTGTTCTCCGTAGATAGCAGGATAGGTATCGCCTGCAGATGCTCTGATGTTGGGAGTAACATAACCGCCAAGGCTGATATTTTCAACTCCGGGAGCCAGTTCAACAACTTCGTTCACGATTTTGGAGAAGTTGGTTGTTATAACCCAGTCGAAGTTTTTGGTTTGAACGGGTTTCAAGGTTAAAATAACTTCGTGACCAACACCTTTCATCTTACCGGCGTTCATTACCATT
>CAYYDS010000111.1:0-9294 GCA_964470665.1 uncultured Lentimicrobiaceae bacterium
TGAAAGAGGCAGGCTCTTCGCTTTGGGCATCGAGCCGGCTATAGCGCACCAATTTGTGTGCATCGGTACCAACGAAAGTAACACTTGTGGTATTCAACTCGCACAAAATGCCGGTCATAGCAGGGCGTAGCTCATCATTTCCGGCAGCAAAAAGCGTTTTATTGATTGCATTTACCAGCAACTCGCCTTTTAATTCAACACGGCTGGTGTCGGTAAGTTTTGGCAAACGCGGAAACTCGGAGCTTTCGTGTCCGGCAAGTTTAAACCTGCCTTCGCCGGCTAACAATTCCACGGCCTTGGTGCTTGACGAAACATCGAAAGTGATCGGAATATCCGAAAAAGTTTTCATGATATCGAGCAGCAAGCGTGCCGGTATCGTTACATCGCCTTCGCCTTCAACTAAATCGGGCGTCAGGGTTATAACCATGGTAGTTTCCAGGTCGGATGCCGTAATGCTTAACTCGCCGTCTTTGAGTTGAAATAAAAAATCGTCGAGAATAGGAAGGGTGTTATTAGAGTTGAGTACACCACTAAGAGCCTGAAGGCTACGTAACAACTTGAGACTGGTGATGATAAATTTCATAATTTCTTATTTTTTCGCACTGTAAAAGTAATAAAATATTGCTTGCTTCAAACCAAAAGAAAAAGCTTTCTATTTGTTTGTTTTCTTTGTTTTGAAATTCATTTTCGATTCGGTTCCATCCAGCAGTCGGCGGATGTTTTTTCGGTGTGTCCAGGGTAAAAACAGGGCTACCATTACGGCCAGAACCATATAGGTCCAGTGAGGGGGATGAAAAACAAAGCCCACGAAAAGCGGAAAACTCACGCCCGCCGTAATGCTTCCGAGCGAAACGTAATGGGTAAAAAATAAAATCACCGCAAAAATTCCGACAGCCACCCAGGCCGCATAGGGAAAAAGCCCAAAGCCTACGCCCAAAAGAGTGGCCACGCCTTTGCCGCCTCTGAAACCGGCAAAAAGAGGCAATGTATGCCCAAGCACAGCGGCAACCGCAGCCAAAATTTCGATATAAGGCGGATAATCGGCAATTCCGCAAGCGAGCATAATGGGTTTTACCAAAATCACAGCAAAATATCCTTTCAACACATCCACCAGCAAAACAGGAATGCCTGCCTTGAGCCCCAAAACGCGTATCACATTGGTTGCACCCGCATTGCCCGAGCCTTCGTTGCGGACGTCAACCTTGTAGAAAGCCTTGCCCACCCACACTGCTGTGGGAATGGAGCCGAGCAGATAAGCTGCGGCAACCGAAAGTAAAATTCCTGTTATCATATTGCTTAAAATTCTATTTCCTGCATTTTTCGTAAAAAGTCGGTCATCTTTCGTTTTGTCGCAAGCGTATATTCGTATCTGCCGCCTTGGGCAGGGTCGAAAGCCACACGTTTATCGGGTTTGATTTCCATAAGCGCCGTATTAAACGCATTTGACGACGAGAGCATTTGCATCACCCCATTTTTAAAGGTGAAAAAGTACCACGTTTTGCTATCGGGCATCAAATAAACCGTAACCACATCGCCGGTTCGCGTTTTTTCGATTTCCACAAAACCGTTTATCGCCTTATTGAGTTGAGCGCGTCCAATATTGGCAATATGCAACGGCCCAATGCTCACCAGCGAATGTGTTGTAGGCTCCCATTTAAGTTTTAAATGACTGAAAACCATTGTTTTATTAAAATAATCGGGGATCTTGCGTGGCGCTCCATATAAAGCAAGCTCGTTTGCAAGCTTTTCATAATCGGCCGGCTGCATCTGATCGCGCAAGAAAGGCAAATAAAAGGCCTCAAAACCATCGGCAGGCACTGCAGCGCGATTGTTGAGGCTATCAGCCATTGAAGCCAGCATCTTGTTGTCCATCAAAAAGTTAAGGCTAACAGCTGCATCAATATATAGCGAATCGGGGATCATCTTATAGCTGTATGCGCCATACATTTTTAGGTCGAACATGGTGAGTTTGAGGTCGGTATCCATTTCCGACTTTCCACTAACGATGCAACGCTGGGTATTGAGTTCGAGGTATTTTTGGCTTTTTTTGCCTTCGGCCGGCTCAATCGAATAGGTTGAGCTGTTTTTATTATAGCTCACAAAGCCGGGCATTGGGGCCAAAAGCCGGTCGGATGCGGCTCGCTGATTTTGCAAAAAAGCCACATAATAACTTTCGGAAAAAGGAGCAAAATAAAAACCATTGCGCACTGCAAGGCCTGTGGTATCCGAGTTTTTGGCCAAAACAGGCAAACGCACATTGTTGGGGTCAACAAGCGTATCGAAGGCAACGAAAGGCAAGGCCGCATCGCTGCATTTATGCACAAGCTGGTAGCCGCCATCAAAACGCAGCAGCCTATTGCCCGATTCGAGCGCCACTTTGCCCACAAAGCGAAACCACGGATTAAGCAAAAAATTTTGCGTAGCCTCAATGCGTCCTTGCGCAATGGTTTTGCCATTATCGTCGGATTGTATTTTGTCGAACAAAATATGGCTTCTATTGCCATTTTCATCTACATAATCATATAGTCCATTAGCAACCAGCTTCTTGCGACTTATAACTTTTACATTGGCTTGCGTAAAAGTATGGGTCATGCGGCTGGTATCGGCAATGATTATTGCATTGGTAAGTGTTTGCATTTCAGCATCTTTGGCAATGGTTATCACCGGTTCTGAGGGAAAAATGGCGGCATCGCCCACACGAATGATCTTTACATCTTTGGCAAGAATGAGGTTGTCTTTTAGGTTGTAATTGGCGCTCAGGCAGAAAAACGACAGCGAATCTTGCTGCACATGTGTCGAGGTAAAGCCCGAGCCCGTAAGGTTAAGTTTGATTAAATCTTTATGGCTAAGCTGCGAAAACTCGTAGCGTTTTTCGATTTTGTTGTTGTTTAAAGCTAAAGTTTGGCGATCCATATCCCAGAAAGCTTCATCCAGGGAGCAGTCGTATTTATTAAATGGAAACGAGAGCCTGCTTTCCTGATCAATGTGTTTGAATATTGCCGAGCGCGAAGCAAAATCAATATGTGTATGGTAGTCGTTGGCAAAAAAAGCTTCTTTGGCAGTTCCGGCTGCCATGAGCCGGAAGTCAGCCGTATCGGCGTCGAAAGAGTGACTGCTGAGTACAAAATATTTCGAGTCAACCATTGCATCATCGAAGCTCAGTTTGCCATCGGCTGTCAAACCCCTTGGCTGCAAAGTCATTTTTCCGGCAAAAACCACATTGTCATACATTTTATAAGGTTCTTTTCCGGTGCTCAGCAGCATTTGGTTTTCCGGAGTAAGCCACTCCATTGCCAGCTGCACCCCTTCGCCGGGCGGAAATGGAACGGGTTTTTCCTGGCGGCGCATAAGGTGTTTGTCGAGCATGGCCGACACCCTCTGCGGCGAAAAAAGAAAGTCTTTAGAATATGCTTCGGTAGTGAGGTAGCTAAAGTGCCCCATTCCCCTAAAGCCGTTGTTCGAAAGTTCGAGTTTGGTATAATAGGTGGCCAATCCGCCAAACATTTTATAGCCTTCGGCGGGCACATTGTGCTCAAAACCAAGTGAATAATCGTTCATTACTACCAAAGGTTCGCGAAAGGGCGGAAAGATTCCGCCCGAAGCAAGGTAGCCGCTAAAACGAAGATCGTCCGTCGAAAAGTTGTCTAAACTATCTATTTCAAAAGCATCAATTACATAATAAAAGGTGTCGCGTTTTAGCTCGCCATTTTGAATTTTTTGATTGTCGTAATACACATAGCTTTCGCCTTTGCTATTAAAGATTGGGAAATTCGGCAGGTCTTTGCTCCCCGATTTGTTAAAGGGCTCATCAATTCGCAGGGTGCCGGTCAGGTCGGAAAGCACATTATCTAAATAGCGGTATGTTTTCTTTTCGCCTTTTCCCTGTTGTTCGCGCAATGGCACACGGATAGCGAGCGAGTCAATTTTTGAGAAGTTGAGTTTAAAATTGCTGTATTCGAAATTGCCCGTCTGGCTGTAAAAATCGAATAGTCCGGCCTTGACAAGGCCGGCAAATTCGAAATCGCGGTCTTTTTTGACGACAATTTTTTGTTTATCCGGCAACAGTTTCACGCCCTGCACCTCGCTCAGCGTGATTTCGGAAAGGCCGTTTACGGTAAAATCGAAATTAGAGAGATCGAGAATAAAATTATAGGTGTTTTTATCTGTTTTCGAGTTGAAACACAAAACGTCATAGTCGGCCTTGCCGAATGGCGCTGCGGCTACGGCATCAAAACGATCGTCGAGCCAGGCCCTTTCCTCTTTTGAATCATAGACCAAATACCCTTTCGAAGCCAAAGTAAGCAGTTGTGCAGCAACCTGTTCAGGTGGTTTTCGCAAATATTCGGCTAAAAATTTCAGGCTAATTCCTCCTTCCACACCCTGCTCCTTTTTGTAGCGCGCCACAGCAGCCACCGGATTTTCGGCATCAATAAGCTGAAGTTGATCGTATTCTTTTTTCGAAAAATAAAGCAGCGATTCAGCTTTCGAATTGTTCTCGGTTTGCAGGCCTACGCCGGGCCCAAAAAGCATTTTATCTGTCTGAGTGTCCCAAAGGCAGGATTCCGAAAAAATAGCCAACTGATGCCAGCTATCCGCAAAGGGGCCGTCGGGGATACCCTTAACCGAGCGTATCAGGCTGACCTGGTGCCTGTTATTATCGTAACGAAACCATACTCCGGGATGCGACAAGGAGTCGTTTTGCAGAAAAACCTTTACCGATGCTTTTTCGGCTTGCACACGGTCTTTTGTAAATGAAAAAAGCGGCGAACGAAGCTCTAAAATTGGCTTTTTCTCGCGGTAAAACCGCAAGCTTACCTTTTCTTCGTTGATTGCTTTTCCAACAAAAGCGCTTCCTTCAAGCGCAATAGCGCCCTTATATTGCACATCAGGAAACAGTTTATCTACCTCATAATCCGATAGATAAGATATGAATCGCGGATAAGCCGTTTTTTCGCCGGCCGGGCTGTTGAACACCTGTTCCTGCAAGCTGCCTAAAACCGGATAAGGAATAAGCCCGACATGGTGCATTACTACCGAGTCGGCGCGAAAACCCGACTGTTTCAAGTCAATTTCGTATTGGTCTAATTGCACATAAACCTGCTTCATATCTTCGTAGCGCGACCAAAACAGTTTGCCCCCGCTGCCCTGCCAACGGTCTTTTGCAAAAAACAAACGGCCGGAAGTGGCCAAAAGATTCGTGCTGTCTTTTTTGCTTGCCCCTTTCAAATTGCCTTCAGCCGCCATAATAAGCTCACCATCAGTAAATTGAAAGCTCCATTGGCTTTCGAGCAAAAACCATGAAACAGTGCCTTTTCCTCCAATTTTTCCTATTGACATCCAATTATAAGCTGCATCAATGAGATGTTCGAGCAAAGCAGGCCGGTTTTGGTCAACAATGTGCGCATAATAGGCAAGCCAAGCTTCGATGTTGCGTGTGCGTTGCCCGCTTTGATCAAGAAAAGTGATAAAGTTTATGGCGGTGAGATAGCGGTGTGCGGGCTTTAGCTTTTGCGCAGCTGAAGCCGATGCCAGAAAAGCAATTTGCTGCTTTTGACTGTCGTTGAGCCGGTTTTGCCAAATTGCTTCAAAAGTGGCAATATCTTTCAAGGCAGTATTTTTATCGCTTCCCGAGGGCAATGCGTTGAAATACGCATTCAGCTCGCTGATAAGTGCATCCGTTTTGCCAGAAAAAGGCCGGTTTTGCTGAGCAAAAAGCGGATTACCCGGCAAAAAGGCGAATAATACCAGCAACTTAGCAACTGCTTTGGCAATGTTCGCATGAAAATTTTTCCAAAAAAAAGGCACAGCGATCGGCATAGGCAAAGCACGCAAATTTCAGTGGCTTATTTCGAATATAGCGCTGCAACCCATTGGTTTTCTGAAATATGTTTCACATATTTAAGTCCCAGCGAAACAGCTTTATCCGTTATGAGGGCTAAGTCGGCTTCATAAAATCCACTCATTAATAATTGGCCTTGCGGCTCGAGTGCGGCAATATATATTCCCATATCGTTCAACAGGATGTTGCGGTTGATGTTGGCAATTACCACATCGAACTTTCGCTGCCCAATTGCGGCAGCGTCGCCCAACGCCACTTCCACATCCGGCACCTGATTCAGTTGGATGTTATCCAAGGCATTGTTGTAGGCCCATTCGTCGTTGTCAATTGCTACCACGGGCGATGCTTTCATTTTTCGCGCCAAAATAGCCAGCACGGCGGTTCCGCTCCCCATATCGAGCACGCTTTTTCCTTCAAAAGGCCTATCAAGCATCAGTTTGATTACCTGCGAAGTAGTTTCGTGATGAGCGGTTCCAAACGACATGCGCGGCTCGATGAGCAGGTCAAATTCAAATCCTGCATCGGGTTTGTGAAAAGGCGCCCGAACGCGGCAACGCGAATTAACTATAACAGGCTGATAGTCAGACTCCCAAATTTCATTCCAATTTTTTTCGGGCAAGATTTCGTTCTTTATCAGGCGTATTTCGCTGAAAAAGTTTTCGTTCAGGAGGTGATTTAGCTCATTGAGTTCGAAATTTTCTTCATCAACGTAGGCTTTAAAGGCTTCTTCTTCGCTCAGAAAACTGTCGAAGCCAATTTCGGCAAGTCGGGCCGAAAAGATTTCGGCCAGTTCTTCATCGGGCGGAACGCTAAAAGAGAGCTCTAACCAGGCCATTTAGATGATGCTTTTGCAAATCTCGATAAACTCTTCGGCCTTGAGCGAAGCGCCGCCAACAAGTCCGCCATCAACGCCCGGTTGTGCAAAAAGTTCGCCGGCGTTTTTCGAGGTGCAACTGCCGCCATAAAGGATGGTGGTATTTTCGGCCACTTCCTGTCCGTAGCGCTCCGAAATCAAGGTGCGAATGTAGGAATGCATTTCGGCAGCCTGCTGTGGTGTGGCATTGATGCCTGTTCCGATAGCCCATACCGGTTCATAGGCAATCACAACTTTTTCAAACTCATGGGTATCTAAATGGAAAAGTCCGTGACGAATCTGTCGCCTCACCACCTGAAAATGTTTCTCGGCTTCGCGTTCGGGCAACGATTCGCCCACACAGAAAATAGGGATAATATTGTTTGCCAAAGCTTGATTTACCTTGGCAGTGAGCATCTTATCGTTTTCATCGAAGTATTTTCGACGCTCGCTGTGGCCAATAATGCAATAGGAGATTTCCATGGAATTTAGCATCGAAGCGGATACTTCGCCCGTATAGGCACCCGATCCAAAGGCCGAAAGGTTTTGAGCACCAACTTTAAAGATGCTGTCTTTTGCATAATCCGACGCCATTTCCAGGTAAGGAAAAGGCGGACAGATGATCACTTCATTATCCAGATTAATGTTTTCCAGAAGACTCATAAGGTCTTCAATAAGCTGTTCAGCCTCATCAAAGCCAAGGTTCATTTTCCAGTTTCCGGCAACAATTTTTTTACGCATATCCGTATTTTTTATAAGTGAATATTAATGTTTTGTTAGGTAATTCTAATTCTGGGGTCAAGCAAGCCATACACAATGTCAACAAATGTATTAATTATTATCAACATAATGGCTATGATTAAAACTGCGCCCATTAAAACGGGCAAATCAAACTTTTCGAGGGCGTCAACGATCACTAAACCGATTCCTTTCCAGTCGAAAACATATTCCACAAACACAGCGCCGGCCAGCAGCGATGCAAACCAGCCCGAAACGGCCGTAACCACCGGGTTCATTGCGTTGCGCATGGCGTGCCGCCAAATGATCCGGCTTGTTTTCAGTCCTTTGGCTTTTGCTGTGCGAATAAAATCTTGCGTCATCACTTCGCGAACCGATGTGCGCGTGAGCTCGGTTACGATAGCTAACGGGCGAATGCCCAACGTAAAAGCCGGCAAAATAAGGTTTTTCAGATCGAGATGCGAGCCTTGTCCGTAATGATCAACGCTGTAGAGGCTTCCAAACATGCTGAGTCCGGTAAAGTCGGCCAGCAAATATGCAAAAATCCAAGCAATGAGTACTGCGGCAAAAAACGAAGGCAGCGACATTCCAAAAACCGTAACCACCAGCACGGCGCGGTTTAGCCACACCTTATCAATGGCCGCCACTACCGCGCCTAAAGCAATGCCGCAAAGCATAGCAAACAGAATGGAAACAACTGCCAGCAGCAGGGTTTTGGGCAGTGCATCGGCCAAAACCGCCGTTACATTGCGCTTGCTTTGCCACGATTGGCGGAGCTCGGGGCTTTTGAGCACAACATAACGATTGCCTGCACGAAACAGCCGAACGATTTTTTGTGCTTTTTTTCCGGAAATCTCGGTACTTTTTTCGCAATCGGTTGCAGCCATCAGGCCAATGGGCAAAACGTCGGCCACATAATCGCCGTATTGAATGAAAAGAGGCTTGTTGAGTCCCATTTCTTCCCTTATGGCATTGAGGGTAGCCTCGTCGAGCTGTTGGCCTGCCATCATTCGCGCCGGGTCGCCCGGCAGTATGGTAAACAAAAAAAATACCACCGTTAAAACACCAAAAAACACCAAAATGCCATAAAAAAGCCGCTTGAGAATGAAGGTGGCCATGGCTCGGGGGATTAAGGGTGCTGTTCGGTTTTATTAACGTAAGCGCCAAATTCTTCCCGATCGGGGAAGTTGTTGTGATGCCATTTATTTACCACCACACCCCGCTGAAATAAAATTAATCCGGGATTGGAGCGAATCATCGTTTTGAGCACAATTCCATCGGCATAAAACACTTCAGTAAACAGGTGATGAGCCTGTTGCCAATTTCTGACATCTTCGGGCAGGCTGGCCGTTAAGATAAGATGCGGAATATGTGCTGTTTCAAACATGGTTATGAGTTGAAGCAGATGCTTCCGGCCGGCATTGGAAAAAGCATGAAGGTCGTAGGCCGCCACAACGGCCATCGTATCGCTTTCGAGCACATAAAACGTAAAATCGTTGCCCACTTCGTCTTCCACATGCAGGTTGTGCGATATTTCGGGTTTTTCCCTCACAAACTTCTGATCCACAAACTCCCAGTTGGCAAGCCATGCCGAATCGTTCCAAGGGTAATTTGGCGAGATATAATCTTTTGTTTCGCCCGTTTGGATGTTTCGATAGGTTAAATGTACCTCGGCATCGGATGCATCGGCTGTCATATTGTTTCCAATCTTCCAGGGGCGGAAATCGAGTAGCGGCAAGTTGCGGTAGTTGTAAAGGCTGAAACCAATAAATATCAGGATCACAGCGGAAAAGGCAACATAATGCAAGCCCTTGTTTATCCGCCTTTTAAGATTTTTCTTATCGAAAAAGATGATGAAAACAAA
>CAYYDS010000112.1:0-9232 GCA_964470665.1 uncultured Lentimicrobiaceae bacterium
AATTATATAGCTCCGGGAACCATTGATTTTCAACGGACGGTTTCGGTTTCTTGGTGCTCGTATAGCCACATCACCCAGTTGCGCGATTGGCTGCCCGATGAAATTGGTGGCGTAAGCTGGTTTTCGTTTGATAACCCGGGCGAAAGTCCCCGCATTCCCATCTATGCCGGAAGCAACCTTTTGCCCGGCGGTTTTGAATATTGTGGCCAAAAACGCTACCGCGAAGATGCTGCGCTGTGGAACTACCGCAGAGCCAACAAATTAGCTACCCTAAGCTGGGGGAAAACCAAAGAACAAGTATTGGGCAATGTGCTCGATTTTGAACAAAAAGCCTTCGACGAGATGCCGCTGATCGAGAAAAAAGCAGCAAACCTTATCAAAAACGGCAAAAAACAGGAAGCCGTGAGCGAATTGAACCGCTTCTCGAAAGATTTTGCCGCCGCTACCACCCAGCGCTGGAAAGAAATGGAAATAAAGTTTTGGGAAATGTTTGGAAGAGGTTTTTAAAACCGTTTAAAACCCCCTTCAAACTTGTGTTTAAGCGCATAAGCCAAGTGGATAATCTCGTGTCAAAAACAGCTTTGGCAGCATTAACACCTTTCGGGTCAAAGGGTTTTCATTAGTTTTGCAAAATCATCAGAAATGCTAAAACCAAATTTTTACCACCATGAAAATCAGAACGATACTACTTTCAGTTTTCTTAATCCTTTTTACTTTGAACGGCATGGCCCAATTCAGCCCAAATGGAAAGCAACCCTTTGAATCGCAATGGCTTAGCGCGCTTACAGAAAAAGTAAAAGGCGATGCGCAACCCGATCAATACCATCGTATTGAAAAGGGCATAAAACAGGCAGCTTCGCTTTGGCGCGAAGAAGATGGCACGGCCGATGATTTTGCAGAGCTGTGCAGCACGTATTCGGCAAAAACGGCTGCCGAACGCAAGGCAATTTTCGACCGGATGGAAACCCACATCGAGCTTCTGTCGGGCAGTTTTAACAAAATGAGCGTTGGCCTGAAGCTTCCACTTCATGTGGACGAGGGCGAAATCATGGAGATTGACCGCATTTTTGGCGGCTACGAACCGGGCGCACATTTAGGCGACGATTTTTTTGCTAACAAGCTGGCATTCATCTCCATCCTTAATTTCCCTTTTTATAGCCTGAGCGAAAAAACCGAACTTGGACCCAATTGGAGCCGGCTCGAATGGGCCTATGTGCGAATGGGCGACAGCTTTAAAAGCCGTATCCCCGCACCCCTGCTGCAACATTATGCCCAAATGAGCTCCGATGCCGATGGCTATATTGCCGACTACAACATTTATGTGGATAAAATGGCGGATAAAAAAGGCAATTCACTTTTTTCGGCCGAAAAGAAACTGATTTCGCACTGGGGTTTGCGCGACGAGATAAAAGCTCAATATGCTTCGAAACAAGGATTTTCGCGACAGGCCATAATTTACGAAGCCATGAAGCGCATCATCAGGCAGGAAATCCCTAAAGAAGTAGTCAACAGCAATGCCTACACCTGGAATCCTTACGACAACAAACTCTTCAAGAATGGAACCGAAGTGGCCTTCACAAGCGAACCCAACACACGCTATCAGCAAATCATCAATCTTTTTCGCGCCACACAAGCCATTGATGCCTACTCGCCAAACCTGCCCAATTATATTGAACGCAAATTTGACGATGAGATGGAAATACCTGTTGGCGATATCGAAAACATCTTCAAAAGCTTGATTTCTAACCCCGTATTGAAAGAAGTTGGGCAGCTAATCGAAAAAAGACTTGGCCGTAAACTGCAACCTTGGGATATTTGGTACGATGGTTTTAAAACACGTTCCTCATTGGATATTTCTAAAATAGATGCCCGGCTGAAAGCAAAATACCCCAACAAAACCGCATTCGAAAACGACTTGCCGAACATCTTGATAAAGTTGGGTTTTGATGCCGACTCGGCCCGCTCCATCACTTCAAAGGTAACGGTTGATCCGTCGCGGGGAGCCGGCCACGCATGGGGCGCCGCCATGAAATCGGATAAGGCCCGCTTGCGCACCCGTATTGAAGCAAGCGGTATGGATTATAAAGGATACAACATTGCCATTCACGAATTTGGCCACAATGTGGAACAAACCATCAGCTTGCACAATGTGGATTATTACAGCCTTAGCGGAGTTCCAAATACGGCATTTACCGAGGCCTTGGCTTTTGTGTTTCAGGCACGCGATTTGAAAATCCTTGGCATGGATCAGGAAAACGAGCAAAGCCATCACCTGGCTGTGCTTGATCAAATATGGTCGAATTTCGAAATCATGGGCGTTTCGCTCGTTGATATTGCCGTGTGGAAATGGCTTTATGCTCATCCGCAAGCTACGGCTGCCGAGCTGAATACTACCGTAAACCGCATAGCCGTCGAAATCTGGAACACCTATTATGCACCCGTTTTTGGGATAAAGGATTCTCCGGTTTTGGCCATCTACAGCCATATGATAGATTACCCGCTCTATCTTTCGGCCTATCCAATTGGCCAACTCATTGAGTTTCAGTTTGGCGAATACATCAACGACAAAGATTTTGCAAAAGAAATTTATCGCTGTTTTTCGCAAGGGCGCATCATTCCCCAGCTTTGGATGAAAGAAGCCGTTGGCGAAGAAATATCCATCGAACCGATTATCAAAGCCACCCACCAAGCCCTCAAAACGATAAAATAGGCTCCGAAGCAGATTTTTTTAAATCATCGAAAAACCCAATGAAACTACCGGTTTTATTGGGTTTTTGGCGTTTTTAACAAAAACGCAAATACCCATATTAAAATATGGCTTTGAAAAAGGTCCTGATTTAAAGCGTTGTTGCACAATTGTGATAAAAAGAAAAAGACAGAGCCCTTTGAAAATCATTTTGCAAAGCGGGAACATTTTGCTGTTTTTCAGCGTAAAAAATTACATTTTATGTTGTAGTTTTGCAGCCCATGAAAAATATCCGGAATTTTTGTATCATCGCTCATATTGACCACGGTAAAAGCACCCTGGCCGATAAGCTGTTGCAACAAACTCACACCATAAACGAACGCGAACAGAAAGATCAGGTACTCGATAGCATGGATCTCGAGCGTGAGCGGGGCATCACAATCAAAAGTCACGCCATCCAGATGGAGTATCTGTTTGAAAATCAGGTTTATACGCTTAACCTTATCGACACCCCGGGCCATGTTGACTTTTCGTATGAAGTATCGCGCTCAATCGCAGCCTGCGAAGGAGCGCTTTTAATTGTTGATGCAACACAAGGCATTCAGGCTCAAACCATTTCGAACCTTTATTTAGCGCTCAATCACGATTTGGAGATTATTCCTATCCTCAATAAAATTGACATGGACAGCGCCATGCCCGATGAGGTTGAAGATCAGATTGTTGACCTTATTGGGTGCAACCGTGAAGATGTATTGCGTGTGAGTGCAAAAACAGGTTTCGGTATCGAAAGCGTGCTCGAGGCCATCATCCATAAAATTCCTGCTCCAAAAGGCGATCCAAATGCCCCGTTGCAGGCGCTAATTTTCGATTCGGTTTTTAATTCGTTCCGTGGCATTATAGCCTATTTCAGAATCATGAATGGAACCATTCGAAGCAACGATAAGGTGAAATTTATGGCAACCGGCAAAGAATACGAGGCCGATGAGATTGGTGTGCTGAAACTTAAGCAGATACCACGCGAGGTGATGAGCGCGGGCGATGTGGGATATATTATTTCGGGCATAAAAACCAGCCGCGAAGTAAAGGTTGGCGATACCATCACCCATATTGTAAACCCAAGCCTTACTGCTATTGAAGGCTTTGAAAACGTGAAGCCGATGGTTTTTGCCGGTATTTATCCGGTTGATGCCGACGATTACGAAGAACTTAGGGCTTCGATCGAAAAACTGCAACTCAACGATGCCTCGCTGGTGTTTGAGCCGGAGTCGTCGGTTGCGCTTGGCTTCGGATTCCGCTGCGGATTTTTGGGTTTGCTGCACATGGAAATCATTCAGGAGCGGCTCGACAGGGAGTTCGATATGGATGTAATCACTACGGTTCCTAACGTGCAGTTTAAAGCCCACACCACCTCGGGCGAAATAGTGGAAGTGCACAACCCCAGCGGCCTACCCGAAGTAACAAAAATTGACCATATCGAAGAACCTTATATTGTTGCACAAATTATTTCGAAATCGGAATATCTGGGCAACATCATGACGCTTTGTATTGAAAAACGCGGGGTATTGAAAAATCAAATTTACCTTACTTCCGACCGGGTGGAGGTTACCTTTGAGATGCCGCTCAGTGAAATTGTTTTCGACTTTTACGATAAGCTCAAGTCAATATCAAGAGGCTATGCTTCATTTGATTACCACATTAAGGGCTACCAGCAGGCCAATTTGGTTAAATTAGATATTCTTCTAAACAGCGAACCGGTTGACGCCCTTTCTACCCTTATTCATCGCGACAACGCCTACAGCTTTGGCCGCCGAATGTGCGAAAAACTTAAAGAGTTGATTCCAAGGCAGCAGTTTGATATTGCAATTCAAGCGTCCATTGGTTCAAAGATCATTGCCCGCGAAACGGTAAAAGCCTTGAGAAAAGACGTAACTGCCAAGTGTTATGGCGGCGATATTTCGCGAAAACGCAAGCTGCTCGAAAAACAAAAGAAGGGTAAAAAGCGGATGAGACAGGTAGGCAATGTAGAAGTGCCGCAATCGGCCTTCCTTGCCGTACTCCGGCTCGATTAGGCAAAGGTAATCAGCAAATTGGCTACAAAATTCCAAACCATTACCACGGCAATGGCAATGGCTTTGGCAATGTAAAAGTTCATCTTCGATTTTTTAATCAACAGCCAGATTATCAGCGTGTTGATGCCAAGGCCAAGAAGCGAGATAATCACAAACTCACTGTATTCAACCGCAATATCCGGATTGGTACTCTTGAAAGTCCAAATACGGTTAAGGATATAATTTGTTGTTGCTGCAACCAACATTCCAATGGCATTGCTCAGGTATTTTTGAACCTTTAAAATTTCCTTGAAAAAAAAGGTCGTACCAAAATCAACAAACAAACCCGAAAAACCAACCAGCCCGAATTTCAAAAACTTGAACGGCAGTGCCACGCCAATATTTAGATTACTGATTGTCAACATATAAGCTTAAAGGTCAACAATAATGATGATGGGATTTCCTTCTCTTATTACATCCACATTCACCCTTTGGCCGGGTTTGAGCAGTTTTAGCCGATTCATATAGTCGTAAATATTGCCCATCGGCATTCCGTTGAGTCCGGTAATGATATCGCCCTTTTTCATTCCGGCTCTTTCGGCTGCGCCGCCTTTGGTTACGCCGCCTACACCCAATCCGCTCACCGAAGCATCGGTATAATCGGGCATGATACCAAGGGTTACTTTAAAGCCTCTGCGTGCCGATTTTTGCTCTTTTGGGCCGGCTTCGGTAAAGCTCAGTTTTTGAGGTAGTTTGGCAAGCGTGCCGATGAGCTGCTGTGCAAAGCCGGTAATTTCGGCCATTCCTTCGTAATTGATTTTTTCGGGACTGTCGGCCGGGGTGTGGTAGTCGGTATGCGAGCCGCTTGTGAAATAAATCACCGGGATGTTTTCCTTGTAAAACGAAGCATGGTCGCTGGGGCCAAAACCTTCGGGCGAAAGGCTGAATTTCAGCTGGCTATCTGCAGCAAGGTCGTTGATAATGCTTTCGGTTTCTTTGGCCGTGCCTGTGCCGCCCAAGGCAAGGGTTTTGCTTTCGTTGAGCCGTCCCACCATATCGAAATTGATCATCGCAACGATTTTTTCTTTGTCAACCGGCAGGTTTTTCACAAAAAAGTCGGATCCTAAAAGACCCATTTCTTCGGCCCCGAAGAGCACAAAAATCAAACTTCGTGCAGGTCTTTCCTCTTGATTAGCAAAACGTTGTGCCAATTCGAGCACCATTGCAGTACCCGAGGCATTGTCGTCGGCGCCCAAATGCGGAGCCAAAGTGTCGGGTGTGCGCGATCCCGAGCCTTTGCCGCCCATGCCTAAATGATCGTAATGGCCGCCTACAACGATATATTCGTTTTGCAAAACAGGATCCGATCCTTTGAGCATGGCCACAGCATTGAAGGTGCTCACTTCGGTATGTTTTAATGACGTAGTGCCCGAGGCATGCAATGGGGCAAGTTTTTTATAGGCGGCTGTTTCGTTGCGCATGGCATAAGCCTCCAGGCTGTCAATCAAAAGCCCGTTTAGGATGTTTTGCAACCAGGCTCGTTTAATATCGAGAACCGGCAGGCCGGCGCTAATAATGGCGCGTTCGAAAAGCAAGGGTACGAGCTCGTCGGCCTTGTCATTTTGAATGCCGCCGGTAAATACAACGCCTTTTGCACCGCGATCTTTGGCAAACAAGGCCTTGGTGCGGGCATCGGAAAAGGGGATGAAAGCGCTGCCGTTGTTTTGCGGCTCGGGGTCGCCTTTAAGCAGCAGCACCCATTTTCCTTTCACATCCAGGCCGGCATAATCGTCGCGCCGAAGGCTGTCGGTTTCCATCACAATTCCAAAACCGGCAAAAACCATGTCGGCATCCAGTGCTGTGTTGCTGCTAAACGCATAAAGGCTGTAATCTGTGTCGTAAACCGCCTGATGGCCATTTACGGAAAATACGTTTTCGTGGCTTGCCTCAACAGAGGTAACCACCTTAAATTCCTGTAGCCCCTTATCGAAAGGCGTTTCGAGTTTTAATACCTGAAACCTGTTTTGAAAAAAGAGTCCAAGCTGTTGGTTTTCGGCAGTGCCGGGAAAACGGCCTTTGAGTTTGGGCGAGGCCAGATAATACAGGTCGTTTTTTAGCGAATTGGTTTCTTGAGCGAAGAGGCTCGTAGCAAAAAGCAGTATAAAAGCTAGAAGCAGAGCGTATGATTTGCGTATCATTGGTGAACAGTATTTTTTGCCAAAAGTAGGTTTTTTTCTGCTTTTGGGGTTTTTTGCCTTCATTCGTTTAGCAGCTTAAAAAGGCAACCGAAAGCTTGTTTTTTGCTGTTTTGCGCTTTCCTTCAACCCCAAACCTGCATTTCATACACTAAAAACATCACTTCATGCAATTGCATCGTGCATATGGATGCAGTGGTTTTTAAGTTTGTATTCTAAAAATCAAACGATTAAAATCAAACCAAGATGAATAGATTAAAAAAAGCATTTTTTATGGCTGTTGCGGCCTGCCTATTGGTTTCATGCGGCAATAAGGCGCCAAATTTGCAAACGCCCGTTAAAAAAGTAAAACTCGAAGCCGTTACCTTGGCCGACTCGGTATGCGAAATGTCGTATCCCGGCCTCATTTCGGCCACTGATGAGGTAAATCTGGCTTTTCGGGTAGCCGGCCAAATTGCCGAAATTGCCGTTAAAGAAGGCGATTATGTGCGGGCGGGGCAGCTCATTGCCCGTATGGATACACGCGACTACGAAATTCAGTTGCAGGTGGCACAAGCTCAATACGATCAGGTGAAAGCCGAAGCTGCAAGAGTAACCGAGCTTCACAACCGTCAAAGTGTGGCCAGCAACGATTACGACAAAATGGTGTCGGGCGAACGCATGGTAACGGCTCAGCTGAAACATGCAAAAGACCAGCTTAATGATACCCGGCTTTATGCACCTGCGGCAGGCTACATCCAAAAGATAAATTTTCGCGTGAACGAGCTGATTAATACCGGAATGCCCCTAGCTACTCTTATCAGCACCAATCAGTTTCAGGCCGAAGTTGACATTCCTGTTTCGTTGTTTCTAATGCGCGACGACATCTTGTCGTACAAAGCCACACAGCCACACCTCCCCAATCGGGTGTTTGAGCTAAAGCAATTGGGTTTTCGTAAAAAAGCCAACCAAAACCAGCTCTATCGGCTGCAACTTGCTTTTGGGCCCGAAGCGCGCAATGTTTTGGCCGCCGGCATGGATGTGCAAATTCATATTAGCTGCATAAAAAATGGAGGCGAAGCCGGATTTTATGTTCCACTAAGCGCCCTTTTGCACCAAAACAATAAAACATTTGTGTGGGTCTATCAGCCCGAGAATCAAACGGTAGTAAGTCGGGAGGTTGAAACAGGAAACCTTAAAACCGACGGTAAAATAAGGGTTGTGGGTAATGTGAAGGCAGGTGATTTAGTGGTTTCGGCAGGGGTTAGCCAGCTCACCGAAAACCAGAATGTAGAGCCAATTCAGCCCGTTTCACAAACAAATGCAGGAGGGCTGTTATGAAAAGCCTTGCCGATTCTATAATACAGCGCAAAGCCCTTTTTTATTTCCTCTTTGCTGCAATGGTGATCGGGGGCGTATTGGCTTATCAGCGCATTAGTAAACTCGAAGACCCCGAATTGGTGGTAATGCAAAGCCAGATCATAACCGTTTACCCCGGCGCGTCGGCACACGAAGTTGAGATGCAAGTTACGAATGTAATTGAGGAACAGCTCAATACCATGGCCAACGTAGAAAGCATACGTTCCAAATCGATGCCAAACCTTTCGGTGGTTGCGCTAACCCTTGAGCTCGATGTGCCTCAGGATCAAATAGAGCAACGTTGGGATTACCTTAGAAGGCGGATGACCGAAGTGCAGTCAAAACTGCCGCAAGGCGCCATGGCCCCGATGATTTACGATGATTTCGGCGACGTTTACGGCATGTTTTATGCCATGACCGGCGAAGGCTATAGCTACGAAGAAATGAGCCATATGGCTCATTATATCCAACGCGAACTGCTTGCTGTTAAAGGAGTTGCCCGTGTTGAAATTTATGGCGAGCAGCAGCCGGTTACCGAAATTGTGTTTACCCCCTCGGGCATGTCTGAAATGGGAATTTACCCCCTACAACTGATGGCAACATTGCAAGGCCAAACAGCCACCGTGTATCCCGGAGCGCTTCAAAGCGCCGGACAGCGTATTCCATTGGCTGTTGACAAAAAGATTAAAGATACCGACGACGTGGCCAACACTTTGATTAAGAGCTTGGACGGAAATACGTTTAAACTTTCCGATATTGCTGTGGTGCAAAGCGCCTATGCCGAACCGATGCGCAACACACTGCTGTTAAACAACCAAAAAGCAATCGGCATTTCGCTTTCGATGGAATCGGGCGAAAACATTGTTGAGGTGGGCAAAAGAGTTGAAAATCGCCTGAACGAGTTAAAAAACAATATACCGGTTGGATACAATTTTGAGAAGGTCTTTTTTCAGCCCGATATTGTA
>CAYYDS010000113.1:0-9215 GCA_964470665.1 uncultured Lentimicrobiaceae bacterium
CAGTATCTCGCGCCCCTTTAGCCGCCACGACTTTGATCGCTTTGATCTCATTGTGGCTATGGACAATCAAAACCGTTCTGATATTCTGAAAGCTGCCCGCAACAAGGCGGATGAGGAAAAAGTGCTGCGTATGGCCGATTTTCTTTCCAAAAGCCGCTACGATCACATTCCCGATCCGTATTATGGCGATGCGGCTGCCTTCAGCGAGGTTGTTGAGCTGCTCGAAGATTCTTCACAAGGGTTGATTAGGTATCTGAAAAAAAACTTCAACCTTTAATTCTTCCGGGGTTTTGCGCCACAAAGGCTTTCCATCCCGAAACAGCGGGCTGGCCTGTGCTTATTTTGCTTTGCAAAAAGTGACAAACCGCTGCCGCCAATCCATCGGTGGCATCCAGGTATTCAGGTGCGGTGTCAAACTTCAGCAGGGTTTGCAACATCGCGGCCACCTGCTCTTTTGAAGCGCTCCCATTGCCCGTAACCGATTGTTTGATCTTTTTAGGCGAATATTCAAAAATAGGAAGGTCGCAATGCAGCGCCGCCGCAATGGCCACACCCTGCGCACGGCCCAATTTGAGCATTGATTGCACATTTTTACCAAAAAAGGGCGCCTCGATGGCCAGCTCGTCCGGATGATATTCATTGATTAGCTCGGTAGTTCGTTCAAATATTTTGCGAAGCTTGAGCGCCTGATTGGCATATTTTCCAAGCTTGAGCACACCCATTACAAGCAGCTTCATATGCTGGCCCTCTTGCAATATTACCCCATAACCCATAATGGTTGTTCCGGGGTCAATTCCTAAAATAATACGTTCGGTTTTCAAAAAAATTCCGTTATTAGCATGATGAAAACAAAAGTAATCAAATTGATCAACCTAAGCCTGCGCATCGCTATCTTAGTACTCACTTTTGCTTTTGTTTACATACAGGTGCTCAAAAAACACGATTTCCATCAGTGGCTCATTTTCTGGAAACGGCTCCACCTGAACAAAATCTTCCATCCGGATTTGGTAATTATCATTATTTTACTGATCTGCAATGTTTTAACCGAAAGTCTAAAATGGCAATTTTTGATTTTGAAACTCGAAAAGGTGAAGCTCAATCAGGCGGTTAGCGCTGTATTGAGTGGCATGGCCGTAAGTATGTTTTTGCCAAACCGGGCGGGCGATTACCTTGGGCGTGTTTTTGTGTTGCAAAAAGCCAGCCACATCAAAGCCATTTTAGCCACCCTTGTAGGTAGTTTTTCGCAACTCATGGTGAGCCTGTTGGCCGGAATATTGGCTTCGCTCGTTTTTGCCCCAACGGTGATTCCTTTTATTGCTCAAAACCCGTGGATTTATGCAGGCCTCTGGGTTTTGGGGCTGGGCATTGCCGCTTTAATTTTGATCGCTTTTTTCAACATTGGTTTTCTGCAATCGTTGGTTGCAGTTATGTTTCCCCGCAAAAAAGACCGGCTCAATGATTATGTTGGGGTATTTTCGCTTTATTCTTCGAGCGATCTTTTTAAAATACTGAGTTTTAGCGTTTTCAGATATTGCATTTTTAGCACCCAGTTTTTTCTGATGCTTTTGGTTTTCAATGTTAAAATTTGTTTTCCTTCGGCAATAATGCTAATTTCGGTCATTTATTTGCTGATGATGATCATTCCCACGCTCACCATTACCGAATTGGGTATTAGAGGTTCGGTTAGTTTATATGTATTTGGCCTTTATTTCGAAAAGTTGGGGCTTTGGGACAGCCAAACCTCTTTTGCTGTGCTGGCGGCCAGCTCGATGGTATGGTTTATAAATCTTGCGCTGCCTGCTCTAATAGGCGCCTTGCTTTCGTTTAGGCTTAAATTTATCCGAAAAAATATTGATCATGTTTAGCGAGGCAGTGTGGCTGCTTAGGTTGGCCGAGTTCACAGCATTAGCCTATTTGGTATTGATTGCTGCCTATACCTGGGGCTGGAAAAGACTTCAGTTGAAGGAGTTTGCAAAACTTCAAAACAGTTTTAAGCTTACGGTTGTCGTTGCCCTGCGAAACGAATCCAACAACATTGAAACACTCCTTAAAAGCCTTTTAAACCAAAAAGGCTTTGAATTTCCGTACCAAATTCTTCTTGTAGATGACCATTCAACCGACCAAACTGCTCAATTACTTGAGCAGTGGGCTAACGCTTATCCGCATCAAATCAGCTGGTTACAGGCAAAAGATAAGGGTAAAAAAGCGGCATTAAGGCAAGCCATTGAAGCCAGCGATGCCGATATCATTCTAACTACCGATGCCGACTGCCAACAGCAGCCCTATTGGCTTGCCTCGATGCTCATGCCTTTTGCCAATCCGGAAATTCGCCTGATGCTTGGCCCGGTGCGCATCGAAAATTTAGCCGGCATTTTTGGCAAAATACAGGCCCTCGAATTCAACAGCCTGATGGGCGCAACAGCCGGCTCGGCAGCTTTGGGCCTGCCCTCAATGGCAAATGGAGCCAACCTGGCTTTCAGGCGCGAAACCTATTTTGAAGTAGCCGATTTACAAAATGGAAATAAATATGCCTCGGGCGATGATTTGTTTCTGATGCATGCCATAAAAACCCGATATGGCGCAAAAAGCATTGGCTTTTGCTATTCGAAAAATGCCATTGTGGACACAAAAGCCGCATCAAGTTTTAGCAAATTTGTTGCTCAACGCATCCGTTGGGCCTCAAAAAGCGGAGGCTATCGCAGCTATTCAACCCTTATTCCGGCTTGGATCGTTTTTTTGTTCAACTTCAGCCTCACGCTTATGCTTGTTTCCGCCTTCTTTTTCCCTTGGATCATTCCGGTAGCGAGCCTGTTTTTAATCTTAAAAGCCATGGCCGATTATCCGCTGCTGCGTAACGTAGCCCAGTTCTTTGATCAAAAAAAGATTCTGTTGCTATTCATTCCGCTAAGTCTTATTTACCCCTTTTACATTGTTTTTACGGCTTTTGCCGCTTTAACAACAAATGTGGAGTGGAAGGGGCGAAAAGTGAAACATTCGCGTTAAAAAAAGCCCGCTGCCACAAAAAAGACTGCCGACGATGTCACAACGGAATATCGTATTTTTGTAAAATCAAACGAAAAAATCTATTCGCCTGAAACTGCCTATGAGTGAACAAATTATTCAAGTTGAAAACGTAAGCCCGCTCGATCTTTTCGGTATTGGCGACAAATATTTAGAACATATCAAACAGCTTTTCCCGAAACTCAAAATTATTGCGCGTGGCAATTTGGTTAAGGCGATTGGCGAAAAAGAAACGCTCGATGATTTTGCAAAACGCTTTGAATTACTGATGGTTCACTTAGAGCGTTTTGGTTCGATGAGCGAAAAAATAATTGACCAAGTAATGCTGGGCGAAGGCAACGGTAATGGCGAAAACCCCATTCTTGATAAAGAAGTTTTGGTTTTTGGCAGGGGCGGTTTGCACGTAAAAGCCATTACGGCAAACCAAAAGAAAATGGTGTCGGCTATTTCCGAAAGCGATATGATTTTTGCTATCGGGCCGGCCGGCACCGGCAAAACCTATACAGCAGTGGCGCTTGCCGTGCGAGCCTTGAAAAATAAAGAGGTGCGGCGAATAATACTCACACGTCCGGCAGTTGAAGCGGGCGAAAACTTAGGATTTTTGCCGGGCGATATGAAAGATAAACTCGATCCTTATATGCAGCCCCTTTACGATGCCTTGCGCGATATGCTGCCTCCGCAAAAATTACTTACCTATATTGAAGATGGCACCATCGAAATTGCTCCGCTCGCTTTTATGCGTGGCCGCACCCTCGATCACTCCTACGTAATCCTCGACGAAGCCCAAAATGCCAGCCTCAGCCAAATGAAAATGTTTTTGACGCGAATGGGCAAATCGTCCAAATTTATCGTAACCGGCGATATCACACAGATTGACCTGCCACGGCAACAAGTGTCGGGACTTATTCAGATTGAAGAAATTCTGAAAAAAGTGCAGGGAATCAAATTTATAACGCTCGACGAAAAAGATGTGGTTCGTCACCATTTGGTAACCCGCATTATCACCGCATTTTCACATTACGAAGCACCGCCTGCGGGCCAATATAGAAACGGAAAACCAACTGAAAAAAAAGATTATAATCATACGAACCATGACAACTAAAGTGCTGGCCGAAACCCATTTCCATTTTCCGGAACAGACAGCTTTCTACAGAGGAAAAGTGCGCGATGTATATACCATTGCCAATCAATTTTTAGTAATGGTTGCAAGCGATCGCATTTCGGCTTTTGATGTTGTATTGCCAAAAGGTATTCCGTTTAAGGGACAGGTGCTCAACCAGATAGCTTCTTATTTTTTAGATGCTACGGCTGATATTGTTCCTAATTGGAAGCTTGCGAGCCCCGACCCCGTAGTTACAATTGGCCGCAAATGCCAGCCTTTTGCCGTGGAAATGGTCATACGCGGCTACCTGAGCGGAAGCGCCTGGCGAAGCTATAAAAAGGGTAGCCGGACAATTTGTGGTGTTGCCGTTGCGGACAATATGCGCGAACACCAGCGTTTCGATACACCCATTATCACGCCAAGCACAAAAGCCGGCGAAGGCCACGACGAGGATATTTCGAAAGAAGACCTCATCAAAAGCGGATTGGTTTCGACCCAAGATTATGCCAAAATCGAAGCTTATACCTACGAGCTTTTTAAAAAAGGCACCGAAATGGCCGCCAAACAAGGACTTATCCTGGTAGATACAAAATATGAGTTTGGAAAGTCGGGCAACGATATTTTTTTGATTGACGAAATACACACCCCCGACTCGTCGCGCTATTTTATTGCCGACGAATACGCCCCTCGCTTTGAAAAAGGAGAGCCACAAAAGCAACTATCAAAAGAATTTGTTAGAGAATGGCTGATGCAAAACGGCTTTCAAGGTTTGGCCGGGCAACACATTCCCATTATGGATGAAAATTATGTGCAAAGCGTTTCGGAAAGGTATATCGAGCTTTTTGAGAAAGTAACCGGCCGGGCCTTCGTAAAAGCCGAAAGCGAAGATATTAGTCGGCGCATCGAAAAAAACGTGCTGCACTATTTACATTCATTGGGTATTGGATAATCATTTATCCTCGAAAAACGCGCGGGGCAAGGTTGGAAAACGCGCGGGGCAAGGTTGGAAAACGCGCGGGGCAAGGTTTGGAAAACGCGCGGGGCACGCGTCTGGAGACGCGCGCCAGCCGCGTTTGTCGGTTTATTCCTTCATTTCAAAAGCCATTTTCACCTGTTCAACCCAATGTTTTATGCGCTTTTTGCTCAGTTCGGACTGGTTGTCGTGGTCTATCACCAAACCCACAAAATGGTCTTTATCAACGGCTTTCGAATCGAGAAAATGATAAAAATCGGTTGAGGTAAATCCATAAAAGCGGCAACCCTTGTCTTTAATTTTGTCGTAGAGCAGGCCCAAGCCGTTTGCAAAAGTTTCGGGATATGAATCTTGGTCGCCGAGGCCGAAAAGAGCCACTTTTTTAGCCTGCAAATCCATTTTGTCCAACTCGGAAAGGAAATAGTAAAAATCATCCTGAAAATCGCCAAAACCCCAAGTTGATAAGCCAAAAATCAGGTATTCATATGGAAGTGCATCAGCGGATTTGGCACGCTCTACGTTGAAAAGTTTCAGGTTTTCTTTCCCAAATTCGCGTTGTATTTCCAAAGCAACTTCTTCGGTATTGCCCGTTGAGCTGCCGTAAAATAAGGCAATTTTTTCCATCGGTTCGATTTTCTAAATCAAACACAAAAATCGGGCGAAAGTTCATTACGCGTTTAAAAGCTTAAAAAAGGCTGAATGTCATTTTCTAAAACAAAGCCTGCAGCAACCTGCTGAATTCGTTGATTTTACTCTCGTCTTTTTGTTTGCGATAATAATTTATTAAGCCCGAAATCAGTTCATTTATGATATCCGCAAAAGAGCAGGGATAAATATAACTATTGAGCGCCGGCAGGTTTTTCGTTTCGAGGAAACGGTCTAATTCTCTGCGTGTAAAAATAGATCCTTTAAACGTAGGGCTGATGTAAAACAACGCTTCACCGGCGAGTTGTGGCGAATTGTTTTCAATACTATACGGGTCGAAGCAGGCAATAGAAAAATTGTTTGGAAGATTGAGCCCGTAAAAAGGCAATTTCAGGCTTCGGGCAATAATCAGGTATAAAATACCAATTGAAAGATGGTTGCCATTAGCGTTTTCGAGCACATCTTTCAGATAAAATTTTTGGGGAAGATAGGCTACAGTATGATTTACGCTAAATTTACGAACTTCAAAAAGCACATGATTGATTACCCGGACTTTTTCGAGAAGGGTAAGGGCAGGGTTGAGTTCCATCCGCACCTCTTGAATAATTTCGTTTACGCTGTTCATTACAGCCTGAATATCCATATCGCGATAGTGCAGACGGGTAACAAGCAGATAGGCCCACAATAGGTCGTCCGATTTTGTAATCGCCCAAATGCTGAGGTAAATGAAAAGATCCTTTTGTTGCAATTCGTCAATAATAAATCCAAAACGCGTGCGCAAATCTTCGTTGGCAGCATTGTCAAAAGCCTTTTGCAAAAAAGGCAACGCAGTAGCGCCATAATTGTAAAGGTCTTCGCAAACCTTTTCAAATAGCACATTATCAGGCTCGTCCACCAAGCTGATTAATGCGTTGAGTCGGTTTAACTCTTTTGTTTCTTTTCCCATTTGTTGTATAGTCGCACAAAAACCTTGCCTCATCAAAAAATTGTAGAAAATAACTTAGGTATTTTGTTTAAACGACAAATTTAGGTTTTTCAGCTTTGTTGTTTTCGCTCTTGCGTTCTATTCTCATAACGACTTTACTCTTAAAACTGTTGCATCAGGCCTAAATTTTTGTGTATTTCCTGAGCTTGAGAGTTTTTCAGTAGAAAAACGTTTTCGTCTGTTTTTTTGTTTTGTCAGTATATTTGTGTTTGTTTTACATTCTTTTTAAAGGGCATTTTCACAGGCTTTTAAAACAAAAGATGGTTTAAAATGTGCGGCAGGTTTCAATTATCGGTCAAAGGAAAAGAAATCAGTGAGCGTTTCAATGTTGAAGTTCACAACGAAATTCATCGCCCTTCGGGTGTTTCTCCTTCGCCGGCAAAAGGATTTAATTGTGCGCCTTTTCAATGGCTTCCGGTTATTCTAAATACAAAGCCCGAGTGTTTGAGCTACCTTCGCTGGGGCTTGGTACCTTCGTGGGCTGCAAACGAGCGCGAAGGCGCAAAACTGATTAATGTTAGAGCCGAAACCATGCATCAAAAACCTGCATTCAGGCGGGTGTTCGAGCAAGGGCGCTGCTTAGTTCCGGCAAATGGTTTTTACGAATGGGACAATAAAAGCCCAAAGCAGGCCTATCGTTTTTTTCTTCAAAATGAAAAAATTTTTGCTTTTGCCGGAATTTGGGATCAATGGAAAAACGCTGACGGACAATGGCTTTCAACTTTTTCTATCGTTACAACAAGCGCCAACACCCTTATTGAGCCTATCCACCGCCGCATGCCGGTTATTTTGAATCGTGAAGCTGAAAAAATATGGTTAGACCATGGCGATAAAACCCCATTAACCACTCTGCTGAAAGCTTTTCCGTCGGCTGAAATGGATTATTATCCGGTTTCGGCTTTGGTGAATAAAGTGTCAAACGACGATGAGAGACTCATCGCAAAACAGGAAAGAATAAAAGGCCTGTTTGATTAGCGTTCTACGTTTTCCTATTCGTTTTCTTTTTCCAATTCTTCTTTCCAGAGCTGTGAAAACGATTTTTTTGCAACTTCCGGCATTTCGCGATGGTTGCCCCATTGCTTAGCCAAGACAAACTTGAGCACTTTGTTTTTTGTGCTGCTTTTTGCCATGTCGAGCAGGCTGCGTTTCATCAGGATCCGAGTTGAGTTTCGTATCAAAAACTTATTTGACGATCCGGCCAAACCGGCATCTACCATTTCCTTTCTGTTGATTACAAGCATCTGGTGTAAAGGAATCTTTACCGGACATACTTCGGTGCAGGCGCCACAAAGGGTAGAAGCGTGGCTCAAATGGCCATATTCGTTCAAACCCTTCAGTTGGGGCATAATCACGGCGCCTATTGGGCCTGAATAAGGTGCGTTGTAGGTATGTCCGCCAATGATTTTGTAAACCGGGCAAACGTTTAAACAAGCTCCACAATGGATACAGCCTAATGCAGCCCGAAAATCAAGTTTACCCAAAATATCGCTTCGTCCGTTGTCGAGCAGAATAAGCACCATTTGCGTTTGTCCTTTGTCGCTCTTTTTCGGGGCTGAAATAATTGAGTTGTAGGCCGTCATCAACTGCCCGGTGCCATGAGTGGCAAGCAATGGCCAAAACAAGTCGAGATCTTCAACCGAAGGCAGTATTTTTTCGATTCCGGCCACTACGATATGAAGCTTCGGAAAAGCCATGCTAAGCAATGCATTGCCTTCGTTTTCGGTTATTGCAATGCTTCCCGTATTGGCAATCAGAAAATTTGCTCCCGTAATGCCGGCTCCGGCCTCACGGTATTCTTGCCGCAGGTGTTTGCGCACAAAAGACATAATTTCTAGTGGACTGCTGGTTTCGGGCAGTTCAAATTTTTGGTGAAACAAAAGCGAAACATCTTCCCTGCTTTTATGGATGGCGGGCGTAACAATGTGATAAGGCTTTTCGCCGCTTTGCTGCACGATAAACTCGCCCAGATCGGTTTCCAAAACTTTGATTTTCTTTTTTTCAAGGCGTTCGTTTAGATCAATTTCTTCGCAAGTCATACTTTTCGACTTCACTACCTTATCAATCCGTTCGTTTTTTAGCAGCTTAATAATTTCATATACAGCGCTCTCTGCATCCAAAGCCCAAATAATACGCCCACCGTTTTCCACAAAATTTGATTCAAATTCGAGCAAGTATTTATCGAGGTGTTTGAGTGCTTTGTATTTCACGCTATAGGCACGTTGGCGCATTATTTCGAGGTTTGTTAACCTTTCTTTTCCTTCGGCGGCAGCTTTTTCATATTGCTTCATGTTTTTTGTAATGATGTTGCGGTGTCGCAGGTCGAAAGCAATTTTTTCGCTGTCTTTTAAAAACTGTAGTTTTTTGTCGGCCATTTTTCAAACAATTTAGGTTAACAAATGCGGCATTTTTTCAATTCGCTGGCAGTGTCGTCCGCCTTCAAAGGGTGTATTCAAAAATGCCTGAGCCATTTCCCATGCAAGGTCAAAATC
>CAYYDS010000114.1:0-1366 GCA_964470665.1 uncultured Lentimicrobiaceae bacterium
AAACCGCAATTCCTTCGGGGATATTGTGAATGGCAATGGCAAAGGCAATGGCAATTCCAACAGCCGGGTCGTTAAGCGCAGCCGTAAAAGTGGCAAGGCCTTCCGGAAAATTGTGAATGCCTATGGCGATGGCCGTAAAAACACCTAATCGCTTAAGTTTGTGTTTTTTATACTCTTCTTCGCCCATTTCTTCGATGCGCCTTGCTTCATGCGGATTTTCAACACCCGGTATCAGCTTATCAATAAGCGCAATGAGGAGTATTCCGGCAAAAAAAGCCGCCACAGAAAGCCAGTTTCCGGCTATTTCGCCCTGGCTTTCGATGAGAATATTTCGCCCGTTTTGAAAAATCTCGACAAAAGAAACATAAATCATCACTCCGGCCGAAAAGCCGAGCGAAAGGGTAAGAAAGCGTGTGTTGGTACGTTTGGCAAGTAGCGCAATAGCGCTGCCAATTCCGGTAGAAAGCCCGGCAAACATCGTAAGTCCGAAAGCCAGCAAAATGGCATCCCAACTAAAACTCAGGCTCATCCTTTATTTGTTTGAAGCGTTTCGGTTTTTCGACTTTGCATACATTGCCCGGGTTTCGATTTTCTGCATCTCGCGGTCAATCACCAAATCGGCAATGGCTCCCGAGCGCAGGTCGTCGGTTGCCAGATCAAGCGCCCGATTGAAAAGCTGTTCGTTTACATCGTGCCTGTACATCAGCGTGCACAGCCTTCCAAAATCGTTTTGAAGCAATTCGAAGATAAAAATCTTAAGCCGGGCTTTAAGTGTTTCACGGTCGAGATGTGCATTTAGGGCAATATCATCGGGTTCGATGGGCTGAAGCAGCTTTTCCATTTCTATTTTTTCACAAAAATAAGCAGAGATTTCTTTGTTGCGAGAGTTTATTTCTTGAGTGAATGGCAAAATTAGCTTTTTCTGTTTTTTTTTGAGCAGCCGAACAAAAATACCGTAAAATGCAAAAGCCGGAGTGTTTTTTTTGGCACTAAAATTGTTCATCCGTTTGATTGTGTTAATTTTGCAGCGGTTTTTGTGTTCAAAACAAACTTAGCTTATTTTGCGGGCATGAAACAATTTGCGCTTCTTCTTGTTTTTCTTCTTTTTACCCTTATTCAACACACGAAAGGCCAGAATATGAACCAAAGCCTGATTGATCCTTTTAAAGAAAGACCGGTTTTGATTGACGAAGTGAACAGAGATGGTTTGATCATGGGCGAGATGGGCGAATTTTTTCAGGACGACTACAAGGCCTACACCCCCGATACTGTTGTGGTTAATGCACTTAAAGCTTCGTTTTCGGGCATCAGGCTGCATATCGTTTTCGGCAGTTGGTGCGGCGATAGTAAAGAGCAGCTGCCGCGT
>CAYYDS010000114.1:1376-9203 GCA_964470665.1 uncultured Lentimicrobiaceae bacterium
CCCGAAATGCGTTTCACGGCTGTAGATTCGAGTAAAAAAGGCAGGTTTACGGACGTAAGCCCGCTCCGCATCGAAAGAGTTCCAACGTTTATCGTTTATCGCAATGGCGCCGAAATTGGCCGGATTGTTGAAACTCCTTTAGAAAGCCTTGAAAAAGACCTGCAACAAATTTTGCTAAACCCTTAATAATCTACTTTTTTGCATTTTTATTTCCATAATTCGGACGGATCAACCCCATTATGAAGACATTTCAAACCATCGCTTCTTTGCGCCTGGCGCTTCAAACTCACCGCGATAATGGCCAGCGTATTGGCTTTGTTCCCACAATGGGAGCCTTGCACGAAGGCCATTTAGAGCTGATGCGCAAGGCAAAAAGAGAAAATCACATCCTGATTGTCAGCATCTTTGTAAACCCTATTCAGTTTAACAACAAGGAAGACCTCGAAAAATATCCCCGTATTCTGGATGCCGACAGCCGCTTGCTCGAGCAAGTTGATTGCGACTATCTTTTTGCCCCATCGGTTGAAGAGATGTATCCCGAAGCCGATTTGTCCGACTACGATTTTGGCCCTTTGGGCAATGTGATGGAAGGCGCTTTCAGGCCGGGCCACTTCAACGGTGTGGCCATTGTGGTGCGAAAACTGTTCGAAATTGTGGAGCCGCAGCAAGCTTATTTTGGCGAGAAAGATTATCAACAATTAGCTGTTATCCGGCAACTTGTGAGGATGCATCAGCTGCCGCTGCGGATTATTCCCTGTGCCATTGTTCGCGAAAGCGACGGCTTGGCCATGAGTTCGCGCAATATGCGCCTGACAACCGAAGAACGTGCCATTGCGCCAAAAATTCATCGGATTTTAAAAAAAGCAGCATCGCTGAAAAACGTGGTGAGCCCCGAAGAAATGCGGCTCTATGTATGGGAAAAACTAAGCCTAGAACCCGCATTCCACATAGATTATGTGGAAATTGCCGACGACCATCAACTTCAGCCTGTAACACATTGGAATGAAGCTACGGGAGCGCTTATTTTTATCGCTTTGTTTTTAGGGCAGGTTCGCCTGATAGACAATCAACGGATTTTTTAGTACTTTTGCCGACCCTCAAACTTACATTTTTGACGTAAATACCTGTCAACCATGAATATTGAGCTTCTCAAATCGAAATTGCACGGCGCTACGGTAACCGAAGCGAACCTCTTCTATATCGGAAGTATTGCCATTGATGAAGACCTGATGGATGCTGCCAACCTGATCGAAAACGAGAGGGTAAACATTTACAACATCAATAATGGCGAACGTTTCGACACATATGTCATCAAAGCGCCCCGCGCAAGCGGAATTATTTCGCTCAACGGCGCTGCTGCCCGCAAAGTGGCTCAGGGCGACAAGGTGATTATCGTTTCCTATGCCTCTATGGATTTTGAAGAAGCCAAACGATTTAAACCAAGCATTATCTTTCCTACTGACGACAATAAAATACGCAGCTAACAGTGAAAAAAATCCTCGCTGACGTTTTAAAGTATCTCTTTTTCCTTTCGTTAGGCGTTTTTCTTTTCTGGTTGAGTATGCGCAAACTCGATCTGAATGCCATGCTCAATGAGATGGCTACAGCCAATTATTATTGGGCTGCCTTTGCAATTGTACTTGCTATTATCTCGCACATCTTCAGGGCTTTGCGTTGGAACCTGCTGATTAACAGCACGGGTTACAAAACACGCAGTTCTACCACTTTTTACGCCGTTATGGTAGGTTATATGGCCAATACGGCCGTGCCGCGCCTTGGCGAATTTATGCGTTGCGGAGTGCTTTCGAAAAAAGAAAAAATCCCGTTTAATGTGCTGCTTGGCACAGTGATTTCCGAACGCATTTTCGATATGCTCATCCTCATTCTGCTGCTTGTAACCACCGTTTTAACCCAATGGAGCCTTCTGGGCGATTTCATTCTGCGAATGCTAAGCCCTTTGGCCGGCAAATTGTCGGGAAACGGTTACCTGCTTCTTGTAATTGCTTCGCTATTTGCAGTTTCCGTTTTTGTTTTGATCCGGTTTTACCTGAAACATCGGCATAAACTTAAAAAACATCCCACTTTTCAGAAGCTTCGCAATACGTTGAGTGGTTTTGGAGAAGGCATCCGCACCATTGACCGAACAAAACAAAAGGGATTGTTTTTGTTTTACACCTTGATGATTTGGCTTTTTTATGCATTGATGGTGTATATCCCCTTCAAAATGCTGGCCGAAACCGCACCGCTCAACTTTATTGCCGGCATCACGCTGCTGGCATTGGGCAGTTTGGGCATTGTTGCACCCGTACCCGGCGGCATTGGGGCGTATCATTTTATTGCAAAGGCTACCCTCACCGAACTTTATAACATAAGCGCCAACACCGCCGGAAGTTTCGCGGTAATTACGCATGCGGTTCAAACCATTCTAAACGTGGCAGTTGGCGCATGGGGCTATTTGATGCTATTTTTTATTGACCACAAAAAGCCCTCAAATGAGTAATCCCGAAAAAATAAAAAACCGCATTTACAGCCGGCAATCGCTCGAAGCATTGGTGCAGCAGTGGCAACAGGAAAGCAAAAAAATTGTGTTCACCAACGGCTGCTTCGATATTGTTCATCCCGGCCACCTCGACTACCTCTCTAAAGCTGCCGATTTGGGCGATGTGTTGGTTGTAGGCCTTAATACCGACGTTTCTGTAAGGCAGCTCAAAGGCGTAGGGCGGCCCGTGATTGATGAAAACGGCAGGGCGTTTTTGCTGGCTTCACTTCGGTTTGTGGATGCCGTTGTTCTTTTTGACGAACCCACGCCTTACGAATTGATTCGGTTGGTTCAGCCCGATGTTCTGGTAAAAGGAAAGGACTATAAAGCTGAGGAAGTTGTGGGATACGACATTGTAAGCGCAAAAGGCGGCACAGTTCAAACGATTGATTTGGTGCCGGGCTATTCCACAAGCTCATTGATAATGAAGTTAATCCAAAATGATTTTAAGGAAAACAGCGGTTAAAGTTTCAACAGCAAAAAGCTGCAATGCAATCAGAAATCTGTTTTAAGAAAGGTTTGATCTTTACCCAACTTTAAAAATAAGGAAACAAAAAAACCGGTTTTGAGCCGGTTTTTTGCGTTTTATTCTGTTAGCCATTTTTCAATTTCATCGAGTTGAACAGCCGGAAGCTCTAATTTATTCTTTTTGCGGTATCCGTTTAGTTTTTGTTGGATTACCGCTGGCTTTTCTTCTTTCAGCGCATTTACGCTCGTGAAGCCGGCTTTAATGAGATGTGCCGCCCAAATTTCGGAAACTCCTATTTGAGTAAAGTCTTGAGGGCTTATTGCTTTTTCCAGTTTTTCGGGGCGCATTTGCGGAAAGAAAAGCACCTCTTGGATGGAAGTTTGGCCGGTTAAGAGCATCGTAAGCCTGTCAATCCCGATACCCATACCTGAAGTTGGAGGCATTCCATACTCAAGGGCGCGCAAAAAATCCTGATCAATAAACATGGCTTCGTCGTCGCCTCTTTCCGAAAGCTGCATTTGTTCTTCAAAACGTTTACGCTGGTCAATAGGGTCGTTCAGTTCGGTATAAGCATTAGCTATTTCCTTTCCGTTGATCATTAGTTCGAAACGCTCGGTTAGATCGGGGTTTATGCGGTGGCGTTTGCATAGGGGCGACATTTCCACCGGATAATCGGTGATAAATGTAGGCTGAATATAGTGATGTTCACAAAAAGTGCCAAAAATTTCGTCAATAAGTTTTCCTTTGCCCATCGCCTCATCGGTTTGAAGGCCAAGCTTTTGGCACAGCTCTCTGATTTCCTTTTCACTTTTTCCCGTCAGGTCGTGACCCGTATGTTCGTGAATGGCATCGAGGATGGCAATGCGCTTAAAAGGCCGCTGAAATTGGATGGTTTTATCGCCCACCTTAACCTCGGTGCCGCCTGTAACATTGATGGCCACTTTTTCGATCAGTTCTTCGGCAAAATTCATCATCCAAAGGTAATCTTTGTAGGCAACATAAATTTCCATGACGGTAAATTCGGGGTTGTGGGTGCGATCCATGCCTTCGTTGCGAAAATCTTTTGCAAACTCATACACCCCATCGAAGCCACCAACAATCAGGCGTTTTAGGTAAAGCTCATTGGCTATCCGGAGGTAAAGCGGGATATCGAGTGCGTTGTGGTGCGTGATGAATGGCCTTGCTGCGGCTCCTCCCGGAATAGGCTGAAGGATAGGCGTTTCCACTTCTAAATAGCCTCTTTCGTTAAAGAAGTCGCGCATGGTGTTGATGACTTTGGTGCGGCGGATAAAGGTTTCTTTAACACCCTCGTTTACAATAAGATCAACATAGCGCATGCGATAACGCTGCTCGGCATCGGTGAAAGCGTCGTAAATTACCCCATCTTTTTCTTTAACGATGGGCAGGGGGCGCAACGATTTGCTCAGAACGGCGAGTGTTTGCGCATGTATGGTTATTTCGCCCATTTGGGTTGTAAACACAAAACCCGTTACGCCAATGATATCGCCAATATCTAAAAGGCGTTTCAACACGGTGTTATAGAGGGTCTTATCTTCGTCAGGGCAAATATCGTCGCGTTTGAAATACACCTGTATCCGGCCACCGGCATCCTGAAGTTCCATAAACGATGCTGCACCCATTATGCGGCGGCTCATGATGCGTCCGGCAAAACTTATCTTTTGAAAAAGGGTGTTGTCTTTCGGAAAATCGCGATGGATATCACTGGCAGTAGCATCCACATGAAATGCTGCCTGTGGATAAGGGTTAATTCCTAACTGAATAAGTTCGGTTAACGAATTGCGTCGAACAAGTTCCTGCTCGCTCAAAATCAAGCTCATAATAAAAATTTTTGCAAAGATACAAAAACAGCGCTTTTGCCCTTACCTTCGGTCTAAGCGATTTTTATTCGTCAGGCCGCCTTTGAATCTTATAGATGAGAGGTCAACAAAAAAAAACCGGCTATAAAGCTAATCTGTGGCCTGTTAAAAAATTAATTTTTATTTTTTTAGGCAGTTATGAAACGATTAGGAATAGGTTTTGGCTACGGTTTCTTTATTCAGAATACGCAATCCGTTCATTGCCAAAGCTTTAAGTTCGTCTTCGCCGGGATAAACATGGACGGGGGCAATACGGTGTACGCGTTCGATAATTAGGTTGACGAAATACTTATCGTGAGCAATTCCACCGGTGATCAGGATGCTGTCAACCTGAAAACGAAGTACTGTTGCCATTGCGCCAATTTCTTTTGCCACCTGATAGGCCATAGCCTGGTAAACGGTTGTGGCAAATTCGTTGCCCTGCTGCACCATTTGTTCCACTTCGTAGGCGCTGTTTGTTCCCAAATAGGCTACCAATCCACCCTCGCCTTTTATCATTTTTAAGATTTGCTTTTCGGTATATTTCCCACTAAAGCAGAGTCTTACAAGCGGGCCAACCGGCAATGTTCCTGTTCGTTCGGGCGAAAATGGTCCTTCGCCGTCGAGGGCTTGGTTTACATCCACTACCCTACCCTGCCGGTGTGCGCCAACCGAAATGCCTCCACCGAGGTGCACGACGATGAGGTTCATTTCTTCGTATTTGCGCAAAACGGATTTTGCATGTTGCCGGGCTACGGCTTTTTGGTTTAGCGCGTGAAAAATTGAAAGGCGCGGCAAAAGCGGATGTCCGGACAGGCGGGCCAGGTCGTCCAATTCGTCAACCACAACCGGATTGGCAATATAGGCGCCTGCGTCGGGTAGAGTTTGGGCAATATCCCAAGCAATGAGGCCGCCCAAATTGCTGGCGTGCTCGCCGAGGGGGCTGTTGTGCAAATCGTGAAGCATGGCTTCGTTTACGGCATAAACCCCTGATTCGATCGGTTTTAGCAGACCTCCCCTACACACGACAGCCCTGATGCCTTCGAGCTGAATTCCGGCCTCGCGTAATTGTTCGAGAATCAGGTTTTTGCGAAAGTTAAACTGATCGCTGATTTTCTCGTAAGGCTCAAGTTCTTCGTTGCTGTGCCGGATGGTTTTGATAAAAACGGGGTCGGTGCCAACAAAAACACCAAATTTTGTGGAAGTTGAACCCGGATTGATCGTCAGGATATAATTATTTTCCAATTCACTCATTTAGTAATGCGCTTTGTTTCAGGGGTTTTCTATTTTTGAAATTGTTCAGGGTGCAGTAAGTGCGGCTAAGGCGATGCTGTAAAGCTTGGTTTTGGTGCTATCGCCGCGCGAGGATAAAACGGCCGGCACACGGGCCCCTACCACAAAAGCGCCGAGTTCGCTACCGGCAAGTTTGGTATTGGTTTTATAGAACACATTACCTGCTTCGATATTGGAGAATACCAAACAGTCGGCATCTCCGGCAACAGGGCCTGCAACTTTCTTAATGTCAGCACTTTCCTTATCAATGGCTACGTCGAGAGCTAACGGACCATCTACCCAGGCGCCTTTCACCTGTCCGCGATCGGCCATTTTCGAAATAATGGCAGCATCAACGCAAGCCTGCATTTTGGGCGATACCTGCTCCGAAGCGGCAATAATGGCCACCTTGGGTTTTTCTACACCCAGTGCGCGGGCTGTGTTAATCAGATAATTGGTGATGGCAATTTTTTCGGGCAATTCGGGTGCAGGCAAAATGGCCACATCGCCTACAACCAAAAGCTTATGGTAATTTGCATTTTCAATCACGGTAACGTGGCTTAGCACGGCGCCTTTGTTCATCAGGCCTTTTTCTTTATCCAATATGGCTTTCATGTATTTATCGGTGCTTACCAAGCCTTTCATCAGCAGATTGCCTTCGCCGTTGTTGATGAGTTCGACAGCTTTCATGGTGGCCTTCATTTCGTCGGCTTCGTGAACAATTTTCATTTTCGAAGCATCAATATTCAAGGCTGCACACACTTTTTGAATTTCTTGTTCGTCGCCTACAAGGGTTCCGTCAACTATTCCCAACTCAATAGCCTTATAAACGGCGCTGATGGTGTGTTCGTCGTTGGCATAAGCTGCAACCAGGCGTTTCTTTTTTGCGCTTTTCAGCACTTCAAACATTTGGTCTAACCGGGTGATCGTCATATCGAAAGAATTAGAAAATGTATATTGTGAATTAATTAACAATTTTTGGCAAAATTAGCCCTTTTGGCCTTATCTGCCAAAAAAACCTTTGCGTTTTGCAGCTCAGTCGGTATAGAAACGAATCATGCGGACAATGGCCTGTTGACAGGCTTCGCAAAACAGTTCGCCTTTAAAGGTGTGCATCAGGCAATCGCGCGAAGGCCTATAAATGCCTTTTGCCGAATAGCCGCCGCCTTCAAAAACACCTGTAATGCCATCCCATTCGGGTGTGTCGGGGGTTGGAACAGGGGTTTGGGCATCGAGTAGCGGTTGCCATTTACGGCCAAAATCCACCAAAGTGGTGATATTGGGCTCCCAAGGTTCGAGCTTTAGGTTGTAGAACGATTCGTAAGAAGTGGAAGAGTCGTAATATTCGTCGCCTAAGCCGGCAAAACCGTGGCCAAATTCGTGTACAATGATTTTTGGCGACGAAAGGTTGAGAGCGCTGCTAAGGCAATAGAAATTGAAAATGCCGCCACCGCCGTATTTCGTGGTGTTTGTAAGGATGTAAATCTGGTCGTAAGGAGCAAGGGCAGCCAGTTCGCGCAGGCGGTGATGGGCGTTGGTCATGCAATAACGCTCTGAGTCGAAGGTGTAAAAACTCGACGAAACTGCAGTTTGAGGCCATTGATGATCGGCCGGCACGGCAACTCCGCTTTCTTCCGATGGCGCTGCTATTGCCCTGATATTAAAGAGGTTTTTATGCGAGAGAAAAGGCT
>CAYYDS010000115.1:0-394 GCA_964470665.1 uncultured Lentimicrobiaceae bacterium
TGCCGTTGCCGTATCGGTAAATGAAATGAAAATGGATGAAGGGATGCCGTTGAGTGTAAAACTCAGTAAACCACGCTGATAGCTGAGATAGCGGGCGGTCAGTTTTTCATTATTGAGAACGAAACAAATGCCATCGTTGCTGCGTTCAAGGATGTTTATTTCGTATTCTGCACCATCGCAACTCAGGCCAAAGCGCATGTCATTTCTCCAATAACCAATTGAATGCCAGATGTTTTGATCTTTAACGGCCGAAAGTGTACCTGGGTTTTGGAGCAAAAAAGCCGAAATAAGTATTTTTTCAGGAATCTGCTTCCGTTCGGCTTGAATGGCTTCCGTTATTTCGGCAGCATGTGTTTCGCAAAATGCGGTGCTGATATGGTTTCGTTGGTAATCC
>CAYYDS010000115.1:404-4203 GCA_964470665.1 uncultured Lentimicrobiaceae bacterium
TGGAGTGCGAGCAGCGCCGAAAGGTAGGGAATATTGGTTTTTATGCCATGCACAACATATTCCGGCAGGCTTGCAAGGAGCAGGCCGATTGCCTCGCTTCGGTTAGCTCCGTAGCCAATGAGTTTGCTGATCATGGGGTCGTAGGCCGGGCTAACGTGGCCGGCAGCGTTGTAGGCGCTATCAATGCGGATGTTTTGGCTGTTGGGTTCGCGGTAAAAGTTTATTTCGCCGGGCGAGGGCACAAAGTCGTTGAGCGGATCTTCGGCATAAATGCGGCATTCGATGGCATGGCCTTTTTGGATGATATCGCTCTGCTTGAGGCTGAGTGTTTGCCCTTTGGCAATGTCGAGCTGTTGGCCAACAAGGTCAATGTCGGTTACGAGCTCCGTTACCGGATGTTCAACCTGAATGCGGGTGTTCATCTCTAAAAAATAAAAATTTCCGTCAGGGCTGTACAAGAATTCGATGGTTCCGGCGCTCTGATAGGCTATTCCTTTGCAAAGGTTAACAGCCGCTTGCCCCATCTTCTCGCGGATTTCCGGGTTTAGGGTAGGCGAGGGCGATTCTTCGATTATTTTTTGGTAGCGCCGCTGAACGGAGCACTCTCTCTCGTAAAGATGAATTACATTGCCATGTGCGTCGGCCAGCACTTGCACCTCAATATGGCGTGGACTTTCGATGAATTCTTCGAGATATACGCTGCCATTGCCAAAATATTTTTCTGCTTCACGCTGGGTAGCTTCGAGCACTTGGGCAAGCTCATCAGCCTGATGCACAATGCGCATGCCTTTGCCACCGCCGCCGGCGGCAGCCTTCACCAAAACCGGAAAACGAAGCTTGTGACTCTCGGCCATCAGTTGTTCTGTGTTTCCGGTAAGGCCGTTTGTTACGGGAAGTCCAAATCGTCGCGCCGTTTCGCGGGCTTTAACTTTGTCGCCCATCAGGCGAATATTTTCGGCTGATGGGCCAATGAAAATCAGCTTGTTATCGCGGCAAGCTTCGGCAAAAACCGGGTTTTCGGAAAGAAATCCATAACCCGGATGGATGGCTTCGGCCTTGCATTGTTGCGCAATTTGGATGATCTGATTGCTATTGAGATAGGTTTCGCGAAGGGTTTCGCCTTTGAGCGGCCAGGCTTCGTCGGCCATTTTTACATGCAGACTTTCGCGGTCGTCGGTAGCATAGACGGCAACAGAGCGAATGCCTTTTTGTTTGAGGCTACGCATAATGCGAAGCGCTATCTCTCCTCGGTTGGCTATAAGTACTTTATTGATTTTCATGCTGTTGATCTTGAGCCCAAAATGGTTTTCTTTTTTCAAAAAATGCTTTTATCCCTTCCCGGCCTTCTTCCGAGGCCCGTGCCATTGCAATTCGGCGGGCTGTTTCGGGCATGAGTTCGGTGGTTGACATGGAGCTGTCGGCAATATCTTCGATGAGTTTTTTGCAGGCGCTTAGAGCTTGGGGGGCTGCTGTGAGCAATTGATTTTGATATTGGGCTGCGATGGTTTCAAAATCTTGTGGCGCGGCAATGGCATTTACCAGGCCAAAGCGGAAGGCTTCGGAAGCCGAAAACTTGCGCCCGCTAAGCATAAGTTCTCGCGAGGCGCCTTGGCCGCAACGCCTTATAACGTAAGGTGCGATGGTAGCCGGAATGATGCCGAGTTTAACCTCGCTGAATGCAAAACTGCAATCGGGGTCGGCTATCACAATGTCGCTCGCAGCCACCAAGCCGTTTGCACCGCCCATGCACACTCCTTTCACAAAAGTAACGACCGGCAAAGGGCAATGGAAAACCGTGTCGAACAGACCGGCCAATTTAAGCCCGTCGTTCACATTCTCTTCGAAGCCAAAAGCGGCAATCTCGTGCATATAATGGAGGTCGGCACCGGCGCAAAACGATTTTCCATTGCCTTGCAAAAGGATAATTCTTGCTTTGGAAGTATTTGCAGCTTCGGCGAAGGCCTGCGTAAGCTCGCGAATCATCTGCGAATTAAACGCATTGTGCTTTTCGGGGCGATTTAGGTTGATATTCAGCACTTTGTTGTGTAACTCAACCGATATGGTTTGATAATTTATCATGGTTTACATCCGGAAAACTCCAAATTGTTGAGGTGGAAAAGGCTGATTTAAAGAGGTGGCAATTCCCATGGCCAACACTTTGCGGGTGTCAATGGGGTCAATAATTCCATCGTCCCAAAGTCGCGCTGTGGAGTAGAGGGCAGCGCCTTCGCGTTCGTATTTGGCTAAGATTGTGTTGTAAAGGGCTTGCCTTTCATCTTCGGGCATTGTTTTTCCTTTTTCGGCATATTGTTCCTGTTTTACTGTAACCAACACATTTGCAGCTTGTTCGCCTCCCATTACCGAGATTTTAGCGTTTGGCCACATAAACAAAAGCCTTGGTCCGAAAGCTCTGCCGGCCATGCCGTAATTGCCTGCGCCAAATGAGCCGCCAAAGATGATGGTAAATTTTGGCACATTGGCATTTGAAACGGCATGCACCATTTTTGCGCCATCTTTAGCAATGCCACGATGTTCGGCTTCTTTGCCAACCATAAAACCGGTGATGTTTTGCAGAAAAACTAATGGAATGTTGCGTGAAGTGCAGAGCTCAATAAAATGGGTTACTTTGAGCGCCGATTCGCTGAACAATACGCCGAAATTGGCGATGATGCCTACCGGAAAACCCATGATGTACGCAAATCCGGTTATAACAGTGGTAGCATAACGCGCTTTAAACTCCTGAAAACGGCTTCCATCCACAATGCGCATAATGATTTCGCGAGGGTCGGTGAGTTTTCGAAAATCAACGGGAGCTAATCCATATAATTCTTTGGGATCGTAGAGAGGCTCTTCGGGGCTGTGCAAATCGAGCAGTTGTTTTCGTGCCGGTGCTAAGGTTTCCATGATGTTGCGGCAGATGGCAATGGCATGGGTTTCGTTTTCGGCAAAGTGGTCGGCCACACCCGAAATGGAGGTATGCACATCGGCGCCGCCCAGCTCTTCGGCTGTAACTTTCTCGCTAGTAGCAGCTTTTACCAAAGGAGGCCCACCCAAAAAGATTGTGCCTTGCTCTTTAACGATGATGGTTTCGTCGCTCATTGCAGGCACATAAGCTCCGCCGGCAGTGCATGAACCCATAACGATGGCAATTTGGGCAATGCCCAGGGCCGACATCCTGGCCTGGTTGTAAAAGAAGCGCCCGAAATGGTCGCGATCGGGAAATACGGTGTCCTGCTCTGGCAAAAATGCGCCGCCCGAATCAACGATATACACACAGGGAAGGCGGTTTTCCATGGCAATTTCCTGAGCGCGAAGGTGTTTTTTTATGGTGTATTGCATATAGGTGCCGCCCTTGGCTGTGGCATCGTTGGCAATGATCATGGTTTCGCGCCCATGAATTAATCCAATGCCTGTTACAATGCCTGCCGATGGAAACCCGTTGTCGTACAGGCCGTTGGCTGCCAATGACGAAAGCTCGAGGAAAGGTGTGTTGGGATCGAGGAGCAGATTGATGCGCTCGCGAACGAGCATTTTTCCGCGCTCCTTGTGCTTCCGAACAGCGAGAGTGCTGCCGCCCCTCATTACCTGGCGCTCTATGGTTTTTACTTCGTTAAGCAATTTGAGAAAGGCTTCGCGGTTGGCAATAAACTCTTGTGAATGGATGTCAATTTTTGTTTTAAGCGTGTACAAAGTATTCGTTTTGAAGGGTTTAAAAGTAGTCTGTTTTTTATTTCGGGTTTTAGGACTCAGGCAAAAGACAGCATAAAGCCAAACCCGGCTCTAAAAATAGATAAAAATA
>CAYYDS010000115.1:4213-9186 GCA_964470665.1 uncultured Lentimicrobiaceae bacterium
AATACAGTTGTTTGCCAAAAATCTTTAAATGACCAATCTATATTGCAACTGAAAATGCTTGCCGGTAGCTTTTAAATTTTGACAATGGCGTTCCTCATGCCGTGAAAAACAAGATTAATTTGTTTAAAAATGTGGCAAAAAAGAGGTTTTTTCTTTTCGGATTTGCGATGAATCAGGGCTTATTTTTTCTTCTTTTTTAAAAAACTGCCGGTCATTGCACCCAATAAGTTACCGCCCAACAGCGTTCCTTTTAGTGTTGAATCGGTTAAGTAGCCTAATACAGCCGAGATTGCGAAACTGTTGGATTCTTTTTGCTGCTCTTTGGCTTCTTTTTCCTTTTTTATTTTGTAATTCTCAAAATCGGCCTTTGACTTTTGGGCGATTTCTTCTTCTATCTTGACGTTTTCGTGAAAACTCATCAAATCGAAAAGATCAATTTTTCCTTCTGCATTGGTTAAGTTGCCAAATTCGTCTTTTGCTATGGGTGTTTCGCCGTTATTTTTGCACCAGTTTGAATAAATTTGATAAGCATCTTTGAGATCATTTTCCCTGTTTGAGGACTGTTGTTCTTTATTTCGGGCTTGCAGCGCATTTTGTTTTTTGTATAAAAAAACGCCAACCATAAATGAGAAAAATGCAATTCCGCTTAAAATAAGCAATGCATCCATAAGCCAATTTCTAATAGGGTGATAATTAATTCTTTTCGTCAATTCATCCGATAAAAGTACGAAAAATCGGGCTTGAGTTTAGGCAAAGCCTTTTTTGCTTGTTTTTTTTCATTGAAAATAAAAGCGAAGAATACGTTTTTAAAACAAATGGCTGAAATGGCCGGATGCAGACACGCGTTTTAAGTTTTCCTCCGACGACGTTAAAAATAGCAAAAAACAGACCGTGCTTTTGTTGATTTTAATAGCTTTGCAGCCAAACGATTTTTTCAACCCCTATCACACTCCTAAACTTTACCAGCTATGAACTCGTGGAAAAACCATCTCAAATATTTTGCCGGCTTGGTTTGCGGGCTTGGTTTGCTCATGATGGCACTGCCTGCTACGGCCCAAGATAAGCCAAAGAAAACCGAAACTGTTGAAATCAAAACTTCTGCGGTATGCGGCCAGTGCAAAGATCGGCTCGAAAAAGACATTGCATTCGAGAAAGGCGTGAGAGCCGTAAATCTGGATTTAGAAACTAAGGTGCTGACAGTAACTTACAAGTTGGCCAAAAATTCGAAAGAAAACCTTAAAAAGGCGGTTGCAAAAGTTGGCTACGATGCCGACGATTTAGAGGCCGACCCCAAAGCTTATGATCGTTTGCCGGCTTGCTGCAAAAAGGACGCGCCACCGCATTAAAAAAAGGTTTTCGGCCGGTTTCCTGCCCGGATGGGGGAGTTGTTTCGAAAAAAAATAGCTTGAAAAGACAGGTGCAGAAAATTTTCGGAGGTTTTATTTTCCTCTTCCTTGCAACACAATTAATACGGTGTAAATCAGAATTTTAATATCCATTACAAGGGTCATGTTTTCGATGTAAAGGATATCGTACTGAAGCCTCTCTATCATTTCGTCCACGTTGGATGCGTAGCCGTATTTAACCTGCCCCCAACTTGTAATTCCGGGTTTTACCTTGAGCAGCAGCCTGTAATGCGGGGCGCGTTTTACAATTTGATCAATGTAAAATTGCCGTTCGGGGCGTGGCCCGACGAGCGACATATCGCCTTTGAGCACCGTGAAAAACTGCGGAGTTTCGTCGAGGCGAACTTTACGCATAAAACGACCAAAAGGCGTAATTCGAGGGTCGTTTTCGCTCGAAAGTTGTGGGCCGGCTTTTTCGGCATCGGCAAACATGCTTCTGAATTTGAGCATCTTAAATGGTTTGCCATGTATCCCGATGCGCTCCTGACTATAAAGGGTAGGCCCTTTTGAAGACAACTTCACGCCGATGGCCGTAAAAATGTAGAGCGGGCTAAAGAAAACGATTGCCAGCAGCGAAATCAAAATATCCATAAATCTTTTGAGCGATTGCTGCCAGGCAGGCATCAGATCGGGCGAAATTTCGATGAGGGGGGCATGCCAGATACCGCTTTGCTTTACATTGCCAAAAAGGATGTCTTGCATGATGGGAATGATTTTGATAACAACAGCCGAATCTTCTAAGGCCACAAAAATTTTGTCGATGGTATCGGTTTCGGTTCGTTCTATGGCAATAATCACCTCTTCGATTTCGTATTCTTCAACCACTTTTTTAATGTTCTGATAGGGCCCGAGATGCGGCAGGTATTCGCCGATTTTATAATCGTCTTTGTCGTAAACACTCAAAAAACCAACAAAAAAGTTGCCCGCCGAACGTTCCTGTTTTTCGATGTCTTTGTATATCTTAAGTGCATTGCCATTGCTGCCGATAATCACCGTGTTGAAGCCGATTTCTTTTCGGTGAATTTTTTTTACGGTTATATTGGTTAGGATTAGCCTAAAAATATAGGTGAACGTAAAATGCAGGCTGAATAAAACCAGAAACGACTGATAATAAGATTTATAGGTTACGATTACATCGTCGAGTATAGCCACAAAAAAGATAACCGTAATGCCGATAAGCGTGATGACAAGGGTTTGCCCGAGCTCTTTCAAGCGCGCTTTGCGGTATATTTTGCGATAGGTTCCAACCATGGTGTAAAGCAAGAGCCATCCGATCGGAATAAGGATGATGCCCTGCCAGAAGTTGGGATCGTCAAACATATACCTGAACTTGTCGTAAAACAAAGGATCTTCGCTTTGCTTACGGAAAATATAAAACAGAAACCAGGCTAGGGTTGCAGCCACCCAGTCTAACAGCGCATATTTGGCAACCTGTAGTTTTCGGTTCATCAGCTTGGGTTTCTGTAGATAAGTTTAATGTTGTCGAAATAAAATTTTGCATCATCCTGATCGTCGAGCACCGCTTCAAAAAAGACTTTAAAATATTCTGCCGAGCTGTATTCGGTGGCATTTGGCCCCAAGTTGATATAAATTTTGTTCCAATTATCCGATTTATTTATCACTACCAGAGGGAGTAGCAAATTGTTTGACGATGTTTTGGCAATGAGGCCAACCACAAATTCCTTACTGCATTTGTAATCCATTTCGAGGAAAACCGGTTTTCCGCCCCCGGGCAATACGTAGGAAAAAAAGCTTGCAGCTTGAAAGACCGTCCGGTCTTTGTCGAGGTTTACGATGCCCGAAAACGAGCTGTATGGCGAAATCCAGGCTTCGGGATTGTTTGCAGGCTCTGTTACCATCATAATCGTATCGCTTGAGTTGGTTTTTTCTATGCTGTTGCTTACGCCTTCGAAATCTTCCATCCAGGCAAAATGCAGGTTGTCTTGATAGCCGGTGGCCGGCCTGATGGTTTGAACCGAGTCGGGGATAAAATTAAAGTCGTTGATAATGAATGGTTTGTAGAAAGGATAATAGACTCGGGTAGCGCTAATGCCATTGAGTTTGATGCCGGGGGTGATGTCGAGGCGCTGTTTGCCGCTATATAAAACCGGAATGGTTGCCGGCAGTTCAAAAGCGCCGATCAGCTGGTCGTTTACGTAAACCCAGGCATCGGTTATCTTGTGTGTATTGCTGCCTTGCGTTACGTAGTCGGTGCTAAACGTAAAAGGCTCAATGCGGATGTAGGCAGGCACGGTTTGGTCGCCCTCAAATTTAGAGCAAGAGGGCGTCAGGAAAATGAGACCGGCAAAAAAAAGAAAAATGATCAATCGTAGAGATTGTGACATAGTTCCGGTTTTGATTTTTGATATTCGAAAAACGACAAATAAGGCCGCCTTATTGTGCCGAAGAAAAGAAAATTATTGCTGTAATAAACTTGCTGTTTCGGCAATTTTTTCGAGTATGCGATGAGCCACTAACAGAACGTTATAGCCGTCTTCGATGGTTACCATCGGGCTTTGGTTGCTCACCACAGCTTCGTAAAAACTCTGCAGCTCGGCCTGAATGGCATTGGTGGGTAAAACCTCGGGCCGTTCAAAGCTCATTTGACGCATGCCTTTTCCGTGGCCTAAATCAATGAGCATGGCAAAAGGATCGTTTACTTCGTTTTTAACTTCCGACATGCGCACTATTTCGGCGGTTTTCTCAAGGAAATCAACGTTGATGTAGGCATCTTTCTGGAAAAAACGGGTTTTTCGCATGTTTTTGAGCGAGATGCGGCTTGCCGTAAGGTTGGCCACTGCGCCATTGCAAAACTCGATGCGCGCATTGGTGATATCGGGCGTGCTGCTCACAACGGCTACACCGCTAGCGCTGATTGATTTTATTTCGGACCGGACTACACTGAGCAAAATGTCAATATCGTGAACCATAAGGTCGAGCACCACAGGCACATCGGTGCCGCGCGGATTGAAATGAGCCAGCCGATGCGTTTCGATGAACATTGGGTTGTGAATGCTGTCTCTCACGGCCAGAAAGGCCGGATTGAAACGCTCCACATGACCTACCTGAACCTTAACGCCGCTGTGCCCGGCAAGCTCGATAAGTTGCTGAGCCTCAGCCGGAGTAGCGACAATGGGTTTTTCAATAAAAACGTGTTTGTGCTTGGTAAGCGCTTCATAAGCGCAGGCAAAATGTGCAATGGTGGGCGTAACGATGTCAACCACATCAACGGCATCAATTAAAGCCGAGATGCTTTCGAAAGCTTTTAGGCCAAATTCCTGCGAAACTTTTTGAGCTGTATCCTGATCGGGATCGAAAAAGCCGACAAGCTCATAATCAGCAATTAGCTTGATGCATTTGAGGTGAATTTTTCCGAGATGGCCGGCGCCTAAGACACCAATTTTCAGCATGATTTCCAATTCCGCGATTTTTAAGAAAATGGCATAAAAGGTGTCACCGTGTCACTCTTTTCAAGGTTTGTCGATCTGTAACCTATGAGCAAAAGTTGCCTATTAACAAACCTGACGTTGCGTTTTCAAATCTCTGACGTTGCGTTTTCAAATCTCT
>CAYYDS010000116.1:0-2386 GCA_964470665.1 uncultured Lentimicrobiaceae bacterium
GTTGCGTTGTTTCGAAGCTTTTTTCTGCCGTTTCCGGCTCTGCTGCAGCAACGTATGGTTTTTTATTTTCCGTCACGGAATTGGCTGTTTTGCCGCCCGGTTCGTCCAAAGTTTTTACAACATTATCCTGATTTTCAACAAGAAGTTGATTGCCGGGCTGCACATTGGGCTTTTGATTGAAAAATAGCCAGCCTAAACCAAAAAGCAAAGCAAAAGAGGCTGCTGCGGCCATAGGTTTCACCCACAGAGGTAAAATGCCGGCACGCGATTTGAGTAAGCTGCTTTTATCCGGAAAAACAATGTCGAAATTGGCTTTCAGGCGACTGTGTTTCCAGTATTTGTATTCTTTTTGCTTTTCGGGCCGCTGCGCTAACCAAACATCGAGCTGCTCGCGCTCTACTTGGTTGGCTGTTTCTTCTACTACTTTGAAATACAGCTCGTTAATCCGATTGTCTTGCGCTGCCTGCATGCTTTCATAACGAAGGTTTTTTTTGTTGGGAAAAGGATGTGTTTCGGCCAAAAATGCCGGTAATTCGGCCGAAAGCTCTTGCCAGCTTCCCAATTCCGGATGTTTGCCGATAAATAACATCAACTCATTGCTGACGACAGGGTCGAGGCGGCCTTCGATAAAATCGAGCAGCAGGGCTTCGTAGTTATGTAGGTTGATTTCCATTTATCTATCCTCCAGCACCAGTTCAAGTTTTTGAATGTAGTTTTTGAGCGCCGTGCGGGCTCTGAAAATATAGACTTTTACCTGCGATTCGGTCAAATTGGTAATCTGGCCTATTTCTTTGTAGTCGTAGCCTTCGTAGTCGCGTAGCAATACCACCGTTCGCTGTATTTCGGGCAGATTTTGCAAGGCTTCATCCAACACTTCGTTTAGGTCGGAATAGGAGTTGAATGTTTGCTGATGATTTTGGTTTTTGCTGTCGAGCCGAAGCATGCGCTCATCGCGGCGGATGCCGTCAATCATGGTATTATAAGCCGTTGTAAAAAGGTATGATTTACTTTTTTCTGCCTTTATATCGGCCGATTTTACCCAAACTTTGGCAAAGGTTTCTTGCACAATATCGCGCGCTTTTTCGCTGTCGCGCAGGTTTTTCAGCACGAAGCGGTATAGCCCGTCGGCATAAAGCTCAACACATTGGTTGTATTCTTTGCGAGTCATTTAGTCGTTCTGTACCATGAAATAATGTGACGGACAATGATACAGAAAAGTTACACGAAAAGGAGGTTTATGCCTAAAAAATGATTCGATCGGGATGTAAAAACCCGAAAAAACCGGATTTACCCGCATAAAATTTAAAAAATGCGATTGACTTTTCAGGCAATCGATTCAGTCGTTTTTTTTTAACGCAGCGGTTTTATTTTCTGTGCAATAATTGCCGGCAAGGCATCAATGGCCACCCTTTCTTGTTTCATGCTGTCGCGATCGCGCAAGGTAACTGTTTGATCATCAATTGTTTGATGGTCGACAGTAATACAAAATGGTGTTCCGATGGCATCTTGGCGGCGGTAGCGCTTACCAATCGAATCTTTTTCTTCGTATTGGCAATAGAAATCGTTTTGCAGTTTGCTCAGTATTTTGCGTGCGGTTTCGGGCAGGCCGTCTTTGGCCACCAAGGGCAGCACGGCTGCTTTTACGGGAGCAAGCACGGCCGGCAGTTTTAATACTACACGGTCGCTGCCGTCGTCGAGGGTTTCTTCGGTATAAGCATGGCTAAGCATGGCCAAAAACATGCGGTCGAGGCCTATAGAGGTTTCCACCACATAAGGCACATAGCTTTGGTTTAGCTCCGGATCGAAATATTGCAGCTTTTTGCCCGAAAATTTTTGATGTGCTTCCAAGTCGAAGTCGGTGCGCGAGTGAATGCCCTCGAGTTCTTTGAAACCAAAGGGAAACTCAAATTCGATATCGGCGGCGGCATTGGCATAATGTGCCAGTTTTTCGTGATTGTGGAAACGGTATTTTGCGGCGGGGATGCCCAATGAAAGGTGCCAATTCATGCGTTCTTTTTTCCAGTGTTCGTACCATTTGAGCTCTTCGCCGGGGCGTACAAAAAACTGCATTTCCATTTGTTCGAATTCGCGCATGCGGAAAATAAACTGCCGCGCCACAATTTCGTTGCGAAATGCTTTTCCGGTTTGGGCTATGCCAAAAGGAATTTTCATGCGGCCGGTTTTTTGCACATTCAGAAAGTTTACAAATATACCTTGTGCGGTTTCGGGGCGCAGGTAGATTTCGCTGGCGCCTTCGGCCGTAGATCCCATTTGGGTGGAAAACATCAGGTTAAACTGGCGCACGTCAGTCCAGTTGCGCGAGCCGGAGATAGGGCAAACGATTGCCAACTCTTCAATAAGTTCTTTAAATGCCGGAAGGTCGTTG
>CAYYDS010000116.1:2396-9135 GCA_964470665.1 uncultured Lentimicrobiaceae bacterium
TTCCATAATGCCATAAAGCTTTTTGCCGGTAGCGGCATGTTGTTCTTTTAGTTCGAGCACACGGGCATTGGTGCTTACAAACTGCTGTTCATCAAAGCTTTCGCCAAAGCGTTTGCGGGCTTTTTCAACTTCCTTATTTATTTTGTCTTCTATTTTGGCCAAAAAGTCTTCGACAAGCACATCGGCACGGTATCTTTTTTTCGAATCTTTATTGTCAATAAGTGGGTCGTTGAAAGCATCAACATGCCCCGAAGCTTTCCAGATGGTTGGGTGCATAAAGATGGCCGAATCAATGCCAACAATGTTTTCGTTGAGCTGAACCATGGCTTTCCACCAATATTGGCGGATATTATTTTTAAGTTCAACGCCGTTTTGGCCATAGTCGTAAACAGCGCTTAGCCCATCGTAAATTTCGCTCGACTGAAAGATGAACCCATATTCCTTGGCATGGGATGTAATCTTTTTAAAAAAATCTTCTTGGTTCATAAAGTAAAATAGGGTTTGAGTTCGGTTTTTCCGGTGAGTCTATCTCCCTTCTGGCCGGCAAAAGTACAAAACAAGCGCTTTGCCTCTGATTTCCCCTTGCTTAAATTTGTAAAAAGGCCGCGAAACGGTTTTTTTATTCCATTTTCTTTTCCGGCAATAAAGCATGAAGACGAAAGTTATACCTTTGTAAAATACCTTAGTTTTTTCGATGATGACCAAGCTTATCCGACAAATTGCCTTTATCCTGGTTTCATTTTGGGTTTTATCCTTAGCCGGAACGAAAACGCTCTACGCGCAGCAGGCGCCTGTTTATCTTTCGCTATCCGAGGTAATACACATCGCACAGGATCGCTCGCCCGAAGCCATGATTGCCCGCCACCGCTTCAAACGGAGTTATTGGGAATACCGGAGCTTCAGGGCCGGATATCTTCCGCAGCTTGGGCTGAGTGCCACTTTGCCCAATTTCAACCGAACCATTGATGCCATCACTCAAGGCGATGGAACAGAAACCTATCTCGAGCGCACATTGGCGCGTTATTCGGCCAACCTCTCGCTGCGGCAAAAAGTTGGCCTCACAGGCGGCGAAGTGTTTTTGCAATCGGGTTTGCAAAGGTTAGACAACTATTATGCCGATACTTCTACCAGGCAGTTTCTTTCGTCGCCCATCAGTGTGGGTTTCAGGCAGCCCATTTTTGGCTATAACACCTATAAATGGGATAAACGCATCGAACCCATGCGCTACGAAGAAGCCCGAAGACAATATCTCGAATCCAATGAGCAGGTTGCTTCTACAGCCATCAATTTTTTCTTCAACCTATTGACGGCGCAGGTAGAAAAAGACATTGCCCTGAAAAATATGGCCAATTACGATACACTCTATAACATTGCAAAAGGGCGCTTTATACTTGGAAAAATTGCCGAAAACGAACTTTTACAACTCGAACTCAATCTGTTGCGTGCCGAAGCCTCGGTTGAAACTGCCGATCTCAATTACGAAAACATGCTTTTTTCTTTCAGATCGTTCCTAAGGCTAAATTCAAACGAAAAAATAAAGCTTATTGCACCTCAGGCCATTGATTTTCACAATGTTGATGTAGAAGATGCACTTGCACAGGCATTGGTAAATACCTCGTCGGGTTTAAATTTTGACCGACAGATACTTGAGGCCGAAAGCGATTTGGCAAGGGTACGCACCCAAGGCCGATTTGAAGCTGAAATAAATGCCAGTTTCGGGCTTACCCAAACATCGGATGTGTTTGATCGGGTTTATAGCAACCCATTGGACGAAGAGCGCATCAGCTTAGGGCTTACCATTCCCATTCTCGACTGGGGGCAGGCTCGCGGACGAATTAAAATGGCCGAATCGAACCTCGAACTTGTGCGCACAACCGTAGAGCAAAGCCGCAAAGACTTTGAGCAAAATATCTTCCTAAAAGTTATGCAATTCAATATGCAGAAAAACCAGATGAAGATTGCTGCCAAAGCCGATACTGTGGCACAAAAACGTTTCGACGTTACCCAAAAACGCTATATGATTGGCAAAGTAAACGACATCCTTGAGCTGAACAACGCTCAGATTGATAATGATAACGCCCGCGTTGGCTATTACAATGCCCTGAAATCGTATTGGAGCAGTTTTTACGAAATCAGAAAGCTTACGCTATTCGACTTTCGCGACAAACGCAAAATTTCCGTTGATCCGGAATCAATTCTCTAAACGTGGAAAGATTGGCGCGATCGCCGATTTTGATCTTTTCCAGAGCATAAAAAACAGCAAACTCAGAACGGCGATACCCAAAAGCGAGGCGGCTAAATAGGAATAAACCCGAAGCTTACTTAGATGGGCAGCGTTTTCGTTTTTTAGTTTTTCGTTGAGCCGCAACAGATCGTTGTATTGGTTTTTTAAGCTTGCTTCCGATGCCTGCAACTGCCCATAAAGGCCGGCCACACTGTCGGCCTCAACTTTGTATTCTTCAAAAAGCCTTAAAAACGACGGAAAGTCTTTGAGTTGCATAAAATTATCCATCATTTTGCTGCGAATAATTGATCCATAGCCGGCAATGTTGTTTTTTTCGGCTTTTGACAAACACTGCAAAAAGTAGGCATTGGAAAGTGCGAAATCTTTTTTCGTTTGATAGGCTTCGGCTAAATGATACAAAGCCCTCACCTCGCCCTGAACCACACCTGAACCCTGATAGATTCGGATGGCTTTTTTTAGCGCTTCGATACCTTTGTCAATCTCGCCTTGGGCAATGCCAACATTGGCAATATTCACCAACGTATGCGCGGTTGGCACGGGTTGTCCCTTTAGTTCCCTGATTTTTAGCGCTTCCTCAAAATATTCCAAAGCGCGTGGATAATCTTCCAGATCGTAGTAATAAATTAAGCCCAGATTGGAACAGGCCCTGGCCAACATATCGGCTTGTTGGTGGCGGCGGGCAAAACGGATGGTTTTTTCGAGCAGGCTGATGGCTTTTTCGTTTTCGTCCCACTGCCATAATACCTGACTTAGGTTCATCTCGGCGAGCGCATGGTTTGCCGAATCGCCAAAAGCGGCAAACATGATGGAAGCCTTGTAAAAAGCGTCGTGGGCTTTGCCGAGCTCACCGGTTTCGAACCACACATTGCCGCTGTTGTTTACGGCATAAGCCAGAATACTGTCGTTTTTTAGCTTTTCTGAAAGACTGATTACTTTTTCAAAATAAAACAAAGCGCTGTCGTACTCCGAAATTTGCGATTTTAAATCGCCGATCTGGTTGTTAAGTTTTGCGACAAAATTTTGATCATCGGCAAGTTGAAAGAGTTGGAGCGATTGCCGAAAATAGCGCAATGCCAGATCATAATCACCCGACTGCTGAGAGATTTGGCCAATTGACCGTAAAATATGCGCTTTCATCCGGCTAAGCTTGTGCGCCTCGGCATATTGCAGCGCATCCATGCCCGACTGCAGGGCTTTGTCGTAACTCACGTCGCGGTAAGCCATCGAAAGCGCTATCAAGGTATTGATGCGCTCAGCGCCATCCTGCCTCTCGAGCTTTTTGCTCAGCGAGTCAATTCGGTTGAGCTCCGAGGTCTGAGCAAAAAGACCAAAACAATGAAGCCAAAAAAATAAGCCCAAAAAACCAAAAACCGATATTTTCATAATAAGGGACAATATTAAGTTTTTTTTTGAGAGCTTAGGTCAAAAAAATCATTCAAAGGCCAGGTTTATTTTAAATGTAATTTCATTGTATTGTTTGTGAAAAACGGAACACATGGCTTTGCCGGCTTTTGGTTTATCTTTGCCAAAAAAGCAGAAGAAACAATGATACGATCCATGACAGGTTATGGCAAGCTGCAACAACAGCAGGGCCCGATAAAAATTATTGCGGAAATAAAATCGCTCAACAGCAAACAGCTCGATCTTTCATTAAAACTTCCTGCCGATTTTAAACAGTTCGAAATAGAACTTCGCAGCCTGATTGCCGATGCCGTGAAAAGGGGAAAACTTGATTTTAGCCTTTCGATTGAAGGCAATGGATTGCATAAAGCCGGCCGTATTGACCAACAACAGGCCGCTGCAGCCCACGAACAAATAAAAGAAATGGCCCAAAATCTTGGCCTCGAAATGCCCGACGACCTCTTTTCTGTAATCCTCAAATATCCCGGAGTCATTGCAAATGGCGAGCCGGAAAGTGTTGTGCCCGACGAGCTTGGCGCAGCCATCTTAAACGCCTGCCGCGAAGCGCTGGCCTTGTTTGATGCCTTTAGAATTCAGGAAGGGCAGGCGCTTAAAAAAGATATGCAAGAGCGGATAAACCTTATTCTGCAACTACTCGCAAGTGTCGAGCCTTTTGAAGAACAACGTGTTGAACAACTCAAAATGCGGCTGCTGAAAAATGTTGCGGAAGTGAGCGACAAGATAAAATTCGACCCCAATCGCTTTGAACAAGAGCTCATCTATTACCTCGAAAAAATTGACGTCAGCGAGGAAAAAACCCGTTTAAAGCAACATTGCAATTACTTTTTAGAAGCGATTGACGAAGATTTTGCCGGTAAAAAACTCGGATTCATTGCTCAGGAAATTGGCCGCGAGGTAAATACCTTAGGATCAAAAGCTAACGACGCCAACATACAGCGCATTGTAACGCAAATGAAGGACGAGTTGGAAAAGATAAAAGAACAACTGTTTAATATTTTGTGAAATGAATAGCTCGAAAGGAAAAATTATAATCGTATCGGCGCCTTCAGGGGCGGGAAAAACCACCCTGGTAAAACATTTATTGTCAAATATTACTAATCTGAGTTTCTCTATTTCAGCCACCTCGCGCAATAAAAGAGAAAACGAAACCGAAGCCAGGGATTATTACTTTTTAAGCCTCGAACAATTTAAACAAAAAATAGCCGAAGGCGCTTTTCTCGAGTGGGAAGAGGTGTATCCCGATACCTTTTACGGCACTTTGCTAAAAGAGGTAGAAGCGATGCGCCAACGCGGCTTGCATGTAATTTTTGATGTGGATGTGGTTGGCGGGCTGAACATAAAAAAGCATTATGGCGACGAAGCTTTGAGTATTTTCATTCAGGCACCTACGCTCGCCTTGCTCGAACAGCGTTTGCGAAACCGAAGCAGCGATTCGGAAAAAAGCATAAACGAAAGACTGCGTAAAGCCGAGTGGGAAATGAATTTTGCCCCCCGTTTCGACCTTGTTTTTGTTAATGACGACCTGAATGTTGCCCGCGAAAAACTTACCGCATTGGTCAACGAATTTCTCAACCCTGCATGAAAGCCGCATATCCTATCCGTTATCGTGCGGCATTGCTGCCGGCCTACCAGCCCAATCCGCTGAGGGCTTTGCTAAGCATCGAAAATGCAGAAAAAAGCATCGTGGCGCTTCATGCAGGGCAGTTGCTTATCCGCATGGAGGCCGCACCCTGCAATCCGTCGGATATTGCCTTTATGCAGGGCGGCTACAATGTGGTGAAACCCCTTCCGGCTGTGCCCGGTTTCGAAGGCGCGGGAATAGTGGCTGATGTTGGCAAAGAAGTTGATAAACAATGGGTTGGAAAGCGTGTGGCCGTTTTTATTCAGGGCTATGGCGATGGCAGTTGGGCCGAATATGTTGTTGTAAGCCCTAAACAGGTTTTAGCCGTAAACGATGCCTTGAGCGCTGAACAAGCAGCCACCTTTTTCGTAAATCCCTTTACTGCCTACGGGTTGATGGAGGCTGCCCTGGCTCATAACTGCAAAAGTTTAATCATTAATGCAGCCGGAAGCCGGCTCTCCGAGTACTTTATGGCATTGGCAAAAGAACACAATATGCAGCTTATTGCCCTTGCACGAAAGGAACAAACAGCCGAAACATTAAAAAACAAAGGCGTTGCAAAAGCAATTGTAACATCAGCCTCCGACTTTGGGCAACAGCTCAAAGCAGCAATTGACCACTACCGGCCTACGGTTTTTTTGGATGCCGTTGCCGGCGAACAATGCGGCATGGTGGCAAACCTGCTGCCTCCGGATAGCCTTATTGTGGTTTATGGAGGTTTGTCGGGCAAAGAAATTTCGGGTATCAATCCCTTACAGCTGATTTTTAAAAAACTGAAACTTTCGGGTTTCGACCTCAATGCTTGGTTTGCCAATGCCGGCGAAAAGAAAATAGAAGAGGTTGCCAAACATTTAACACAGCTTATCCTCGAAAAAAAAGTGCAGAATCCGGTAGCGCTTAGCGTTGGCTTAGATGAATTGGCCAAAGGCTTGCGGCAATATTTAGGCGCCATGTCGGAAGGCAAAATGCTCATACGTTTTTAAAACCCCCAATTCATGCAAAAAATAGGTCTTCTGTTTGGTTCGTTCAATCCGATACATAACGGCCATTTAATGCTGGCCAACTATTTGCTCGAGTATGCCCCTTTCGACGAAGTGTGGTTTGTGGTTTCGCCACAAAACCCGCTGAAAGCTTCAAATGACCTTTTGCCGGAAGCTCGGCGGCTCGAATGGGTGCAAAAAGCAATCGGAAATTTCAAACGTTTCAAAACCTGCACGATCGAGTTTAACCTGCCAAAGCCGTCTTTTACCATTGACACTCTTCGCGCCTTAACCAAACAGCATCCGCTTTGCCGCTTTGTAGTGCTCATGGGAGCCGACAGCCTAAGCAGTCTGCACCTATGGAAAGAGTACGAGGCGATTCTCAGTGGTTTCGAAATTCTGGTTTATCCGCGCAGAGGCTGCGAAAAACAAAATTTCGACCCCTATCCGGGCTTAAAACAGATAGACGCA
>CAYYDS010000117.1:0-9075 GCA_964470665.1 uncultured Lentimicrobiaceae bacterium
GTTCAGACTATATCAAAGAACCAATTCACAAAGTTTTCAAAGACAAAGAAATCAAAGTTTACAAAGACAGTGAACGAGCAGACGGACAAGAAACATTGGTAGCCAACGAACCTTGGTATGTTTACAATGCAAATTACGGAACAAGTGAAGAAAAGAAATTTGTAGAACTGTTTTCAAGACGATTTGAAGGTATAAATCAAAAGTTTGAGAACATTTACTTAATCCGTAACGAAAGAGAAATTAAAATCTTTGACAAACTCGGACGAGCATTTGAACCAGACTTTTTATTGTTCTGTAAACAACGTAACGGAGAGCAAATGACTTTTCAGGTTTTCATAGAACCTAAAGGAGAGCATTTAAAAGGACACGACAAATGGAAAGAAGACTTTTTGAATGAAATCAAAGCAGAACAAAAGGCAATCAAAATCCACACGGACACTTATTTGATAACAGCCGTTCCCTTTTACAATTACAACAACGAAAACGAATTTAAGACGACATTAGAAAATACATTAAAAGAATAGAAGTGCCAACGCTTTTGGTGGCACATTGACTCACTCCTTTTTTAACCCCCGCTGGCGCGGATTTGCAATCCGTGCCGGTGGTATAGCTTGCCAATCAACAAAAATGAAATCCGGAGGGTTTTAAATCAGGCCTAAGCGGTTGGCTGCCCAGCTCATTCCGATAGCCAGGATAAAAGCCACAACCGGTGCAATAATCCAGATGATCCAGAATTTCTTAACCGTGCTTTTGCTAAAAATTTCTTTCCAGCCGTATTTTGCACAGCCAATGCCCAAAATTGCACCCGTATTGAGCTGAACCAAAGAGGCCGGAATGCCTTTGGTGATCGAAACCAACAACAAAAGCGTAGCGGTAATCATGGCGATAACGGTGGCCGACAGCGGGCCGAATTCAATGATCTCTTTTCCGGTGGAGCGAACCACTTTATTGCCAAGCAGCGAACTTCCGATACCAAAAGCAGGAGCAATAATCAAAACCGAGAGCGCTACTACAAAGTTAAAGTTCTCCTGATTGTCTTCGAGTTTCAATACGTTCATCACCATCGAGGCTATAGGGCCGCTGGCATTGGCCACATTGTTTGCGCCAATCGAAAAGGCTACATAAAGCGACGAAATCAGCACAAGCGCTTGAAGCATAGGTTGGTTCTTCAAGGTTTCGAACTCAAAGAGCGCGCGTTTTTTCAGAGGAACGTAGATGTATTTTCCGGCCAAATAGGTGAAGAAAAATGCGATAAAAGGAAGGATAAACCAGGTGGGAATGATCTCGAACAAGAGTTTTTTTGTTTGAAGCACATCGAAATACAAGGCTACCCCCGACAGCGCAAAAACCGTGGATTGGCTGGTTGATTGCGGAACGCCAAGCAAATTGGCCAACAGCAACGAAAGCGAAACCGAAAACAAAATGATGATAGTGAGCACGATGCTCATGTATTCGTGCGGTATAATGCCGCGACCTAAGGTGAATGCCACATTTTTTCCGGCCACAATTGCCCCAACAAAAACCATGATGCCAAACAGGCCGGGGATGAGCGCTTTAGGAATCAGATTTGCGCCGTAGGCCGCCGAAAACGAGGGCGCAGTGCCGCTGCCTCCCATATTGATTGACAGGAAGATAGCCACAATCAATGGCAAAATAAGCTGCGAATAAACAGGATCGGGCGTCATGCTTTTAAGGAAAAACAACGAACAAAAGTCGGAAAAAATCTGCCATTTTGTTCAAATGGGCCATCGAAAAATTAAACGACCTTTACTAAAAAATAGTTCTTCTTTCCTTTTTGAACCAGGATGTATTTGCCTTGCAAAAGGTCTTTTTTCCCAATAAGGGCAGTTTCTTCCGCTTTTTCCTTGTTGATGGAGATGCTGTTTTCTTTCAGGCTGCGGCGTACCTCGCTTTTCGATGGAAATATTTGGGTGTGAACAACCAAAAACTCGCCGAGGTCAATTGCTGTTTCCAGCAGCCGGCCTTCGATTTCGGCGCCCGGAACACCTTCGAAAACCGAAAGAAGGGTCTTTTCGTCGAGCTTGCGCAAAACATCAGCCGTGCCTTTTCCAAACAAAATCTGGCTGGCTTCTACGGCCATCAGGTAGTCGTCTTCGGAATGGGCCATCACCGTAACTTCCTTTGCCAGTGTTTTTTGAAGCAAACGCTGGTGTGGAGCCTGTTTGTGCTCGTCAATAATCTGAATCACCGTTGATTGGTCGAGCAGGGTGAAGATTTTGATGTATTTTTCAGCGTCTTCGTCGGAGCAGTTGAGCCAAAACTGATAAAAGCTGTAAGGGGAAGTTTTGGCCGGATCGAGCCAGATGTTTCCGGCTTCGGTTTTCCCAAATTTGCCGCCATCGGCTTTGGTAATCAAGGGGCAGGTGAGCGCAAAGGCATTTTCATCGGCGCCTAATTTGCGCCTGATCAGTTCGGTGCCGGTGGTGATATTGCCCCACTGATCGGAACCTCCCATCTGAAGTTTGCAGTTTTTGGTTTGGTAAAGGTGCAAAAAATCGTAACCCTGAACCAGCTGGTAGGTAAACTCGGTAAACGACATGCCGCTTCCCGATTCGGGCTGCAACCTTTTCTTTACCGAATCTTTCGACATCATATAATTCACGGTCAGGTGCTTGCCAACGTCGCGAATGAAAGCCAAAAAGCTGTAGTCTTTCATCCAGTCGTAATTATTCACCATTTCGGCGCGGTTAGGCGCATCGCATTCAAAATCGAGAAAACGGGCCAACTGTTTTTTAATGCACTCTTGATTATGTCGCAAGCTCTTTTCGTCCAGCAAATTACGTTCCTGCGATTTGCCCGAAGGGTCGCCTATCATTCCGGTAGCACCGCCAACCAGGGCAATGGGTTTATGCCCGGCAAGCTGCAAATGCTTGAGCATCATTATGCTTACAAGGTGCCCGATATGCAGGCTGTCGGCCGTGGGATCGATGCCAACATAGGCCGCGGTCAATTCTTTTTCGAGCTGTTCGGCAGTTCCGGGCGTCATATCGTGTATCATGCCGCGCCAACGGAGTTCGTCCACAAAATTCTTCTGCATGGTTTTAGCAAATAAGGTGTCTTGAGCGGGCAAAGATAAAAAAAACAGCCGCTCTGCCATTCTATTTGGCCAAAAGCTCTTTTTGAACAAAAGCAAGATGCACTATCTTTGCTGCATGATACTCATAACAGGCGCAACGGGTTTGGTAGGCTCCCATTTATTGGTCGAGCTGAGCAACAAGGCATTGCCGGTCAAGGCGCTCAGGCGCAAAACTTCGGATGTTTCGCTGGTAAAAAAAGTGTTTAAGCTTTATGCCCGCCATCCCGAAAAACAATTTGCAGCCATCAACTGGGTGGAAGGCGAGCTTACGGATATTGGCCTGCTCGACGAGCTGCTCAGCGATGTTGAATTGGTGTATCACTGTGCGGCCGTGGTTTCGTTTCATCCTTCGCAGCAGCAGCAAATGATGCTCACCAATGTCAAAGGCACTGCCGGCCTTGTGAATGCGCTTTTGCATAAAGGAAACATTGCATTGTGCCACGTGAGTTCAATTGCCGCCCTTGGCCGCAGCGAAACGCAGGAAGATATTACCGAAAATCATTTGTGGAAAAATTCGGGCAGCAACTCTGTCTATTCCATATCGAAATATGCTGGCGAACGCGAAGTGTGGCGCGGCATAGCCGAGGGCTTGGATGCGGTGATTGTCAATCCGTCGGTGATTTTAGGCCCCGGCAGCTGGAAATCGGGCAGCAGCGAGCTTTTTAGCCTGGTTTGGAAAGGCCTCCGCTTTTACACCAACGGCACAACGGGCTATGTTGATGTGCGCGATGTGGCCAAAAGCATGATGTTTGCTGTTGAAAAACAGCTCTTTGGCCAGCGTTATATTGTTTCGGCAGGCAATTTGAGCTATCGCCAGCTTTTTGCTTCTATCGCCAAGGGCTTAGGCAAAAAACCTCCGCAGATAAGGGTTAGGCCCTGGATGGCCGGCCTGGCGTGGCTGTTGATGGCCGTTAAAGGTTTTCTTACGCGTACAAAACCGGCCATCACCCGCGAAACTGCCCGCACGAGCCTGTCGTCGAAAACTTATTCGGCTCAAAAACTGATCAATGCTACCGGCATAGCGTTTATTCCACTCGAAAAAAGCATAAGCGATATTTGCCGTATTTTTACAGAAGATCATGCTCAAAACTGAGTTTTTTGGGATGGGATATGAAGAAAATAAGCCGGAATTGGTTTTAACTTGCATGGAATCAGCAAGCTAGTTGATTCAGCAAAATCTTTCGGAAGCTAAATTCTATTCGCACACTTTTTTGAAGCAGAAATAGTGTTAATTTTACCGCTGAATCTAAAACTTTTTTACCATGAAAAAGACTTTATTGTTGTATTGGGCGCCCGGCGGGAATGTTGAAGAAGTGGCCAAACTCATCAGCGATACGATTGGTCGCGACAAGGTTGAACTTTGCGATGTTGCCTCTTTTGATGTGGAGCGCATCGGAAGTTTTGAGAATTTTATCATCGGAAATTCAACCGTTGGGGCCGATGTGTGGATGGATGCTTCCAACGACAATAAATGGAACGAGTTTTTTGTAAAAACCGAAAAGCTGGATCTTTCCGATAAAAAAGTGGCCGCTTTTGGTTTGGGCAATCAGATTCTTTATCCCGAAAATTTTGTGGATTCTTTGGGTTATCTTAAAAATGAGGTGGAAAAGCGCGGTGGCTGTTTAATCGGCCAATGGCCGGTTGAAGGCTATAGCTTTACCGATTCGTTGGGTGCCGAAAACGGGTTTTTCTACGGCTTGGCCCTCGATCACGACAACGATTACGACCTTACGAAGAAAAGAGTTGAAACCTGGATCGGGATTTTGACAAAAGAAATGCAGTTTTAGCGTTCAGAGCAATTTAGCTGCCCTGTAATTTAAAAATAAGCCCTCCATCAAACGGGGGCTTATTTTTGTATTTCGTTTTCGTGTACTGCGTGCAGGCCAATGAGGTTGCGGTAATGGTTGTAACGCTCCATTATTTCTTCAACAAACTGGTAGGTTTCGTCGCCACGCATATAACCGTAGTAAACAACGGGGTCGTTGTAAAACGACGGTTTCGATTTGTTGCGGATAAAGAAATCCACCTGATTGGTCCAGATGTTCGGATCCTTGTTGTATTTTGTGGCTAAGCGCCTGGCATCGAGCAGGTGGCCAACTCCGGCATTGTATGCGGCTAAAACAAACATAATCCTTTCGGCCGAATCGGTTACGGTTTCGGGTATCTGCCGGTCGAGGTATTGGAGGTATTGTGCGCCTACCAGTATCTGCACTTCGGGCGTGGCTGTGGTATCAATTTCAAATTGTTCCATTACTCCGGGCATTAGCTGCATCAGGCCAAAGGCGCCGGCCCAGCTTCTAACGTTGGGTTTAAATTCCGACTCCTGATAAATAAGCGAAGCCATCAGGCGCCAGTCCCAGCCGATGCTGGCGGCAGCTTTGCGTATATAATCGTCATACGGACTAAGGCGGTTGCCCGAAAGCGAGTGGTATTCACTTTGGCTGTAGTTTCGCACCAGGGGGCTAAAATATTTGTCGTAGAGCAGGCGCCCCTCCATTGAAGGTAAAAACGAGCTAAGCCAGGCGTTTACTTCTTTGAGCAAGGTTTGATCGTTTTCCTTTTTTAAAACCCAGGCAATCTTCTGATCGAAACTAAGGGGCATTTTGATATCGAGATTGGAGTGATTGCGGGCAAATACTTTGGCCAAATGCTCATCGGCCACGGTATATTCGATGGCCCTTGAGGCTACGGCATTCATGAGTTCTTCTACTTCGCGCGGGTCTTCAACCACAATAATGGTGTCGCCAATTTCATCGGCTAAGGTATGCAGGCGTTTGGCAAACACAGTGCCTTGCTGAACGTAAACGGTTTTTTTTGCCAGCTCGAGGCTGCTTCGAATCAAGCTTTTTTCAATCTGATCGCGGGTTTTTAGTTGCAGCCAATTGCGTGGCAAACGCTGCACCAATACCTGTTTTGTGATGATGATGGGGTCCGAAAAATCAAATACCCGCATTCTTTCGCCCGTTACCGTCATATTCATTGCCACCATATCTGTTTCGCCCTTTTGAAGGCTTTTGGTGGCTTCGCCCAGGTCGTTAACGATTTTCAGGTCTAAACGAAGATCCATATAGGCGCAAAAAGCTTTGAGCAGCTCGTATTGGTAGCCCATTGGCTCGCCACGATAGATGTAGTAGTTGATGGTATTGTAGTCGGTTAAAACCCGCAATCGTTTATTGGCTCGCACTTGTTCCCAAACAAAATTTGAAGTGTCGGCCACGCTGTTGTTTTGTGGTTCCTGATCAGCCGAATGGCACGAGCTTACAAACGCCGAAGCAAGCAACGTTAAAAAATAAATCCACCTGATGGGCTGTGTTTTATTCACCTTAGGGTAGCTTTTGAAAAGGCTAAAATAAAATTTTCCTATTGAACTCCCAAGAATTTTTCAACGTATTGAGTTTCAGTGGGTAAAAAGAGTGTTTTTTTGCTATTTTAACGAAGTATGTAATTCAGGTTTTGCCTTATTTGATGCAAATACGACTCGCCAAAGAGCAGCGCATGAACCAAAAGCGGATAGAGGTTGAAGATGTTGGCTCGCTCTTGCCAGCCTTTTTCCAACGGGAAGGCATGATGGTATGCTTCATAAAAACGTTTGTCGAAACCGCCAAAAAGCAGACTCATCGCCAGATCGGCTTCGCGGTTGCCATAATATGCCGCCGGATCAATAAGGAAAGGGAGGTTTTGTGGCGAGCATAAAAAATTGCCCGACCAAAGATCGCCATGAAGCAGGGCAGGTTTTTCGGGTGGAAAAAGCTTGTCGAGCCTCGAATACAGCAGCTCAAACTTTTTTAGCAGATCTGCATCCATGCGTTTTGCATTTTCGGCAAGCAAAATCATGGGGTTCAACCTTTCGTTTCTGAAAAAATCGGGCCAGCTCGCGTAAAAACGGTTGCTTTGGGGCAGCGAACCGATGGTGTTTGTATAGCCAAGCCCAAACCGGCTTTGACTTGTGCCGTGTAATGCGGCAAGCTGCAGACCAAACTTTTCCCAGAAATCTGCTGCCGGCCTGTGTTGTTCGATGTATTCCAAAACAAGAAAATGGGTGTCGCCGGCTTTTCCGTGCCCAACGATGGCGGGAATGCCAATAGCTTTGGCCGAAGCCAGCAGTTGCAAGCCGGCTGCTTCGGTTTCAAACATCGTGCCGCTTTGGCTTTTGTTGTTCCATTTTACAAAAAATGCGGTGTTGCCATAAACAATTTTTGCTGCACGGTTGATGCACCCGCCGCTAATGGCCTGCGTAGCCGTTATGCTTTCGGTTTTGCCGCAATACGAGTCGAGCAGCTTTTCCAGGGCAGCCACCAAGGCAATCGGAAGCATCATTAAAACAATTTGTGTTGGGTTTCGATTTTGCGAAAGGCGAAGTTTTCGATAAGCAACAGCATAGCGATGGCTGATAGAGCCGCGATGCCGCTTAGCGAGAATTGGCTGAAAAAGAGAGTCAGCTTATCGGCAAGGTTGCGCAAGCTTTCTAATGCCATAAGACCCTGCTGCCCGGCAAGTTCGAATTTTAGGGCCCAGCCCGAAAAAAACACAAGCGCCAGCAGGCTAAGCGCTAGCAATGTACCCTCGGCACCTAAGCTAAACCTTTGTTTTTCTGCACGAACGGGCATTTTTAAAACCTGATCCATTATAGCCTGTTTCATCTGCGCGGGTGCAGCAGCAGGTTTGATTTGTTGCATTAATTCTTCAAGTTGATGCTCGTCCATAAAGCTCAATTTAATTGTTTAACAGCTGCATTTTCCATCATCAGCAAAAGTTTTTTCCTTATCCTGAATAGCTTCACTTTTATGTTGGCCAAACTTAGGCCGGTAATACTGCTTATTTCATTCATGCTTTGCCCCGAAGTGTAAAACAAATATACCAATAAATTTTCTTCGGCAGGCAAAAGTTTCAGCATTTGTTCGAGCAAGTGCAATTGTTCCTCTTTTTCATCCTGCTCATCGCGCATTGCGTCATCGGCAGCTATCCCGCGGCTAATAACGGAATCTAATTCAACAACCACAGGTTTCCGTTTTCGATAAGCGCTTATGGCTGTATGGTATGCAACAGAGTGTAGCCAGGTAGAAAACAGCGACTTATGATTGAAACTGCTCAACTTTTCGAAAGCTTTGATAAAAACCATTTGCGCCACATCCTGCGCTTCGGCTTCATCGTGTATAATTCGCCGTATGAGTGCATAAACGCTGTGCTGGTACTTATCAACTAAAAACCCAAAGGCAGCTCTGTTGCCGTTAAGCACTTGATAAATCAATTGTTGATCACTTTCCGCTTGCTTCATTGGTCTTTGGACGCAATAAGCTTGAATTGGTTACAAAAAAATGTAAATTTACACATCTTGGAGCACAAATAGTTATTGCGTTTAAGAAGCTGATAATTAGTTATTTAAAGTTAAAAAATATGAAAAAACTTTTGTTTACCCTCTGCTTTTTTACCCTTTTGTGGCCTGTTCAGGCTCATTTCGATGCTTGGTTTGTAAGTGGCAGTTTGCGAATGGATTATTACCGTGCGGGCGATGCGCAAAGCGAGGCCTGTTTTTTTAAGGAATTTGTCCGCGAGCCTAACTGGGGCGGCTCACATACGCTGTTGATTGACACCTTCGACTATGGCAATTACAAAGTGGAAATGGCTGATAAAGTGAGCGGCCAACTGATGTATTCGCGGGGTTTCTGCTCGCTTTTTGCCGAGTGGCAAACCACTGCGGAAGCCAAAAGCCTTAAACGCAGTTTTGAAGAATCGGTGCTGATGCCTTTTCCGAAACATGCAGCCGTTGTGCGCCTTCTTAGCCGAAATCAGGATGGTATTTTTGAATCGGTATTCGAAATAGCAGTCAATCCACAAGATTATTTCATCCGGCCGGCCGCTACTTTGCCCTATCCGGTACACCACATTTACGGGCAGTTGCCACCCGAAAAGGCTGTTGATATTGTGCTTATTCCGGATGGATTTAGCCGCGATGAAATGGGGCTTTTTTTAGAAAAAGC
>CAYYDS010000118.1:0-8956 GCA_964470665.1 uncultured Lentimicrobiaceae bacterium
TAGATATTTTAAATGAAAGAATTGCAGAGTTTAAAGCATTTTTAATTTTTGAAAGCATTAAAGGATTGAACATTTCAAGTGATGGAAAGAATAAAGTGATTAAAGAATTATTAAAGGGATTGAAGTCTGAAAAATATAAGGCTTAATTTAAAAAAAATAAAATCATGGTGAGAAATGTCCGATAATTAGTAACAACAGGGAATGGCGTATTTATATTTTATAACTATTTCTATGAATTTATTATTAAACCACAAATCAATATAAACATGCTATAATTGTGTTAGAGGTGATTTTATGGCTATTCCAAAGTTTCATAAGTTTATGCTTCCTATATTGGAATTTTTAAGTTCGGGAAAAGAATGTAGCATAGGGGACTGTGTTGAAGAAGTAATTAGAAGATTCAATATTAGCGAAGAAGAATCTAAGCTTAGAGTTCCAAGTGGAACACAGACAGTCGTATTAAATAGGGTTACTTGGTCTTTAACTTATATGAAAAAAGCAAATTTAATCAATAGCGAAAAACGTGGATATTATATAATAAATAAAAATGGTATTGATTTGTTAAAAACAAAGCCAAGTATTATAGACACAAATTTGTTGTCTCAATATCCTGAATTTCTAAAATTTAAGAATGGAACTTCAACAGAAAAGCATATTGAAAAGAAAAAGGATCTTATTGAAGAAGAAACGCCAAATGAAATTATTAGTAATATCTGTAATGAACTGAACCTACAATTGGCAAATGAACTTTTAGATATTATACTAAATAAATCACCATATTATTTTGAGAGTTTAGTTATTGATGTTTTGACCAAAATGGGATATGGAGATTTCAGAAGTGAGGCTGGAAAAGTTACATCAATGACAGCAGATGAGGGTATTGACGGTATAATCAGTCAAGATAAACTTGGATTAGAAAATGTTTATATTCAAGCAAAAAGATGGAAAGATGGAAATGTTGTAGGAAGACCAGAGCTGCAAAAATTTGTGGGCGCATTAACTGGTAAAAAAGCAACTAAAGGAGTCTTTATAACGACTTCAACTTTTAGCAAAGATGCAGAAAAATATGTCACTGAACTTACTCAATATAGTGTTAAACTAATAAATGGCAAAGAGCTAGCAAATTATATGATTGAATATAATATTGGAGTTCAAAAATCATTCATTTATGAGATTAAAAAGATAGATTATGATTACTTTGAATAAATGCATATGTAGAGCACTTGTGCTTTTTTTTTATGAACATAATTTGTAATGTAATGCTGAAATTAAATGAAAATGACATAATTCTTTATTATGTTATCCTCTATATTAAAGTATTAAAATTATATTGAGAAAAGGCCGAGATTTAATAAAAGCAAAGAATGGTATATTTATATTGCTAGAGAGAGCTTTATTAAAACTAGGTAGAGATTTGGTAGAGATAAAATAGAGAAAAAAGGTATAGGTTTTTTGAAGAAAAAATAGTATAATGATATATAGAGAGAGTAGCAACAACACTACCTATGGTAATTTGGAGGTATTAAGTATGAAATTAAGTGGCGAAAAATTAACAAAGAGTTATAATGTGATTGATTTGTTCTGTGGAATTGGTGGTTTTTCGCGTGGATTCGAAATGACAGGTAATTTTGAAACTATTTTAGGTGTTGATTGTTGGAATGTAGCTTTAGATACTTTTAAGATAAATCATGAAAAATCTAAGTTTGTTGAAAATGATATAAAATTGTTAGATAAAAACTTTTGGAAAGATTACATCAATAAAGTAGATGTAATAATAGCAGGACCCCCATGCCAAGGTTTTAGTATGTCTGGTAAAAGAGATGTTTTAGATGAACGAAATGATTTGGTAAAGGAAGTAATAAGAGTAGCCTCTATATTAAAACCAAAAATTGTTATAGTTGAAAACGTCGTCGGTTTATTGTCTATGAAAACGCATGATGGAAAAAACGTTAAAGAAGAAATAATGTCTGGGTTTAAGAAATTAGGTTACAATGTTGAATATAAGGTATTAACTGCTTCAGATTATGGAGTCCCACAAAACAGAAAAAGAGTATTATTTATAGCTTCGAAAGGAGAAAAAATAATATTTCCACAACCAACCCATGGAGATAAATTAAAAAGAGTAGTAACTGTTGGAGATGCATTGAGTAATATACCGGATAGAGGGAAAAAATATAAGAAGCCCCAAAATGATTATCAGGAATTGATGGCTGGTAATAGTGTTATATTAAATCATGATCCTATTTTTCATGACGACAAGGTAATAAGAAGGATGCAAGCTGTTCCTCAAGGGGGAAATTGGCAAGACATACCTAAAGAATTAGGACAAGGTGGAGGAAAACACAGCAATAATTATCGTAGATTAAAAGAAGATGAGCCTTCAATAACAATTAAACACGTTTCTAAATCAATGATAATACATCCGAAATATGATAGAACTCCTACTGTTAGAGAAATAGCTAGAATTCAATCTTTTAATGATGATTTTGAAATGGTAGGAACAAAATATGAGCAATATCAACAATTGGCTAATGCTGTTCCACCACTTCTAGCTAAAGCAATTGCAAATTCTGTTTTAGAGATGTTGGGGGAATATAATGCTAAAAATGATTGATTTATTCGCTGGTATAGGTGGAATAAGAATTGGTTTTGAAAATAATAAAGTTAAATGCGTTATGAGTTCTGAAATAGATAAAAAGGCTTGTGAAACATATAAATTGAATTTTGGAGATGTGCCAAAGGGAGATATTAAATTACTAACTGAAAAAGATTTACCTGAATGTGATATAATTACGGCTGGATGTCCTTGTCAGCCTTTTTCTATAGGTGGGTTAAGAAAAGGATTTGAAGATACGAGAGGAACATTGTTTTTTGAGGTTGAAAGATTATTGTCTATATGTAAACCTAAAGCCTTTCTTCTAGAAAACGTTGCTGGTTTAGTAAATCATGATGGTGGCAAAACATTAAATGTAATTGAACAAAAACTAAAAAGATTGGGCTATATATTTAAGTGGGAAATTATGAATGCAAAAGATTATGGAGTTCCACAAAATAGAGCTCGATGGTACTGTATTGGATTTAGAAAAGATTTAAAAGTATCTTTTTCTAATAAATCCAAAGGAGTACCAAATTATAAATTTCCAGATAAGCGCGATCTGTTATTTAAGGTAGAAGATATTCTTGAAAAAAACACTCCGATTGAATATAAGGTCAGTAGTATTTGTGAAGGAAACATAAACACCCACTTGCCTGATTATAAAAAGAAGAAAAATGTTAATAGTAATATAATTCTTGCAAATGAAATTAGAAAATCAAGATGTAATTTTAGAAGTGATGGAATTTCTCCTTGTCTAACAGCAAAAATGGGAACAGGAGGTAATAATGTTCCAGTTTATGTTCAGGAGATGCGAAAGTTAACAGAAAAGGAATGTTTAATGTTGATGGGTTTCCCAAAAAAATATAAAATTAAAGGAAATAATGCGTCTTCTTATAAACAAATTGGCAATAGTGTTATTGTACCTATAATTGACTTGCTTGCTAAAGAGATGGTTCGCGTATTGGAGGAGATAAAATGAAGTGTCCATATTGTGAGAAAAATGGAGTATTTGAGAATTCTAATTTAAATCACAAATTTAAACATAATGATGATGGATGTAATCATTATTTTAAGGTATGCCCATTCTGTGGAACAATATATGTTGAAAACAGGTATGAAGTTAAAGATGAGAACGCAATAAAAGTAAATAATTTATTTGAAATTGATACTTGTATTGTATGTGGAAAAGGGTGGATGCCAGATTTCCCTACTTCGTGGATGCGTTCATTAACTAATATTGGTAAAATTTATGATGTGATATATGATTGTGCTAGAATAAGCGAGGGGAAAATAAATAAAGATGTCTTGCTCGATTTACAAAGAAGTCATAATGGTGTTATTTTCAACAAAGAAAGAGCAAATTCTCGTGGTAATAAGGAATATATCTCCGGGGCTTTAGGAAGAAGAATGTCTGAATACCTACTTGGATTAAAAAACATGAATATTCTAAAGGAGACGAATGATAGTAACTTTTATGAATTTACTGAATTTGGAAATTTGTTTAAAGAATTAAATGATTTAAATGAAATATTTGCATTTTTAATTACTGCTTACTGTAATATTAAGATTACAAATATTTATCAAAAAGATAATTCCGGTAGTGTTTATAAATATTTTAAGATAAGATACATAGAAAATATATTAAAAGTGTGTGAAACAAACGAAAAAAATGGTAACAGTTCTACAATAGAAGATTTTGGTGTTTCATTTTTAGCGCGTGATGTAAGAGAGTTTGAAGAAAAAGTGTTACCTTATATACTAAATTATAACGATGATGCATTACGTGAGCGATTTTTTAATGCCAACAATAAAGAGTTAAATAGAAGTGTAAAATGTGCATTTGTAAATATTTTAGTTTCATTGGGAATACTTAACAATGATGGTAAGTATTATAAAATGACTGAAATTGGAAAAGGCCTGCTTAATATATTAAAGGAATTTCCTGCTATTTGGGTTGACGATATAAACTAATGATGAAGATATGATTAAAGCTATGTCTTATATAATTGTTTGGAGAATGGTTAATACTGATATTCTTACGAAGAAAGAACTAAAAATTAGTTTAGAAGAGTTGGAAAAATTTGTAGCAAGTGTTATTCCGGATTTTAATGCATTTAATGATATACATTTTAACTTGGATTATGATGAAAATGAAACTTTTAATAAAGGATTAGTATTGAATTACATAAAGAATAATTTAATATTAGATAATATTGATTCAAATATTAGTGAATTATGTGATGCACTTTCATCTATTATGTATTACAAGGTGCTTAATTTGGTATCAAAAAACACTGAAATTCTTAATAAAATATTTGAAAATATTGATAGTGATACATTAAGACAAAATGTTCAAAGTGGCAAAAAATGGCATGAGAAGGTAAAATCTATATTTAAGGAACTTAAATTTGATATATTTGACTATAGAGAAAAGCCAATGTTTGAAAATATAATCATCGACAAACTTACATTGGATTTGCCTGGTGGAACTATTTATAATCCGGATATGATTATATTTGATGATAAAGTTGGTAAAAACGGATGTATTCTAGTTGATGCAAAAGATGAAAATTCTATTAACGCTGAGGTACATAAGCTAAAAGGGTATAATTTATATTGTTCAGATGATCGTGTTGATTCTTTCTGCATTATTGCACTACGTGGTAAATTACCTGAACGAACAAAGAGAAATATCGAACAATATAAAAATGATTTTAACAAGATAGTTATAATTGAAGAGAAAGCTCTTGAAAAATTAAAGGAACAAGGTAAAGGATATAATGAGATTTTTGAAATCATTATTTTGAATGATGGCTTCAAACTGATAACTGATAGTGACTTTTAATATTATTATATTGTCGCATTTTGTCGAACGTTATGTATTGATATGACTCTTAATTTAATGTATAGTATGCATCAATGAAAGGGAGGTTAGCAATGAATACATATATAATTGATAACATAGATATTATTAAAGAAATTACTGGAAAGAGTATATATAATAAAATAATAATACATATTGATATCGATAAAAAAGAGGCAAAGTATGAGTCTGATTATACTTTATATGAGTTAACGGAGAGGCTAGATTATTTTAAAGTTCAATCGTTATTAAATGATATTAAAAATATGTGTTGATACCTCTTGTCACGTTAATAAAAAATTGTTACAATCAAGATAAGCAAAAAACAAAAAAAGAAGAGATATCATCAATCACTACTCTATATTTAAATAGTAAACAAAGAGAGTAATTCAGCATCAATTACATCTCTTTTTTCTTTATTTTAGAATCATAATAGCTTGAGTTATTTAGGCTAGAGAGGAGTTAGATTTGAAAATAGAGGATAAGATTAACCGAGAAGGAAAGAAATGTTATACATCAAAAACAGCTGAATATATAGCTGAAATTATTGCGATTAACTATAAATATTTTAAGAACAATCATGAAACTAGTTTTGATATGTTTTATAAACAAGGATTTGATGTTTTTAAATATACTGAAGAAGAAAAACAAGAGATGTATGACTTAATTGAAGATTTATTACAGCAAAATTATGGGTTAATTAGAATTAACAAAGGCTTCAATAAACCCCTAATATTAAAAGATTTAAGCGAGGAGGAATAAAATGTTAAATCAATTTGTTATAGTAGGAAGATTGGTTGAAAATCCAAAGATTGAAGAAAAGGATAAAAGAATTATAATTACACTAGCAATACCAAGAAGTTATAAGAATAAAGATGGAGAATATGATACTGATTTCGTTAGTTGTATTTTGTGGAATTCAATAGCAGAAAATACATCAGAGTATTGTAAAAAGGGTGATTTATTAGGAGTGAAAGGGCGTCTTTCATCTAATAAAGATAAGATGGAGGCAATTGCAGAAAAGGTTACATTTTTATCAAATAATAAAGAAAATTAAGTTCAAATTAATTAACAGAAATAAGTTAACTAAATTAACAAAAAGTAGTTGACTTATTTTTTTATTGGTGCTATACTAAAAATGAAAGGATGGTAAATTATGGATAGAATGGTTACCGAGTTTGGAAAATATTGTAGGAAGTTGAGAATTGATAAAGGTATCCTTTTAAAAGACATGGCTGAAAAACTTGAAGTTACATCTGCTTATCTTTCAGCGGTTGAAAACGGAAAGAGAAATATACCTCAAGCTTGGTTTGACAAGATATCTAGTGTATACAGTTTAAATGGTGAACAAAAAAAAGAATTATCTATTGTAATAGAGGAAAGTAATATGAGAATAAGTGATTTGTTCTCAAAAGTTGATAGAGAAAAACAAGAGATAATACTTACTTTTGCAAGAAAATGTAATAGTTTAGACAAGGAAACAATAAATAGAATCAACAAAATGTTGAGCAAAGATTAGGAGGTGAACAGATGCAACAAACAGATCCGTTAAGTAAAAGGCGTATACGTAGTATAACTACTGATATAAGAAATGCACTGCAGATATCAAAAGACAAGAGGATAGATGTTGTGGGTTTATTAGAACTGTTAGTTAATGAAGAAATGTTGGACTATGATTTGGTAATTGAAGAAGAAAGTGAAATGCCAAAAGAATATGCTGGAGTCAATGTAGTTGATAAAACAATTTACATTAGGGAAGATACATATAATGGTGCGTGTGATGGAAACGGGAGAGATAGGTTTACAATTGCACATGAGTTAGGTCATATATTCTTACATCCAAAAGGAATTAACTTGGCTCGTAATGATAAAAAAGGTGTAATCTATTGTGATCCGGAATGGCAGGCTAATACTTTTGCAAGAGAGTTGTTATGCCCGTTAGATGGAATTGATATTAACGATGGCGTTGAAACCATTGCTAATAAATTTGGTGTTTCAAATTCAGTTGCTTCCATACAAAAGAAAGGAAGATAAATAGTGACATTTTCGGATGTTGTCATTAAAGATAATTCGGGGAAAAGAAAAAATAGCCTGTAATCAGAGCTATTTCTGTAGTTTGAGTCCTACATGAAGTAGTATATCATAAAAAAATTCTTTTTTCAAATCTGATTATAGTAGTGGCGGAAAAAGAGGTGAAAAAAAGTGCCAAATGTTCATGTAACTCCAAAAGGAGAACGCTGGCAAGTAAAGCTAGCAAATGCAAACAATCCGTTAAAGACGTTTCCTACGCAGCAAAAAGCATTTGATTATGGTAGGAAAGAAGCGAAGAACAATAATTCAGAGCTGTTTTTACACCGTAAGGACGGAACTATCAGAGAAAGAAACACTTACGGAAAGGATAATTTTCCACCACGTGGATAAGAAAGGAATACAAAAATGATATATGCTACAAAAATAAGAATGAAACCTAATTGCAATTATTCTGACAATCTACTAGAAATAGATATGATATATTTAACCGGAGAGGTTAAACAAGAAGGTTGGTATCAAAAAGAAGTTATACATGACTTCATTAAAGATAAAGGTGGACAGGTTAAAGTCAACATATCACCATACCCCTTATTACAACCTATGGTTAGTCCAAAAGGCGAAAAATATGTAAGATCAACACCGAATTCTAGTGGTAGAGATAATTTGTTGGCATTGCCAAGAGGTTAATTGTTAATTAGACTAAAGAGGCTTATAAAATGTAGGTCTCTTTTTAATTTATGAAAGGAGTAATTATGAAGAAGTATTTTGCTATGTTTTTTATTATGTATATTGCGGGACTAATTATAGGCTATTTAGCGACACTTAACATCAATCCATATGTTGATTTCTCAATTGCTGTATTAAATTTAGGGCTCTCAATACCGGGTGACATAGTTGACTTGGTTATTCAATATACTGAGTTAAAATATATATTTATTATAATAGGTATTTGCTGTACCACTAAGTATGTATATGATTTAATATGGGGTGATGGAATTACTTTCTAAATATAACTTAATTCAGCATCAGTATTTTTACTGATGTTTTTCTTTTATTATATAGGTATAAAGGAAAACAATTGTTTTTGTTTATAGATAAGTAATATGTATATTATAGTTTAAAACGTTGTTCTAACAGGTTGAAAATGTAAGCAAAACAAAGAGTATGTTTTCGTTTATACTGAGGAGTAATAAAAATGAGTACAGATAGTAAATTATATGGTTATTCAAGATGTAGTACTAATGAAGAAAAGCAATCTTATGAGTATCAGATTAAAGAATTAATAGAAAAGGGAGTTAAAAGGGAAAACATATATGTAGAATATGAGTCAGGTGCAAAAGAAAATAGACCGGAGTTTAATAAGGTAATTAATTTATTAGAGTCGGGAGATACATTAATGGTAACAGACATAACAAGAATATCTAGATCAACAAAACAACTCTGTGAAGTAATAGATTATATGAGTG
>CAYYDS010000119.1:0-8853 GCA_964470665.1 uncultured Lentimicrobiaceae bacterium
GCTCTTTTTATTTATTGGATTTAGCACTAAACCTCTTTTTCAAAAATTCAAAATGCAATGGATTGTGGTGTTTATCAGCTCCTTTGCCCTCTCTTTTGGCATTGGCCTGTCTTATTCTTTGCTTCGCACGCCGGTAATTCAATTTAGTTCGCTTTATTTTAGTTTTCCTTTTTTCATATTGGGAATATCGGGTTTTATGCGGCCGCTGAAAAGCCGGCTCAACAGCTTAATGGTTGTGCTTTTGCTTGGCGTTTTTATGTTTAGCCTCGTTTTCGAGCGAAAACACTTCTGGTTGATGCAACATCAGGGCTACGAACAAATTGCTTTAAACTTTGCTCAGAATCGGGCAAGTTATGGCGATGAGGTTACTTTGGTTGCTGTTGGCGGTTCGGAGCGAATGTTGGATTTCTATCAACAAAAATATGCGGTAAAAGGAGCTCATATATTTAATAAAGACCGTTCGATGGCCGAATTTGCCAATTTGGTTGATAGCTGTAAAACACCCTGGTTTGCAATCGGTTGGACTGATTATTCAAACTTCCAATGGGTTGATTATGTACACTCCCGCTATCCTGTGCAGCTTGCTTCGCAAAATTGGTTCAATTCGGCTTATTATTTATTTGGGTCAAACCAAAACAATGTGCAAACGGATACAGATAGCGAAAAAACATACCTTAGCGAGCAAAGCTTTAGCGGGATAAAAGACTTTAAAGAAAATGACGAATTTGGCTTGCTTTGGGAAATTGCGGCCGATTCGGCCTTGAAACCTTATAGCGGCATTTGGGTAGCCGGCATAGAGCTCATAGCCGAAAGCACGCTCGAAAATGCTGCGTTGGTGATGGAAGTAAAAGACCAAAACCTGCAGCAGGCAGCGCTTTGGCGAGCCGGCACGCTAAACGAGCGCCGCATTGCAGCCGGCGACACCACATGCATCGTGGTGGCTTACCATCTCGATTCGGGGCCGCCCTTCAAACCCGATGCATTGCTAAGACTTTATGTTTGGAACAAGGGCCAAGAACGTTTTAAGGTAAGCCGGCGCTGGTTTTATGTTAAAAAACACGACCCTATCCTTTTTGGGCTATATGAGCCTTTCTGATGCGGGGCAACGATGGTAAATCATTGCGAAAACTTTCACTAACGCACACATAACCCCACTTTTTGGTTGATTTGGGAGCCGGCAATTTTGAAGAAAATACCGTTGACCCCCGGCTGCTTTCTTAGCAATAAACAACATTTAATCGTGGTTTTTACACCTTAAAAGCCGAAATTGACCAAGTGATTTATAGGCTTTACAACTTAAGCGAAGAGGAAATAGGATTTATTGAAAAACAGCCGGACCCTTCACATAAAAAGTTTTGAAAATCAAAGTTTTAAAAAGAAAACTAAACCCATTTCCATTCAAATTTATTTTATCAAAAAGTTGCAAACTGCATTTCTTTTTTATACCTTTAACCGTTTAGTTAAACATTTTGGTTAAATGCAATAAAATTTAGATAAGTGTCTGATATTGATAACAATACCCGTCAGCTAATTTTCGGCGCAGCCCGTAAGATTTTTACGCGTAAGGGATTTGGCGGAGCTCGCATGCAGGAAATAGCAGACGAAGCCGGAATAAACAAAGCTTTGCTGCACTATTATTTTCGCAATAAGGACTTGCTTTTTGAAAGCATTTTCAGAGACGCCATCAAATCGTTTATTCCCGGAATCATGCAGACGATGAAAGCCGATCTCCCCTTTCTCGAAAAAATTCGGCTTTTTGTCGTTCAATACATCGACAACCTTTCAGAAAACCCTGATTTAGCGGGGTTTATCCTACACGAACTCAGAGCAAATCCGCAGCACCTCGCCGAAAACCTCATTGACTTTGGGATTGACATTGCTTTTTTTGGAAAACAAATTGAAGCAGAAGTAGCTGCAGGGAGAATTCGGCCGGTAAAACCGGAGCATTTACTCGTAAATATTGTGTCGCTCACAATATTCCCGTTTATTGCCAGGCCGGTGCTGATGGGCATCAACCGCATGGACGACGAGCACTTCAGGCAGTTTATCGAAGAGCGAAAAGCGCTCGTTCCGGGCATAATCATCCAATCTTTAAAACCGGAAAAATGAAAAAGCGCCTTTTAAACTGTTTATTTGCTTTTTTGGTTGTGAGCCGGGTTTTTTCGCAAGAAGCCGATACTCTTAGCCTCGATTCCTGTTTGCAGTTGGCTGTGAAAAAAAACCCAATCACAAAGCAAAAGGAGCTGTTTCAGGAATCGCATCGGCACCAGATGAAAGTCATAAGCAGCGATTACCGGCCTCAGGCAGGCCTTTCGGGTCAGGCATCGTGGCAAACGGATGTGACCAGCCTGCCTGTTGTCATCCCAAATTTTGATATCCCCCGGCTCGCTAAAGACAATTACAGATTTCAATTGGATGCAAGTCAGCTCATATGGGATGGCGGTTCGCTAAAACTGCAAAAAGAACTCGACGCCAGCAATTTGTTGGTTGATTTGGCAGGTGTAGATGCCGAAAACTACCGGTTGAAAGAAAGCATCAGCCAAACCTATTTCAGCATATTGCAATTTCAGTCGAACGAAAAAATTCTTGCTCTGGCCATGGATGATTTGCATGCGCGGCTAAAGGCAGTGCGGGCGGGCATTGAAAACGGCGCCTTAATGCCTTCGGGGGCCGATGTGTTGGAGGCCGAAATTGCCGGGGTTGAGCAGCTGCTTTCCGATTTGCATCACCACAAGGCTTCGGCGTTCTATAAGCTTGGCGAGCTTTGCGGATTGCTGATCGGCCCTGCCACCACGCTTGAGCTCCCCAAATACGGCGAGTTGCCCGCACCCGATACCAAAGCCCGCCCCGAATACCTGATTTTAGGACTTCAGCAGGAAAATATAGCCCGTCAGAAATCACTGAACGGCATCAGAAACATGCCGCGGCTGTCGGCATTTTCGTCGGTTGGGTATGGCCGCCCGGGATTGGATATGCTCTCAAACGATTTTGAAACCTATGCCATATTGGGCGCTAAGCTCTCGTGGAAAGTATGGGATTGGGGTAAAAATCGCAACACAAAAGCAGTGTTTACTATTCAACAACAAGTATTAGAAACACGCAAAGAATCCTTTGAACAGTTGCAACGCGTAGCCCTCAACACCTTGCATCAGGAAACACTTCGCATTGCCGGCCTGATAACCGCCGATCAACGCATCGTTGGGTTAAGAAAATCGGCAGCCGCTGCTGCCGCTGCCCGCCACGACCAAGGGCTTATCACCTCTTCCGAATACCTGATGGAGCATAATGCCTTAGTAAAAGCCGAATTAAACCTGGAACTACATAAAATACAGCTTCAACAGGCAAAGCTCAACTACATAAGTGCCATGGGTTATCTGCAATAAACACCAACAAAATACCGGCAAAAAATGAAAAAATTCTATTTCCCCTTTCTCCTGCTTTTGACCTTTCTGTTCTCCCGCTGCGGTTCAGATCTGAACAAGGCCGATGCTTATGGCAATTTCGAGGCTGTTGAAACAACCATTTCTGCCGAATCGGCCGGGCGGATACTTTGGCTCAAGGTAATTGAAGGCGAAATGTTGCAGGCCGGTGACACTGCAGGACTTACCGACACCACCGAGCAAAGTCTGCGGCGCCTGCAGCTACTGGCACAACGCCAGGCTACAGCAGGCAAGGCAGCAGGCATCAGGGCGCAAATCAAAGTGTTTCATCAGCAGAAAGCCAATCTGCTCATCGAAAAACAACGCATCGAAAACCTGCTGAAAGAACAAGCCGCCACACCAAAGCAATTTGACGACATAACGGGCGCCATTGAAGTAGCTGATCGTCAGGCCGAAGCCGTTAGCACCCAATTATCATCCCTTGCTGATGAGCTGCAAGTGCTTGATGCCCAACTGGCACAGGTTGCCGAATCGCTAAAACGCTGTTATATCATCAACCCAACAGCCGGCACCGTGCTTAGCAAATATGCCGAAACCGGCGAAATCACAACTTTCGGAAAACCCCTCTATAAAATCGCCGACCTGAAAACCATGGATTTGCGCGTATATATCAGCGGCGATATGCTTTCGCAGGTAAAAACAGGACAGGAAGCACAGGTGCTGATTGATACCCCCGAAGGAGTGGCCGAACTTGCGGGCACCGTAAGATGGGTATCGCCAACTGCGGAGTTTACACCAAAAATCATTCAAACCAGGGAGGAAAGAGTCAACCTTGTTTATGCGGTAAAATTGAGTGTCCCCAACGATGGCCGGCTTAAAATTTCGATGCCTGCCGAGGTAAAATTTAAATAGGTGCATTTTTTAAAGAATTATTCATCCCTAAACTTCAAACACATGAAAAGATTACTGATGATAAGCGGGTTGCTGCTTGTTTTTAACCTTCCAATGCAGCTTCATGCACAAGCAAAGGCCGACCGGATAACGGGTTTCTATTTCACTTCGGAAAAAGATACGCTGGACGAAAATTCGCAGGTTAAAATATACAAAGGCAATAACGGAAAATATTTCGGAGAGTTAGTATGGATAAGCAGTCGTTACGAGTCTGACGGAAAAGAGAAAGTAGATAAGCATAATCCCGACTCCAAACTCAGATGCCGAAAACTACTCGGCTTACAGATACTGAAAAATTTTATTTACGACGAAAAAGCGGATGAATGGAGTGGCGGAACCATATACAATCCGGAAACCGGCAAAACCTACAACAGCTTTATGAAGCTTGAAGGCAACACCTTGAAGCTGAGAGGGTATATAGGCAAATCCTGGATGGGATTGGGGAAAACCACCGTATGGGTTAAGGAAGAAACACAAAGAAAATAACAAATTGTCGCAGCAGGTATCTATACAATGTGAAAACCTGTCGAAAAGATATGGTTCGGTTTCCGCACTTTCGGGTATTGATTTTACCGTAACCAAAGGCGAGATTTTCGGTTTTATCGGCCCCGACGGTGCCGGAAAAACCTCCCTTTTCCGCATAATCACCTCTCTGCTGCTGCCCGATAGCGGCAAAGTTACCGTTGAAGGATTGGATGTGGTGGCAGACTACAAAAAGCTGCGTAACATTCTTGGCTATATGCCTGGCCACTTTTCGCTGTATCACGATCTCAGCGTTAAAGAAAACCTCGAATTTTTTGCCGGTATCTTTCATGCCGATATTCGCGAAAACTACCATCTCATCGGCGATGTTTACGATCAGCTTCTCCCGTTTGAGGGGCGAAGGGCAGGCAAACTTTCGGGTGGAATGAAGCAAAAACTTGCACTTTGCTGTGCGCTGATCCACAAACCGGTGGTGCTCGTCCTCGACGAGCCCACCACAGGTGTGGACGCCGTCTCGCGCCGCGAGTTCTGGGAAATGCTGATCCGCCTCAAAAACGAGAACATTACCATTGTAGTGGCCACTCCGTACATGGACGAAGCAGTTCAGTGCGACAGGGTTGCCCTGATACAGTACGGCAGAATTATGGCCATTGATACCCCCGGAAACATCATACAAGCATACCCTGAGCAGTTGTTCAAAATCCGGAACCAGGAGACCCTCTCAACCCTCCGCCTTCTGAAAGAGCTTCCCGGCATCAGCAATGCCGAAATGTTTGGCGACTCGGTTCACCTAAGCGCGGAAAAAGGAAAACTCGACGCGTCGGAAATCCGGGCGTGGCTATCGGCAGGAGGTATTACAGGCGCGGAGGTCTCTGAAGCCAACCCCGGAATTGAAGACTGCTTTATTTCACTTATGAAAGAAGTCCCGGACAATACCGGGCAAACCGCGCCATGAACAGCAACACCCCGGTTATAGAGGCCGTAAACATGGTCAAACGGTTTGGCAATTTCGTAGCCAACGACCATTTGTCGTTCAGTGTAAAGAAAGGAGAGATCTTTGGGTTTCTGGGAGCCAACGGGGCAGGCAAAACCACCGCCATCAGAATTTTGTGCGGCTTATCCAAACCCACTTCGGGAACAATTAAAGTGGCGGGTTACGATGTTTATACCCAAACGGAAAGAATAAGGCGGCGCATTGGCTACATGAGTCAGCGCTTCTCGCTTTATGAGGATCTCACCGTAATGGAAAATTTCCGTTTTTTCGGAGGTATCTACGGAATGAAGAGGACACAAATCAGGGAGCGGGCCTCGGAAATGCTTGGCAGGCTGGGATTGATGCACCAAAAAAATAAGGTAATCTCGGCGCTACCACCGGGCATAAGACAAAAACTGGCTTTTTCGGTAGCAGTGCTGCACACCCCCGAATTGGTATTCCTGGATGAACCCACCAGCGGCGTTGATCCGCTTACCCGACGACAATTCTGGGAGATGATTCACGAAGCCGCCGCCTCGGGAATCACCATCTTCATTACCACGCATTATATGGATGAAGCCGAATATTGTACCCGTGTCTCCATTATGGTGGATGGCAGAATTGAAGCGCTCGACACCCCTGAAAATCTTAAAGCCACCTATCGGGCGGAAAATATGAACGAAGTTTTTCTGAAACTTGCCCGCAAAAGTAAAGAAGAATAATGCCATGAAACGGTTTATTATCAAGGAGTTTCTTCATATTTTCAGGGATTATCGCTCCATGCTCATCCTTTTCGGGATACCGCTGGTTCAGGTGCTGCTTTTTGGGTTTGCCATTACCACTGAAATCAAAGATGCAAAAGTTGCCGTAATCGACCCCACCCCTGACGCGGTAACCCATGCCATCAGAAACAAACTCTTTGCCTCCGGCTTCTTTGTAGAAAATGAGATCCTCAGCTCCCGTGATGAGATTGCCACAACCTTCCGAAAAGGAGAAAGCAGGCTAATTGTGGTATTTGAAGAGAATTTTGGCCGTAAATCGGGCAGGGGCGGGCACCCCTCCATTCAACTGATTGCCGATGCCTCAGACCCCAATTCAGCTGGCCTGCTGGTAAGCTATGCCTCCGGAATCATCAACGATTACAGCAGGGCATTTCCGCTCACTGCCGGTATTCCGCTTATTGTCCCGGAAACCCGCATGATGTATAATCCCGAACTGAAAAGCGTTTATATGTTTGTCCCCGGAATCATCACCGTTTTGCTGATGCTGGTCTCTGCAATGATGACATCCATCTCCATAGCACGCGAAAAAGAGCTCGGCACAATGGAAGTATTGCTGGTTTCGCCTTTAAAACCCATAAATATCATAGCCGGAAAGGTTATTCCCTATGTAATCCTCTCTTTTGTAAATGCCGTCAGTATTTTGTTACTCAGCTATTTAGTCTTCGGCGTGCCAATCGCAGGCAGCGCACTGCTGTTGCTTGCAGAAAGCATCCTTTTCATTACCCTTGCCCTTTCGTTGGGAATATTTATCTCAACCATTGCCAACAATCAGCAAACGGCCATGATGCTTTCGATGTTCGCGCTGATGCTGCCTACCATCCTGCTGTCAGGATTCATCTTCCCTATCGAGAATATGCCTGTGGTGTTGCAGTGGATCAGCCTGGCAATGCCCCCAAGGTGGTTTATCATCATCATTAAGTCTATTATGCTCAAAGGCTCCGGGTTTGTTTATTTCTGGAAGGAAACACTTATCCTGTTGTTTATGACCCTAATATTCATCATTGCAAGCATACGAAAATTTAAAATCAGGCTTGAATAACCGATGAAATCAACAACATGAGGATAATTTTCCACATAGTGCAGAAAGAGTTTATTCAGATTTTCCGTAACCGGATGATGCTGCCTATTATCTTCCTGATGCCTCTGTTTCAGTTGCTTATTTTATCCTATGCCGTTACTTACGAGATAAAGAGCATTCATTTGTATGTGAACGACAACGACAACAGTGTTTACTCCAGAGGGCTTCTCGCGCATCTTCGCGCATCTCCGTTTTATCGGGTGGTGGGTCAAAGCAGCGATGCTGCTGCCGGCATGCAGTTCCTCAGAAGCGGCAAAGCCCACCAGATGATTTCTATTTTACCCGGATTTGAGAAAAACCTGGTAACCGGCCGGCCGGCCAAAGTGCAGGTCATCAACGACGCCATCAACGGCAACGCTGCGGCTCTAATGGATTCCTACACCCGGCAGATCATCGGCAATTACAACCGCGACATCATCGCGGAACATACCGGCAGCATCAACTCCCCGATTCAATTGAACTGGCTTTACTGGTTTAACCCTGAATTAGATTATCAAACCTATATGATCCCGGGAATCCTCGCATTGCTGGTAACCATCATAGGCATGTTCCTTACCGGAATGAACGTGGTGCGCGAAAAAGAAATCGGCACCATAGAACAAATTAACGTGACTCCCATTAAAAAGTATCAGTTTATCGCCGGTAAACTCATCCCTTTCTGGATAATTGCCCTTTTCGATCTTGCCATTTGGGTAATATTCTCCTCATATTTCTGGTGGCATCGGTTTACCTCCTGGTTGTGATGGGACTGGGTCTTTTTGTTTCAACCCTTACCAACACCCAGCAGCAATCCATGTTTGTATCCTGGTTTTTTCTGGTAATCTTCATCCTTATGAGCGGATTGTTCACGCCGGTTGAAAGTATGCCGCGATGGGCGATAAGCCTGAATACCATAAACCCGATAGCTTACTTTATTCGTATCATCAGAATGATTATGCTGAAAGGATCGGGTTTCCGGGATATTGCCAAGCCGTTTACCTTTCTGCTGATTTACGGGTTTACAATTCTGTGGCTTGCTGTCTGGCGTTATCGCAAAACGGTCTGAAGGCAACGCGCAGCCAATCCATTTTGGGTATTGAGTATTTGCGGATTTGGTATTTTAAGATTATAAACAACAAAACCCCGCACATTTTTGTGTACGGGGTTTTAAGTAAGGGGTGGCGACGACCTACTTTCCCACATTTCACTGCAGTATCATCGGCGCTG
>CAYYDS010000120.1:0-1585 GCA_964470665.1 uncultured Lentimicrobiaceae bacterium
TTAGTTGAATGCGGGCATAAATCTCAAAGCCCGGTGTAAAACGTGCGGCATTGGCCGTAGGCTCGGTGATAAACCAACCCGTAAACGATCCGGAAGCGTCGGTGGTAAATTCACCATAACCTCCGGCTGTTGACATCGAAGCGCTCGTGGTGCGCGTAAAACTGCCGTCGCTGTTTACATAAATGGCATTGCCTGCACCATTTGAATTGCCCGCCTCGCTTGCAACAACCATTTGGTTGATATACCGGTAAGTTGTTGACGGATTCAGGTTAGCGAAGCTTAAACGGTAGGCAAACGGAACGCGGTTGGTGTTGGTGCCGTTTACTCCCTGAATGTATTGGGGAACAATAACATCGGTGAGCGTTGGACCCGAACTGATGACAACATCCGGGCTTGTAGCCTGTGCAAGTCCGGCAGCATCAGCATGAAGGCTGTAGGTACCAGGCTGATCAAACTGAACGTTGTTGAAAGTTGCAACTCCGGCTACGGCATTTTGGGCAAGAGAACCGCTCACTGCTCCGGGGCCGCTTGCTTTGCTCAGGCTTATTTCGCCGGCATAGCTGCCATCGAGGCTATTATCGCTACGAAGCGCTTTCACGGTGAAGGACGAAATGCCGGCTCCATGAGATCCGCTTGCCGGAAAACCTTCAAAAGCAAGTTTAACGGCAGGATCGAAAACACCATAACTGTATTCGGCGCTGGTGGAAACAGCTCCCAAATTATCGGTTGCCGTAACTGAATAGTAAACCGTTGTGCCATCGGCTTGTGCCGGAATGGCCGTTGAGCTGGTGTATTGGGGAGCAAGGCCCAAAGTCATACTGATGGTATTGGGCAGGTTGCCCGATGCGGTTCCCCAGTTCAGTTGCACCGAAGCTATTGTGCCGTCGGAGTCGGTTACATCGGCCGAAACATTCACTGTGGTTGCCGGCGTGATAATCGTAGAAGGATTGTGGGCAATATTGCTGATGGAAGGAGCGGCATTTCCGCCTCCGCTGTAATCGGTCAACGTAATATCGTCAATATTAAGACGTCTGTTAGCCGATCCGGTTTCTGTTGCTCTTTTGATGCGGATGCGCACATCGCCCGTAACATTTACCGTTTCGCTAAAAGTGCTCGGATCGGTGCTGGCCGGAGGTGTAAAGGTTGATCCCATTTGTGTCCAGGTGGCTCCGTCATCCGTACTGTATTCGGCTTTCCAGTCCACTTGGACATCCGTTCCGTAACGACGATATGAAAACGAAAGAGTGCCTAATCCACCACTTTTATTTTCCAGCATGGTCATCGCCGAAGCGGCATAACCGCGCATACGTGCCGAATGAAGGCCGTTTTTCCAGTCGCCTGCTTCGGATCCTCCTATCATGCATTCCGTCATGTTCCAATCAATGCCCGAAAGGTTAACCGTGCCCGAGGCATAGCCCGCTTTGACTTCGCCGGCGCCTTCGAAATTTACCACATAGCTTTGTGCTTTTGCGTTTAGGCCGCTTAGCATTATCAACACGGCCAACAGCTTTAAATAGATAGAAATTTTCATTTAAAATGGTATTAATATATATTTACAGTTCAAATAATCAATATGTTATAGCGA
>CAYYDS010000120.1:1685-6671 GCA_964470665.1 uncultured Lentimicrobiaceae bacterium
CCGCTTTCGTGGCATTTTTTCCGCACATTGTCCATCACATTGGCCGTCATGGCAATAATTCGTGCGGATTTTCTGTGTTTTAGTTCTTTTTCAATTTCACGAATCCGAATGGTGGCCTCAATGCCATCCATAACAGGCATTTGCAAATCCATCAAAATAACGTCGTAAGCTTTTTCTATCGCTTGTTTCACGGCCTGTTCGCCGTTTTCGGCCAGATCAACTTCGTAGCCGAATCGGCGGAGTGCAATGGCCGATACCCGCTGATTCAGCAGGTTGTCGTCAACAAACAATATTCGTAATGGCCGGTTTTTTATTACTGATAGCTGTTGGGGAGCTTTGTCAAGGCAAATGAGCATGCTAAGGCGTATATTTTTGTTGTTTTGTTTCTTTATTTCAAGCGAGGCGCCCATTTCGCCGATGATTTTTTTATAAAGTTTGGCCGAAAAATCGGGGTTATCGAATATCAGCTGATAGATTTCGTTCTGGGTCTCGGCGTCGTTTGTATCTGTCAGATGGCCAAATGCATTGAATCGGGTTTCGCCACAAATGAGCAGTTCAAACCGCAAGAGGTCACCTGAGTTTGGTAAATGATCTTCGGTATGTACCCGAAATTCAACCTCCCCTTGCTCGAGATGGTCGGTCACTTTCAACAGCAATTTGTTGAGCAACATGAGCAGGCGAAATGAATCGCCCAGATAGTTTTCAGGCATATCCTTTGCTACCACCGCGCTGAATTTGTATTTTTTTCCGGCTGCCCTCTTTTCATGAAATCCGATCAGATGCTTCAGTTCTTTTTTCAGATTAAAAAGCGATTTATCGAGTATCCGGTTTCCGCTTTCGAACCATACAAAATCGAGCACTTCGCCAATGTGAAAATAGGCTTGACGCGCCTGGCACTCCAGATCGTGCAATACCTCTTCCTGTTCCAATTCCGGAAATTCGGCCCTGAGCCGCGACAACGAGCCAAACATTCCATAAAAAGGAGTGCGTATTTCGTGATTGAGTTTTATTAAAAAATCCGTTTGTTCGATTTCGTTAGCCTGCTCCGGCTTTGTTTCAACAGCGGTTTGTTCTGCAATGGCAAGTTTTGCAATGGCTTCCGAGAGCTTTTGCCCTTTTTTCCTGTAATTTACAAACAAGACTATCGCAATAAAAGTCAAAATAAGAAAGCCGAAAGTTAAAAAAACCACATAGCCCGGCGAAGCCGGAATAACCGGCAGCATTGCAATGTTTAACAACAAAATTGGAGGTTTAAAGCTAAAACGCGCTTTTTTCAACCCGGTTTTGCCCCATGTCATACTGCCCCTTTGTTTTCTCATAAATTAGTTGCTTTATCCCCTTGAAATCAACTCATTAACATGATTTCTTGCCTTATGTGGTTTGATTGTTTTTTGCGTAAAAAAAAAAACTTATCCCATCAGAAATACTTGTTTAAAAAAAATGGCAGAAGCAGATTATCACCCTTGCCCAATGGCCTGTTTATTCCGGGGCCTGCTTTGCCGTATTAATTAATCAAGCAATAGCTTGACAAATTTAATATTATCTTTTACTTTTGAGCAATTATCAAAGAAATTAACTCTTAAAAAAATCAACTCATGAAAAAAAACGTAGGAAATACTGATCAGGTTATCCGCATCATTTTCGGATTGATCATCGGAATTGTCGGCATTATTTATCATTCGTGGTGGGGGCTTTTGGGCCTTGTTCCGCTTGCCACTGCGCTGTTTAATTTTTGTCCGTTATACCGGATTTTCAAAATTCGCACGAACAAAAATTCCTGATTTCGCCTCAGCCGTACAGCTCATTTAAAAAAGCAAAACCCGCTGCAGTAGCGGGTTTTGTTGTTTTGGGTTTCCCCTATTGAGTTTTGGTTAAAATAGGCTAAAAGTAACAGTAAGGCCAGCCATTACCACGGCTACCATCGACATTAATTTGATGAGGATATTGAGTGATGGCCCGGCGGTATCTTTAAAAGGGTCTCCAACGGTATCGCCAACTACTCCTGCTTTATGGGCATCGCTGCCTTTGCCGCCAAAATTACCTTTTTCGATATATTTCTTGGCGTTATCCCAGGCTCCTCCGGCATTGTTGAGCATCGAAGCGAGTGTAAATCCGGCAGTTAAGCCGCCCACGAGCAGCCCGATAACGCCCGACACTCCAAACAGCAATCCCGTGGCTACGGGCACAATAATGGCCAAGAGCGAGGGCACGAGCATTTCGCGTTGAGCTCCTTTTGTTGAAATGGCCACACATTTGGCGTATTCAGGTGTAGCTTTGCCTTCCATAATACCCGGAATTTCGCGAAATTGGCGCCTAACCTCATCCACCATCGAAGCTGCAGCCCTGCCCACGGCCTTCATGGTAAGAGCCGAAAACAAGAATGGCATCATGGCGCCGATAAAAATGCCTCCGAGCAATAGCGGATTGAAAATTGAAAGGTCGTAAGCCATCGAAAAGTCGCTGATCGAAGCTTTGGCAAGCTCAACTACTCTTTGTCCTTCGGCTGCAATGGGTTCGGCAGCTGTTTTGGCGGTATAAAAAACCACATTGCCAATTTCTTTTATCCCATCGGCCTGATTTGCCAATTTTCCGATCCACAGCCTTATTTCTTCGATATATGCGGCCAGCAAAGCCATTGCCGTAAGGGCGGCCGAGCCGATTGCAAAGCCTTTTCCGGTGGCGGCTGTTGTGTTTCCAAGCATATCCAATGCGTCGGTGCGTTCGCGCACTTCTTTGGGCAGGTGCGACATTTCGGCATTACCGCCGGCATTATCGGCTATTGGCCCAAAGGCATCCGTAGCCAAGGTGATCCCTAATGTTGACAGCATGCCTACAGCGGCAAAGCCGATGCCGTAAACACCCATGGCGAAATTCTGAAAACCGCCGGCAAAGCCATAAGCAGCAATAATTCCAACCACGATAACCGTTACGGGCAGCCAGGTAGAAAACATGCCGACAGCTATTCCGTCAATAATGGTTGTGGCGGGGCCTTGTGTGGCCTGGCGGGCAATTCCTTTCGTAGGTTTGTATTCATCGGAGGTAAAATATTCCGTTCCCTGTCCGATAATTACTCCGGCCACAAGCCCCGATACCACAGCTCCAAACACACCAAAAGGTATCCATCCGGCATAGGCCATCAAGCCTAAAACGATCAGAATAATAGCCGAGCTTCCGCCTGTGCCCAGAAGTAGGGCGTTCAACAGGTTTTTTTGACTGGCGCTTTCTTTGGTTCGCACCAAAAAGATACCGAGTACCGAGATAAGGATTCCCACTGCAGCTACTATCATTGGCGCCAGCACGTAATGCTCCTGATTACCGCCGTTGATAACAGGCAGGGCTGCTCCCAAAGCGGCAGTAGCTAATATTGATCCGGCATACGACTCATAGAGGTCGGCTCCCATGCCGGCCACGTCGCCCACGTTGTCGCCCACATTGTCGGCAATGGTAGCCGGGTTGCGGGGGTCGTCTTCGGGTATTCCGGCTTCCACTTTTCCCACAAGGTCGGCGCCCACATCGGCAGCTTTGGTATAAATTCCGCCTCCCACACGGGCAAAAAGAGCCTGCGTGGATGCACCCATGCCAAAGGTGAGCATGGTAGCGGTTATTTCTACATATTTAATGTGTTCCGTAGTGCCGGGCTGAACAAAAGTGAGCCCCATAAACTCGAGGCCGTTTGCCATATTGCCGGGTGTATAAACCCATTCGGTAAGAATAAGATACCAAGCGGCAATATCAATTAGTGCAAAACCTACAACAACTAAACCCATCACCGCACCGCTGCGGAAAGCAATAGTCAGGCCTTGGTTGAGCGATTTGGTGGCGCCAAAGGCAGTGCGTGCCGAAGCGTTTGTGGCTGTTTTCATACCCAGATAACCGCATAAGCCCGAGAAAAAACCGCCTGTTAAAAAAGCAATCGGAACAAAAGGGTTCTGTACATCGAAAAAGGCCAGCATTGCCAATAAGATAACCAGAACGCCAAAAACCATCGTTACAACCTTGTATTGCCTTCGCAGATAAGCCATAGCGCCTTCGCGGACATATTGTGCAATGCGTTTCATTTCGTTGGTGCCTTCGTCGTATTTCATCATTGTTTTGTAGAAATAGTACGCAAAAAACAGCGCCGTAAGGGCAGATAGCGGAACAAGCCAGAAGATGAGTTTAGTCATAGAAATTTGTTTTTATTTATGAGTTTTTATTAAAAGAACGTTTCATATGTTTTTTTAAATCAATTAGTTCTGAAAAAAAGTGCTGCCAAAGCAAAAATTACGAAAATTCAACCTTTGAGTTTAAAATTTTTAAAAAAAAGTAACCGTTTAAAAACGTTTCAAAAGACATAAAATGCCCTCCGAAAACGTTTGCAATTTTAAACAAGATTGATTAATTGGCAAAAGAAATTTTTATTTTTTCTTTCTTTTGTAAAATTTAAGCCAGCAAAGGCCTCCATTTTGTTGATATTTTCTTTCGGAAAAAGGCCTTGCCGTTCCAAAAATCTTTCTACTTTTATGGGTTCAAAATAAAGCGTACAACGGATGACGAATAAAAAAATCCTTTTAAACATCGTAAACCTCTCTCACAGCCATTCGCAAAGTGAAGCTTTTGCCCTTATTCTGGAAGAGGATAACGGCAATCGTCGTCTGCCCATCATCATCGGAAAATGTGAAGCTCAGGCCATTGCATTGGGTTTGGAAAACATTAAACCTTCGCGGCCGATGACACACGATTTGATTTACAACTTGATGCAAAATTTTGATATTGAACTCGAAGAAGTTTATATTCATAAGTTTGAAGCAGGTATATTTCACGCTGTTTTAAGCTGCACTTTGGATGGCCTTAGCAAGGAAATTGACGTGAGAACCTCCGATGCCGTGGCTCTTGCACTCAGGTTTGACTGCGATATATACACCAATGAGGCTATTTTGCAAGCCGCCGGCATCGTGATGGAGGACAAAGAGCGCGAAAAAGAAGATCAGATAAAGAAAATTAAAA
>CAYYDS010000120.1:6681-8803 GCA_964470665.1 uncultured Lentimicrobiaceae bacterium
CCGAAAAAGAGGGCGAGTTTGACGAGTACCTTTCCGACGAGCTGCAATCCCTTTTGGACAAAGCCATTGAAGACGAAGATTACGAAAAGGCTTCGCGCATTCGGGACGAGCTCAATAAACGCAACAAACGCTAAAATCATCTATTCCAAATAAATATCAATCCGGTTTTATGAAGATTTTCCATTATCTCCTGTTGCTGATTTTTGTTTTTTTAGCAACACCCCTTGTTTATAGTCAAAATGACATATCGAACAACACAGCAGACGTTGTTGTGGCTGCCGACAGCTCAAACCAGAGCACCCCGGCAGTAAATGCCGCCGAACAGCCGGCATCAAAACCCGACAAAAGCAATCTGCTGCAGTTAGAGCGGCGATCGGGATTTTCGATCGTTACCATCCTCAGGGGTTTGCTCGGAATGTTGGTTTTGGTGGGCATTGCTTATGTGTTTAGCATCAACCGCAAGGCCATTGACTGGAAAGTTGTTGCCATAGGCTTGGGTTTGCAGCTTGCACTTGCTTTGGGGGTGTTGTATGTGCCCGTTATTCAGTATTTGTTTGAATTTGTCGGAAAACTTTTCGTTCTCGTTCTCGATTTTACCAAAGAAGGCACCCTGTTTCTGTTTAAGGGTTTTGGCAGCGGCGAAATTGAATCGGCTTTGCAAAATTTTGCCATCCAGATTTTACCCACCATTATCTTTTTCTCGGCGCTCACCAGCCTGCTGTTCTATTTAGGTATCATCCAAAAGGTGGTAAAAGGAATGGCTTGGGCTTTGACAAAGCTGATGAACCTGTCGGGTGCCGAAAGCCTTAGCGTAACCGGAAACATATTTTTAGGGCAGACCGAGGCTCCGCTGATGATCAAAGCCTACCTTTCGCGGATGAACAAATCTGAAATTTTATTGGTAATGATAGGCGGCATGGCCACCTTAGCAGGGGGCGTTTTGGCCGTTTACATCAGCTTTTTGGGGGGTAACGACCCTGTGCAACGCCTCCTTTTCGCAAAACACCTGCTCACCGCTTCCGTAATGGCGGCCCCGGGAGCTGTCGTCGTTTCTAAAATACTGGCCCCTCAAACCGAAAAGGTGGATAAGGTGCTGGAAGTCAGCAAAGAGCAGATCGGAAGTAATGTACTGGACTCCATCAGCAACGGCACGGCCGAAGGCCTGAAATTAGCCGTCAACGTAGCCGGTATGTTGTTGGTATTCATTGCATTCATTAGCATGTTTAACTATATCACCATCTATATCGGAAATTTAGTCGGCCTCAACGAAGCCATTGCCTCTGCCACCGGCGGAAAATATACCCAACTCTCGCTGCAATTTATGCTGGGCTATCTGTTTGCACCCATCATGTGGCTCATCGGGGTTCACAGTCAAGACATTACCCTGGTCGGGCGTCTTTTGGGCGAAAAGATTATTATGACCGAATTTATCGGCTACGTAAGCCTTTCCGACCTTAAAGCAGTTGGCGCCTTTGCCGATCCAAAATCCATCATCATGTCAACTTATATGCTTTGCGGCTTTGCCAATTTTGCGTCTATCGGCATTCAAATTGGCGGAATTGGCTCGCTGGCTCCCAGCCAACGCGTTCAACTGTCGAAATTCGGCATGTTGGCCGTTCTCGGCGGAACCCTGGCCTCATTGCTTTCGGCTACCATCGTTGGCATGCTGCTTGGTTAAAAAATTACATGAACAATTCCTTTTATTAAGGTGTAGCTCTCCTCCGTATCCATTATGCAACAATACCTTCAGCTCATCCAAACGATTCTGGATCAAGGAATCGAAAAAACTGACCGCACAGGCACCGGAACGCGCAGTATTTTTGGCCATCAAATGCGTTTTGATCTCGAAAAGGGATTCCCTTTAGTAACCACCAAAAAGCTGCACCTCCGCTCGATCATCCACGAATTGCTGTGGTTTATCAAAGGAGATACCACTATTGGCTACCTAAACGAGCATAAGGTAACAATCTGGAATGAGTGGGCGGATGCGCAGGGCCGACTTGGGCCTATTTATGGCGCTCAGTGGCGCAACTGGAACAACGAAGGAATTGACCAGCTGGCCGGGGTGGTGCAGAGTATTCGCCACAACCCCGACAGCCGAAGGCATATCGTTGCAGCCTGG
>CAYYDS010000121.1:0-831 GCA_964470665.1 uncultured Lentimicrobiaceae bacterium
ACTCTGTGAGAGCGCTCTTTAGCTCGGGATGCAAGTGGTCGTAGGGTGTTTCGCCAATGCCAAGCACGGTGGCCCCGGCCTTCTTGAGCGCCATGCTGAAATGCCGGTAATTGGGCGGAAAGTGAGCAGATAAGTGTATGCAGTTCATCGCAGTAAAAAGTAGTTAGCACACGCAAAAATAAGGCCTTAAGGCTTTCCAAACAAAAAAAGACTCTTTGGCCGTCGCGAATTAATCAAAGGTAGCCTTTCTGCTTGCTTAATGCAATTATTGTTTAATCTTTCACATTAAAAAATTAAATTTGCCCCGAACTTCACATATTATTTTTAAATTTCTTTTTCATGAAAAAATTACTGTTATTAATGCTTACCATTACTTTGTTTGCCCTAACGGCATGCGAAAACAAAAAGGCGGTTCCGGAGGCCGAAAATCCTTTCTTTACGGAATATACCACCCCTTTTAAGGTACCACCTTTCGATCGGATTGATACAACCCATTATATGCCTGCTTTTATTGAAGGTATGAAGCAGCATATGGACGAAATTAACGCCATCACCGGCAATGCGGAAGAGCCAACTTTTGAAAACACAATTTTGGTTTACGACAAAAGCGGCAAGCTGCTCAATAAAGTAAGCTATGTGTTTTTCAACCTCATGAACGCTCACACCAACGATCAGATGCAGGATATTGCACGTAAGGTATCGCCTTTGTTTTCAAAACATTCTGACGATATTGCCATGAATCCCGAATTATTCAGCAAGATAAAAGCAGTTTATGAAAAAAGGAACGAATCGGGTTTAGATGAACAGCAGGTGCGCGTTGTTGAAAAATAT
>CAYYDS010000121.1:873-8796 GCA_964470665.1 uncultured Lentimicrobiaceae bacterium
GTGCGTCGCGGTGCCAATCTTCCGGCCGAAGAGCAGGATCAGCTGCGCAAAATAAACGAAGAATTGGCAATGCTTCAGGTTCAGTTTGGCGAAAATCAACTTGCCGAAATCAACAAGAATTTCAAATTAGTCATTGACAACGAAGACGATCTGGCCGGGCTGCCCCAAAGCGTAATTGATGCGGCTGCCGAAACTGCAAACGCAAGTGGCAATGACGGAAAATGGGTTTTCACCTTGGCAAAACCCAGCCTGATTCCCTTTTTGCAATATGCCCAAAACCGCGATTTGCGCGAAACACTCTACCGCGGCTATTTCATGCGCGGCAACAACGACAATGCCAATGATAACAAGCAGACTGTTAAAGACATGGTGAGGTTAAGAGCTGAGAAAGCAAAGCTTTTGGGTTTCGACAATTTTGCTGCTTATGTGATTGACGAAAACATGGCCAAAACGACAGCCAATGTTGACCAATTTTTATCGGGACTGCTGAAAGCCGCCCTGCCTGTTGCGAAAAAAGACCTGGCCGAAATGCAGAAAATTGCCGATGCCGAAGGAGCCGGAATCAAGCTGCAATCGTGGGATTGGTGGTATTATGCCGAAAAACTGCGCAAACAAAAATACGATCTCGACGAAACGCAGATCATTCCCTATCTGAAGCTTGAAAATGTGCGCGACGGCATGTTTGATGTGGCCAATAAGCTTTACGGAATCACCTTTTCTAAACTAACAAATCTGCCTGTATATCAGAAAGATGTAGAAACATTTGAAGTGAAGGAAGCCGACGGATCACATCTGGGCATCCTCTACCTCGATTATTTTCCGCGCGAAAGCAAGAGCGGCGGCGCCTGGTGCACAGGCTTCGAATCGGCCGGATGGGAAGATGGCAAAAAAGTTGACCCCATCGTTTCGATCGTTTGCAACTTCACACCCCCAACCGGAAACCAGCCCTCGCTTCTAAACTGGGATGAAGCCACCACCCTCTTCCACGAGTTTGGACATGGATTGCACGGCCTGTTTACCAAAGGAAAATACAACCGCACTGCAGGCAATGTGCCGCAAGATTTTGTTGAGCTTCCGTCGCAGGTGATGGAAAACTGGGCAGGCGAGCCCGAAGTGCTCCGCAACTATGCCCGCCATTATGAAACAGGAGAGGTAATACCGGACGAGCTTATTGCAAAACTAACCAACTCCGGGCACTTTAACCAGGGCTTCGAAACCGTGGAATACATTGCCGCTTCCTTGCTCGATATGGACTACCACGAACTAAGCGCCCCGGCCTTGGTTGAAGATGTAGTAGCCTTCGAAAAAGCCCAAATGGACAAAATCGGCCTCATTCCGGAAATTTTGCCCCGCTATCGCAGCACCTATTTCTCACACATTTTTGATGGCGGCTATGCTGCCGGATATTATGTATATCTATGGGCTGCCGTGCTCGACTCAGACGCCTTTGACTATTTCAAACAGTCGGGCGATATCTTTAATCCCGAACTGGCTGCAAAATTTAGGAAATATTGCTTGGCAGAAAACGGCAACGACGAAGGAATGGTGCAATACCGCAAATTCCGCGGACAAGATCCTTCAACCGAGCCCCTGCTCAAAAAACGCGGATTGAAATAAAAACCACACAAAAAAACGCATTGCAACAGCAGGAAAGCGCCGCTTTCCTGCTGTTTTTTTATCAGACAAATCAACATCCATTTATTTGGATTTTAAGACCGCTTTACCAAAGTCTATTTTTAAAAATCACTTAAGAAAATTCGCGATTCTTTGTAACCACTTTTGGCACAGGCAGCTTTGCAATAAGCAATACCGGAGCATTTGCAGGAAAGTGTGTAGATTCGGCAAAAGGCACGCATTAAAGGCAAGTGGAGCAAGGGTCTGGCGACGCGCGCTAGCATCGCTTAGTGAGTTAATTTATTCCCCTTTGCTTTTTAATGAGGTCGTAGGCCTTTTGAACGTCTTTAAATTTTTCTTCGGCGGCCTTTCGCACCTCATCGCCCAAATGTGCCACCTTGTCGGGGTGAAACTTCATGGCCATATCGCGATAGGCTTTTTTCAGCTCTTCGTCGCTGGCGTCAGGGCTGATTTCCAATATTTTATAGGCCGAATCTTTTTCTTTTACAAATCGGGCTTTGATGCTCTCAAAATCGCTATAAGCCATGCCGATATAGGCAGAAATTTGCTGTAAAATATTGATTTCTACGTCATTGATATCGCCATCGCTCAAAGCTATTCCAAACAGATAATACATGAGCTGAAGTTTCGACGATGCGTCCATAAACCGCCCGATCTGCTGCCCTACCTCCTGTAAATTGATGGGTTGCTTTAGTATCTTTCTGAGCATCAACACATAGTCTTCGGCGGCTTCTTGTCCAAAGTTTTGTTTCAGAAACTTTTTTACGTATTCCAACTCCGATTTTTTCACTGTGCCGTCGGCTTTCATCATGGCTGCCGAAAGCACTAAAAGGCTTATGTTAAAATCGCCCAGAAGCGTAGGTTGAGTTTCGTATTTGCCGCCGCCCATATCGTCGAACATATTGCCAAAAGCAAAGCCTAACAAGGCTCCTAAGGGGCCGCCAAAAGCCCAGCCCAAGCCCCCTCCTATCCATTTGCGGTAGCCACCTTGCTTTCGCGACGCAGGTTTCGATGCGGCTCGGCCTCCGAAAACAACGGCTGCAACAATAACGATCAACAGTATGGAAAAAAATGAGGGCATGGTAAAATTTTTGGCAAAAGTAAAAAGAATGTGGCGATGCCTTGGCGCATTGGCCGCGATAAAATCAAAAAAGCAAGCCGCGGGGCCTGCTTTTTTGGATTATAATGTATTGGTTTACAAACCAAGTTTCTTTCGGATGTGTTTCGGAATGGCGTCTTTATGCAGGGCAATATTCATGGTTTTGTAGGCCATAAAAGGAACCGAGGCATAGAGGTAGCCCTGATAGATGTGATCTTCGGTACCCCACGAATTTTTCACTTTATAGTATTTACTTCCGTTTTGATCTTTGGCAATGCCAACGATAAGCATCCCATGATCGTCGGTAGTTTCGTAATTATCATAAGCTTGCTGGCGCATTTCTATGGTAATCTTTTTTTCGGGCACAATTTCTTCAAAGCTAAACATTGATTTTTTGCGTTCGGCCGGTGTAAGGGCTTCCCAGCGTTCTTTTTCGGTTCCGCTCAGGTCGCTCACATTTTCTTCGGGCACAATAGCCACGCCGTTTTTCCACGAAAAGCCTCTTTCGCTCACATCGGCTGCCCAGTCAACGGTGTATCCCGAGTTTAGCGCATTGTCGAGGGTTTCCATCATTTCTTCCAAGCTTACATTGTAGGTGGGAGCCCACAGCCAGTTATCCGGAATTTCTTGTATATATTGCTGATAAAGAGGCACATGGGTATAAGCTGTTAGTTGAATATAATCGCTGCCATTGAGGCCCATTTCCTTGCCAAAGCTTTGTGGCGTATAGGTTTTACCTTCATACTTAAACTCTTTTGGATACTCGCCCAAATAGGCATCGAGCAGGCTGTCGAAACCTTTGTGCCAAACGGGGGTAAGCTTTCGGTTCGAGTTTTTAATCACGGCATCCACATAGGCTTTGAGTACGGCATCCATTTCGCCGTGGGTGTGGTTTTCTTCGTTAATAACCAGGCCTGCATAGGCCGATTCGGGCACCAATCCGTATTTGTCCATTACATAGGTTACATCGCTAAAACCGCCGCCGGCCGAGAAGTTAAGGCTTCCGTGCAGCCTAACGTATTTGGTGGCCTGTTCGGAATAGGCATTGCGAACGATAAACATTTCGGAAAGGTTGACAGTGCGGCCGCTTTTGCGCAAAATTTCGGCCTCGAGCAGGCCAATGCCCGAAAAACTCCAGCAGGTGCCCGAGCGGTATTGGTTTGGCACGGGCGTGTGCGCAACCTCTTTGATCATGGTAAATTCGTAGCCCTTCTTTTCTTTTTCTTTGGGTGCATCCTGTGCAAATGTCAGAGAGGGCAATAGCATCATTCCCGAAATTAGAAGTGCTAAAAAGGAAATTCTTTTCATAAATGGGATGGTTTTAAAATTAACAGCAACAAATGTAAAGCGAATGAACGACTTAAGCCAAAGCATTCAGTAAAAGGGTGAAAAAAACAAGCTTTTGGAAAAAAATAATCCGCCGTTTTTCATTTTGAAATAGAGTTCAAAAATAACATTGAGCTAAAAACCAAAAAAACAGGCTTTAACAAAGTTTGGTATTTGTATCATATCAATGATTATCACTTATTTGCACAAATTTACAATTGCTGTTTGCAGTTACGGTAAACCCAATCAATCAGCCTGATTTTTGTATGAAAAATGATAAACAACGCCTTAGGCGCCCCATGCCGATTGCGAGGCGATAATCCGATCGTAGTCGTCTTGCCAGAAAAACCTATCCTTGCCAAAAGCAGGCCTAAGGTCGCTGAGCCAGGCTGCTTCTGCATCGTAATTTGCAAAAAACGGCCTTCTCACCCAATCGGCATTGCGGCCTTGCAAAAACTGGAGGATGAAAATCTTTTCATCGGCTATCTGGTTGATTCCCAGCACATGCACTTTGCCCGGCGAAGTTGACATAACCGGTCCTCTTACTGTTCGCGACATGCCGCTTACTTTGCTGTAGGCTTCGCGGTATATGTTGTAAGCATTTTCGATGGAAACATTAAAATAGGCCTTGGCCCCCGTATCTCTTGCCATAAACATATAGTAAGGAACGCAGCCCAAACGCACTTGCTGGCGCCACATTTTAGACCAAATCTGGGCTGAATCGTTGATGTGATGCATGATGGGAGATTGTGTCCTTATTTCGGCACCCGTCGATCTGATCTGTTTAATGGCTTGTTTTACGGCCACTGTGCGAAGTTCGGCCGGATGGTTAAAATGCGCCATCAATACCAGGCGTTTTCCCGATTTGGCTACTTTTTCGAACAAGCGCAATAAGTCTGAGGCATCTTCATCGCTGCTAAAACGATATGGCCAGTAGGCCAAGGCCTTAGATCCAATGCGGATGGTTTGAATAGAGCTAAACTCGCGCTCCAGCAAAGGGCTGATGAACCTTTCGAGGATAGAAGTTTTCATTGTTAGCGGATCGCCGCCCGTAATCAGCACATTACTCACCTCGCGATGGTGCCTGAGATAGTCGGCTAGCTGCGACGACTCTGAGCTGGCAATTTTAATGCCCTTCATATTGGTAAACTGAGGCCAGCGAAAGCAAAAGGTGCAGTATGCATGGCAGCTTTGCCCCTGAGAGGGAAAAAACAAAACCGTTTCGCGATACTTATGCTGGATTCCGGATAAGCGTTTTCCATTCAAGATCGGAACATTCAGCTTCATTTGATCGGCCGGATGGGGATTCAATTCAAGACGAATACCATTCACTACCGCGTCCAGCTGTTTTTTATCTAAACCCATATCCACAGCGTTTTTTATACGATTGAAATGCGCTGCCGATAACATTTCTTTAAACGGAAACGTAAGCCGAAAAATGGGGTCATCAATATAATTATCCCAATTAATTAGTTCGTTCACAACATAAGAATTCGACTTAAAAGGCAGAACCATTGCAAGCAACTCCATCTCTTTTTTGAAACTTTCGGGAATGTTTTTGAGCTGCGGTAACGATCGAAAATTTCTGACCGTAAAGGCCTTGTAATCAGTAATAAAAGACATTTTTCATAATTTAAGCTGCGCTAAAGGGGGCAAAGAACAAAAATTCTTACGGCTATCCGGGCAATTGATAAACAAAACGTAAAGTTACGGAAAATGCAGAAAAAAGGGAAGCATTTTCGATGTTTTTTTTCTATTTAAAAATATATTTATCTGATTATAAGGTACTTATAATTATTAAATAATACCTTCCAAAAGCCGTTTCATTAAGCGGCAGCAAATCCGAAAAGGAGTTTTTTGCTTTTAATCGAAGAAAATGATACCCAAGCGCTTTGTTTTTCCCTTCAAGACTATACGCTCTATCTTTGCATTTTCGTTATTTTCGAATCCGATCATTTTTAGCCCGAATTTCCACATGAAGCCTCACATTTTCGCCTCTTTTCCGAGAAATCTGCTCCGGCTTGCAGTTTTTTTGTTGCTAATGCCGGCCTGCAGCCCGGTAAATAATGCCGCCTTTGTGCCCGGGCGCTGGTATGTGGCTGCCGAACAGCAAATTGCCTTGCATTTGGACAACGACAATGCGGGTAATGTCGTGAAAACCGACAAAGCGGTTTCCGATCTTACGCCTTTTACAATTCGACAGCATAAAAACCGCATCCGTTTTGTTACGGCAGATAAAACGCTGAAACGAATGGGCGGGCGGGCCGACACGGCCGGCCGGCAGCTCGTTGTAAAAAAATGCTTTGGCCGCAAAACCGTGTTCCAAGCCCTTCCTGTGAGGCCGGCGCCGCAGCCGCCATTCAGATATACGGACGATATAACGCCAAACACTCTTAATGTGCTCACTTCCTATGGCAAGGCTGCAGGCTACTATACTTCGCTTAGCATCGAAGACAAGCTTAATGTAGAATATACGCAAATTTTGCTTCAGGTTGTCGAAAACATCAAAGACAACCTTTACAAAAGCGATCTCGATTTAAGCATGGATTTGTATATGCCCGAATCCGACACGCTGAAACTCAGGCCTTTGGTACTTTTAATTCATGGCGGGGGATTTATTGCCGGCGACAAATCGGATAAGCTTCAGCGCGGCTTAGCCACAATGTTGGCCCGCAAGGGCTTTGTGGTGGCTTCGATAAATTATCGAATGGGTTTTGTTTTTCTGCCCGGCGCATACAGCAATCTCGAAAGGGCGATGTATCGCAGTGTGCAAGATGTGAGGGCTGCCCTGCGCTACCTTGCGGCGCGATCGGAACAGTTTCGGATTGACCCCGATCAGGTGTATCTTGGTGGCAATAGCGCCGGCGGCTTCCTCTCGCTGATGACGGCTTTTATGGAACAAAACGAAGCTTGGCCAAGTGCAAAAGGCAGCCGCCTGAAAATGCAAAACGATTTGGGGTGCCTCGATTGCTCCGGCAACAACGATCAAGGAAAATATAGCCTAAAAGGGGTGATTAATATGTGGGGAGCCTTGCCCGATATCGAAATGATGGATGCCTGGGAAAAAATACCTGTATTGCTCATCCACGGCGATGCCGACCTTGTGGTTCCATACGACTATGGCTATCCGTTTTCGAATGTAAGCGCCAGAATGGCTTCATTTTTTACAAAAAAAGTGTATGGATCGCTACCTATATCACGCAAGGCCAACGAGTTAGGCATTTACAATAAGCTCATCCGGATGCCCGGCGAAGGGCACGAGCCGCATATTAACAGCCAAAATGAGATGCTTCCGGCTTTCGATAGCATTGCACAGGCTATTTTGCCTTTTGTTTACGAACAACTGGCTCCTGCCCTTCCCAATCCTTTTGGGCCTATAAGCATTGGCAAAAACGATCCTGTTCCGCTTTACAACCTCAATCAGGCAAGTTATCGCGATCTTATCTGGGACTGCGAAGGAGGTGTTGTGCTTAGCGAAGACAACCGCTCGGCCCGAATTGTATGGTTTTCGACCCCCGGGGTAAAAAAAATCAAGCTCTTTGGAATAGGTAAAAACCATCAGATCGGCACCGGCGCTTTGCAAATCCATATTCGTTGATGATTCATCAGCATCAATACTCGTCCGGTCAATAACAGCAAAGATTTGGCAAAAAAAAACCCCCCACTGCTTTCGATGCGAGAGCAGTGGGAGAAAAGTTTTTAAGGCCGGCCATCAGACTAAACGATGCAGCCCCTGTGTTTTTCCTTTGCTTATTCTTTCAAAAAGCGTGTGGTAAGCAGCTGATCTTTAGTTTGTAGCTGCATCACAAAGCTTCCTTTCGGCAGTTGCGAAACATCCACAAAACCGTCTGTCAGTTGGGTTG
>CAYYDS010000122.1:0-5694 GCA_964470665.1 uncultured Lentimicrobiaceae bacterium
AGGACAGTAACCCAAATAACCCGGCAGGCTCGTAACGTAGCTTTGATGGCGCAAAATCTTTTGCAACAACACTGCTGATTTTCAAGTGCTTAAAAATTCCGGAATACTTCAAAATTTTGAAATAACTTGTGCCGGTATGGGGCGTAAATGTTATGTAAAAACTGATCAATGATGGCAATAAAATAACAGAGCGCACGTTAAACAAAACGGAGTAAGCGAAAATCCCTAAGAGTAGCATGAATTTAATGATTGAGAAAAATGAACAAGTTTAATTACTTTAAAGGCGCGTTGATTGCAGCGTTATTAACATTATCAGTTTTTGTATTTGCACAAGATAGAATAATTTCATATTCCGAGCTGCCTCAACAGATACAAACGTATGTGAAAAAACATTTCCCCAACAACCAGGTTTTGCAATCAGAGATTGATTATGAGGGGTTAACGAAAGAATATGAAATTATTCTTAGTGACAATATCAAGTTGGAATTTAACCGAAAAAACAAAATTAAAAGCATTCAAGCCAAATCTAAGCTCCCCGACAGCGTTATACCTTCAAAAATCAGCGAATATGTTAAATCTAATTATCAAAATAATTTTATTGTTGAATGGGAATTAGACCGCACACATCAATCTGTTGAGCTGGACAATAAAATTGAACTTGAGTTTAGTTTAAAAGGAGATTTTTTAAGAATTGATCATTAAAAAAGCGCTACTGCAATTTTGCGGAAGTTTTAATTTTTGAAGCCGGGCATTCCCCTAAGACTTGGGTCATTGTTATGTTCGTTGCGGTTGGATGGATTTGTCTTGTTTTTTGGGCATATTGTTTGAGCCGCCGGTATATTGCACTTTGAGTAAATGCGAAAATTGCATTGAAAATACATCAACGAAAATGCATATTTCAGCTTTTGTTGTTCAATTGAAGCTTCGTGCCGAAAACCTTGTTATTATTCATACTTAGAGTCTTGAAGCACAAAAACCTCTAAAGAAAAGAATGAGCTAACGGAAGGCCTAATTTTCAGCAATGATTTGATGAATCGAAAGCAAAATTTCACCGGCCTTGCCGGGCAGGTAGAAATTCGTTACGCTGTTGGTATAGCTCGAAGGCATTGGATTGATTTCCACTATGGTAGCTCCATTTCGCTTAGCGATAACAGGCAGTTGGTTTGCCGGGCTTACTTCGCCCGAGGTGCCGATAATGAGCATAATTTCTGCAGTTTCTACCCATTCCATTGACCGGCTATAGGCTTCGCGGGGGATGCCTTCGCCAAAAAACACGAAATCGGGTTTAAGCAGATTGCCGCATTCCGGGCATCTTGGTGGCAATTGAGTAAGTATTGCATCCGGCGAATCGCTCGTAAAACCGCACGAGATGCAAACAATACGCTGTGCATTGCCATGAAAATCAAGTGCGTTTTGAGTGCCGGCCTGTTGATGCAAATTGTCAATATTTTGAGTGATGACACCCGAAAGAAGTCCCTTTTTTTCCCATATTGCTAAAGTGCGATGCGCGGCATTCGGCTCTTTATCTTTGAAAAAATCATAAAACATTTCCTTGATAAAAGGCCAACTTTTCTTTGGATTTCTTATGAAATAGTCTAATTCGAGCACTTCGGGATCGTATTTGTTCCAGATGCCGCCTTCGCCTCTAAAAGGAGGAATGCCGCTTTCGACCGAGATGCCGGCACCTGTGAAAGCGATGTTTTTTTTGCTTTTTAGCAAGAGGGCGGCCACCTCTTTGATGGATTCATTTTGTGCTGTCATTGACAGTATTTTAATAAGGTGTTTTCTGTTCCAATTCTTTCCATTGCTCAAATATTTTATTTGCTTCCGAGGCGTCGAGCTGTGTGGTTGGCAGGTCGCGCCGGGTAATGTCGAGCGGTATTTGCCGGTAGATATACGAATCGTCGAAGCCGGCTTTTGCGGCATCTTCGCGTCCGGCGGCAAAGTAGAGGGCTTCGGCACGCGACCAATAAATGGCAGCCAAACACATGGGGCAGGGCTCGCAGGAGGAATAAATGGTGCAGCCTTCCAACTGAAAGCTATTCAGGTTATTACAGGCATCGCGTATGGCCATCACCTCGGCATGAGCCGTAGGGTCGTTGAGCGAAGTAACGCTGTTTGAGCCTTTGCCCACAATTTGGCCGTCCTTTACAACAACAGCTCCGAAAGGCCCGCCTTTAAGGCTTTGAAGGTTGGATGCGGCCAATTTTACCGCTTGGCGCATCCAGTTTTCGTGTTCTGTTTTGTTTTTCATGTTTTTATGTCGTTTTGAATAAAGATGCGGGTTAATTTTTATTGTTTGTAAATCCAGGCTTCGGGGTAATTTTCTTGATAACGCTCCTTGGCCGCCTTGGCTTCCGAGAGTTTCGAAAACTGATCAATAGCCACCCTGAAGTTTCCATCGGCTGCGATAACGCTACATTTTGCAAGTCCGTTTTTCCGGTAGCGTTTTACGGCTTCTTCAGCATCGGCCCTATTAGGAAAACTTCCGTAGATGAGGTAATATTTGGCATTTTTGCCTGCAACAGTTTGTTCGGTGTCTTCCGACGAAGTTTTGGGGTTGCAAGCAGTCGGTTTCGGGCTGTTATCGGCGCGCTGGCCAAACCAAATGCTCACATAGTTCTCGCTAATTCCCACACCCATTGCGAGCCAGTTTTTATCGTTGTGCTGCCCCTTGGTTAGAATCATTTCCGCCGCTTCGGCAGTTGTTTTGATGAGGTTGAATACGCTATCGGCATCAACAATACCTTCTTCGCTGAAAACCAGCTCGTAACCCCTGAAATTATACGAAGTCAGCTCTTTTGGCTTATCCCACATGCAGTTGTTTTTCAGTACAAACGAATTATAGCAGCAGGCCGTCCAGCTGCCTTTGTCCGACCAGCTGTGTGCGTTGCAGATGCTGGTATCCTGCCGGTTTTGTTGCAAATCGTAGGCGTGTAGCTTGGCCACATAAGTAAGGTCGCGCGAGAGGGCAATCTCCGGCATTCGGCTTTGCTTGCGAAAGCTGTTGATCAGGCCGGCCAACCGAACTTCCTGGCCGCTCAGACACATATCGCCAATGCTCACCTGCGACAGGCTTTCTGTTGCCGAAAACATCAACAGAATGAGGGGCAGAAGAAAAAAACGCTTTAACATAATGGGAAGCTCTTTTTGCAAAATTACGGTTTTCACCACACAAATTGCCCGATGTTGTCGTTTCTGATGTTTTCGTAGCTTTGTTGTATCTGAAGCAAAACCGGATGGTTTGCCTGAAATTCGCTTAGCTCTTTTATACGGGCAATGGGCAGTACGCCGGGCGAGGTGCCACACAAAAAAGCGGCGTCGTACTGTTGCAATTCGTTTTGATGAATTTGCACTTTGTGACATTCGAGGCCAAGCCGTGTGATGATTTCCAAAATTTTGTCGCGGGTTACGCCTTTGAGCACGACTTTATCGGGGGCAGTAAACAAGGTTTCCCCCTTGATAAAAAAAACATTGGAACGGCTGCCTTCGGTAATCCTTCCATCATCGAGAAGCAGCAGCTCGTACACCTGTTGCTGCTTTACGCTTTCGGCAACAAGCTGTTTGTATTCGTTGCGATGGATTTTTATTTGCGGATCTGTTCGTTTTAAATCAATCAAAGCAACTTCTACTCCTTGGGTAAGCATTTCGTTGTCGGGATAAAAAGCGGGAATAAACCATATGGCCAGCCTAAAACGGGCGTTTTCTTCATTTGTGGCCATCACCTTTACATTGCCGGCTTCTACGCCATTGGCTTCAATTAAAGCTTTAAACAGCCGTTTCAGTTTTTCGGCCCCGGGCGGCGAAAAACCGGCCAGGAGGCAACTCATTTCGAGCCGCGCAATGTGCCCGGCAAAAAACAGCGGCTTGCTGTCAATAATGCGTACTACTTCATATACATACTCATAACCTTCGAAATGAGCCGGAATGAAATCGCAGGAAGAAATGAGTTTTCCATCAGCAATAAAACTGCTGTGAATACACTGCTCCATCAGCGCTAAAGTGTTGCTTTGTAGTCGTTAATAATTTTTTGTGCTTTTTCGGCCAATGTATTTTCGACAAAAATGAGCGCCGAATCTTCGGGCGAACCCGATGCCCAGCCGGCAATAACGCTTTCTTCGAGCGTATCGCGTAAGATGGTTACGATGCCGCTTTCGTTGAGAATTTCGCAGATAAAGGTTGCTTCCACGATAGAGCCGGTATAAACCAATGCTAAATCTTGTGTCATATTATGGTCCTCCGTATTAAGTTTTTGCAAGTTTTAAGCAAATATAATACAATGTCGGGCAGAAATCAATAGATTTCTTAATTTTAAGCTTTTGCTATTGGTTTTTGTTGAGACGCACGATGGCAAAGAACATCACGGCGGCTGCAACCCACTGAATGACACTGAGTCGCGTGCCATTAATCAGAAAATCGAACAATACTGCCGAAATCGGAAAAAGAAGTTCGCTGATGGTTGCAACGATGGCTTTTACTTTTCGCAGCCCGTAGTAATACAAAAAAATTGCACCCGATCCGGTGGTTATCCCAATAAGCAAGATAAACATCCACTCGCGCGCCTGAGTATGAAGCAGTTGGCCGAAATCGCCCAGTGCGAGCATTGCCACAAGCATAATGAGCGAGGTAAAACCGTAGCGGTAAAAGGTAGAGGTTACAAAATGGTAATTTGTAACTACCTTTTTCGAAAAAACAGTGCTGCTTCCAAACGAAAAGGCTGCCACAATGGCGAGTAAAGCTGCCAGCGCCGTATTATCGCCCGTATTAAAATCGGGCAGGCTAAACTCAAACGTCAGAAAATAGCCGCTGATGATGGCCAGCGCAGCATAAAACAGAAAGTTTTTGCGCAAAGGCTCGCGCAAAAGAAAGTGAGCAAGAGTAATGGCAAATACCGGCTGCAATTTTTGAAGGAGAACAACGATAGAAAGGTTGTTAAACTCGAGAAGAAACAGAGCTTTTACAATGGCTAAAGTGCCAATGGCGCCTCCAAAAAAGCTTACCAAAAGAAAAAATATCAAATCCTGAGTCTTCATAAACTTCAGGTGGCGGTATTCTTTCGATAAAAAAAGATTCATGATTAAAAAGGGCACAAGGTGCAGGATAAACACCACATACAGCGGATCTAAGCGAAAAAGCTGCGGTGTGAGCACAACGCCGTCGAAGCCCCACAAAATGGCCGAAAACCCAACTGCTATCGAGCCTTTGATTAAAGTGCGGTTATTAGAACCGTCTGTTTTCATCCTTTACGTTTTTTCAGCTTGCAAAGGTATAAAAAGAAGGCTTTCGCGCTAAGCGGCCTTTTGGTTGTTTTGCGAAAAGATACCGTTTTCTGCTTTATTCGCCTTATCTTCCTATTTTTGCGCGATTAAGTTGATTATGATCAAATTCGATACATTTGAGCTTTCCAACGGCCTTCGTTTTGTGGTTCATCGCGACCCTTCTACGCCTTTGGCCGTTATGAATATTCTTTACGATGTGGGCGCACGCGATGAGCAGCCCGACAAAACGGGGATGGCCCACCTGATGGAGCATCTGATGTTTTCGGGCTCGGTGAATATTCCCAAACCCGACGAGATGCTGCGTTTGGCAGGGGGCGAAAACAACGCCTTTACCAATAACGACATCACCAATTATTACCTTTCTCTTCCGGCCGAAAACATCGAAACGGCCTTTTGGCTCGAGTCGGATCGCATG
>CAYYDS010000122.1:5704-8760 GCA_964470665.1 uncultured Lentimicrobiaceae bacterium
AAAAGCTTCGAAGTGCAACGTCAGGTCGTGATTGAAGAGTTTAGGCAAAATTACCTCAATCAACCCTATGGCGATGTGTGGATGCTGCTGATGCCGTTGGCCTACAAAACACATCCGTATCAGTGGAATACAATCGGGAAAGATGTTTCGCAAATTGAAAACATGAAGCTAAAAGACTTAAAGGGCTTTTATTCAAAGTTTTACAACCCGAATAACGCAATTGTCAGCGTTGTGGGCAATGTGCAAACCGAACAAATACAGCAGTTGGCCGAGAAGTGGTTTAGCTCTATTCCTTCGGGGCCAAAAATCAAACGGGAACTCGCTGCCGAAGAACCGCAAACCGAAATGCGTATGGCCGAAGTAAGGCGAAAAGTGCCTACAAATGTGGTCTATAAAGCATGGCATATGCCCGGGCGCTATCAGGATAACTACATCGCCCTCGACCTTGTTACCGATTTGCTCGATTCCGGGAGGTCGAGCCTGTTGTATCGCGAGCTTGTGCTTAAAAAAGCTCTTTTTGCCGACGTAGATGCTTATGTTACAGGCCGCCTGGACCCCGGATTGTTGGTCATCAGTGGAAAAGTGTCGCAAGGCGTTGCCTTCGAAAAAGCCGTCAACGCATTGGATAGCTGTATAGCCGGATTTTTAGCCAAAGCGCCTTCGGAAAAGCTGCTGCGAAAAGTGAAAAACCGTGTCGAAACCTCCATGGTTTTCGGCGATGTCAGCATATTAGCCAAAGCCATGAATTTAGCCTTATTTACCCATTTGGGAGATACCAACCTGATCAATACGCTGCACAAGCAATACCGGGCCATAAAAGCCGACGAAATTCATGAAGCTGCCAAAGCTATATTGATCGAAACCAATTGTACAACGCTTAACTATATGATAGACAATGAACAAAACAGTTGAGTCGTTTCGCCAGATCGCGCCTGAGCTAAATCCGCATGCCTCGCCAAAACTGCTTAAACCGGAAGAAATTGCCTTGAAAAACGGCATAAAAACCTATGTTTTTAACGACCCTATGCAGCCTGCCTTTCAGCTCGACATCATGATTTCGGCAGGCCGCGCCCATGCATCACAACCGCTTGTGGCATCCACTGCACTCAAAATGCTGCGCGAAGGCACCAGCGCCCATACAGCAAGAAAGCTCAACAACATTATCGAATATCATGGCGCTTTTCTAAACCTTTCCACAACGCCCGATTACAGCTATCTTACACTCAACTGCATTGACAAAAAAATTCCGACATTGCTGCCGCTAATCCGCAATCTTTTAGAAAAGCCCAATTTTCCTGAAGTCAATTTTAAGCTGCTAAATGGAAGACAAAAATCAGAATTTAGACAAAATAACTTAAAAATCAGACAATTGGCCGGTCAAATTTACCGAGCTAATCTTTATGGAGAAGATACTCCTTATGGGAAAATGGTTTTCGAAGAAGATTTTGACCGCCTGAACCTTGCCGATCTGCGCAATTTTCATCGCGATTATATCCATCCGGCCAATGCCAAAGTGATTTTGAGCGGCAATGTAAATCCGAAAGTCTTAAAAGCATTGGACGATAGCATGGGGTCGTGGCAAGGGCAAACAGAGCAATCTATTGACTTTGTGCAACAAACGCAATTTCGCCCACAGCAGATCTTCAAAGAAAAAGCCGATGCCTTGCAATCTATCATTATGATGGGCAGGCCGGTAATGGCGCGAAATCATCCGGATTATTATGCCTTCTTAGTGCTAAACGAGCTGTTGGGCGGCTTTTTCGGCTCGCGGCTCATGTCGAACCTTCGCGAAGATAAGGGCTATACCTATGGAATATACTCAGCCATTACGCCCCTGCGAAAGGCCACAGCCTTTACCATTCAAAGCGAGGTGGGCAGCGATGTAAGCCGCGAGGCCGTGATCGAAATACGAAAAGAATTGCTTAAGCTGATGGACGAAACAGTAGGAGAGGCCGAGTTGACTTTGGTAAAAAATTACCTCAACGGCCAATATTTGCGCGCTTTGGATGGAATATTTAATCAGGTTGAAAAGTTTAAAGCTGCATTCGATACAGGCTTAGGTTTGGACTACTATCGCCGCAGCCTTGAAGCCATACATGCCGTAAACGCTGAACAAATAAGGGAAACAGCACAAAAATACCTCGACCCCGACCTGATGTTGTGCCTTGTGGTAGGCAAGAACAACGTTTTTTAAAGCTCAAAAAAAAGCCCGAATTGTGAAGTCACAATCCGGGCAAAAACAATGAACAAATATCATTTTAGCGGATTACCAGCTAAATAGCGGATATTTCGACATCATACGGTTTACTTCGGTGCGAACTTTAGCAATCACAGCATCATTATCCACATTGCTGATTACTTCGTCAATCAGGTTAACAATGGGTTCCATATGTTCCTCTTTAAGTCCGCGAGTGGTAATGGCAGGCGTTCCAATGCGCAAACCCGATGTTTGGAAAGGCGAGCGGCTGTCGAATGGCACCATGTTTTTATTGATGGTGATATCGGCTTTTACCAGGATGTTTTCAACAACCTTCCCGGTCAGGTTCGGGAATTTACTGCGTAAGTCAATGAGCATGAGGTGGTTGTCTGTTCCCCCCGAGATCACATTATAACCCCTGTCAACGAAAGCCTTCGACATTACTTCGGCGTTTTTCTTCACTTGCAAAATATAGTGGAAATAGGCGTCGCTGAGGGCTTCGGCAAATGCAACGGCTTTGCTGGCAATCACATGTTCGAGCGGGCCGCCTTGGATGCCGGGAAATACAGCTGAATTGAGCAGCGCCGACATGGTTTTGATTTCGCCTTTCGGCGTGGCCAAGCCCCAAGGATTTTCAAAATCTTCGCCCATCAGGATGAGTCCGCCGCGTGGGCCGCGCAAGGTTTTATGCGTGGTGGTGGTTACGATATGGCAATGCTCGATTGGGTCGTTGAGCAATCCTTTGGCGATGAGGCCCGAGGGATGCGAAATATCGGCCATCAGAATGGCGTCAACCTGATCGGCTATGTTGCGCATACGCTCATAATCCCAGTCGCGCGAGTAGGCTGATGCGCCGGCG